>CAIWVL010000043.1 GCA_903916085.1 uncultured Spartobacteria bacterium
CCGATCTGAGTCCGTCTGGCGGCTTTTGGTGCGAATGGAATGGCATGGTCCGATCTGAATGCGCACTTGGCGCATCCCAACATCGAGCTTGTGACGGTCGCGGAAGTGGACTTAGACCGACTGAGCAAGCTAACGCAGCGATTCCCGGACAACTCGATCCGGATTTATCAGGACTGGCGGCAGTTACTCGATAATGAGGCGCGCAACATCGACGCCGTCACCATTGGCACGCCTGATCACATGCATGCTCCGATCGCGCTTTCTGCGATGGAACAAGGGCTGCATGCATATGTGCAAAAACCTTTGGCGCACGACGTGTTTGAAGTCCGCCGCATGGCAGCCATGGCGCGGGAGAAAAAGCTCCACACCCAGATGGGCATCCAGATTCATTCCTCAGGCCAATACCGGACAGCCGTGGAACTCATTCGCTCTGGGGTGATTGGCAAGGTTCGTGAAGTCCACACCTGGAGTAACAAAAAGTGGGGCGATTCCGCGCCCCTCCCCGCCCAGGCGGATCCGGTGCCCTCAGGATTGGACTGGGATACGTGGCTCGGCGTAGTCGGGCAGCGCGAATTTGTGAAAGGCGCGTACCATCCGGGCGCGTGGCGCAAGCGGCTCGACTTTGGGACGGGCACGTTTGGAGACATGGGGTGCCACATCTACGACCCAGTGGTGGATGCGTTGCAGTTGGGCTCGCCCCTGAGCGTGCGCAGCGAAGGCCCGGCCCCCAACGAATGGAGCTGGGCCACGAACGCTATCATTCACTATGTTTTTCCGGGAACCACATTTACGGAAGGCGCGACGGTGGCGGTGACCTGGTACGACGGCGATGCCCGGCCCACGGAGGAAGTGAAGGCCCTGCTGGAAGGTCAGCCTTTGCCTGAACAAGGTTCCGTGTTCATCGGCACCAAAGGCCAGATGGTTTTACCGCACATCGACTGGCCCAAGTTTTTCCCAACGGCAGATTTCAAGGATTTCCAGTACACACGCATGGACGGAGGGAACCATTACTTCCAGTTTGTGGATGCCATTCTGGGTGGGACACCGACGACGGCTGGGTTCGACTACTCTGGGCCTCTTACGGAGACGGTGCTGCTGGGTGGGCTGGCGACATTTCATCCCAAGACGACGCTCCTCTGGGACGCGGCAAAGCTTCAGTTCAGCAATCAACCCGAGGCCAACGCCCGCGTTCGCCGCCGTTACCGAAAGGGCTGGGAAATCGCGGCGATGGAAGTGTAGCGGAGAGGTAAGGGTGACATGTTGGGGCACTAGAATGCGCAATACGATGACTCGTAATGAAAATGTAATCCGAAGAGCCGGAGGCACTGACCATTGTAGTGCTGTGTGAGAGACCATTAATCCCCATGGATGTCGCGTAAGATCCTTCATTGCACCCGTAACTCCCTATCCAACACGCCCGGTCTTGCGAGATGCGCTCACGCCAGGCACAAAGCGTCATGCTGATTCGGGCCCGTGTTGTTTTACCCATGACCAGTCCGGCTCTGGCTCAAGGAGCCGTGCGGGTAGAAGGTGCACGGATCTGCGAGGTGAGCCGGGCGGCGGACCTGTTACCGACGACAGGCGAGACGGTTGTGGAGTTGGGAGATGCAGTGCTACTGCCGGGGCTGATCAATGCGCACTGTCATCTGGACTACTCGACGCTACGCAATGCGATTGCTCCGCCCTCGGGGTTCACCGAATGGGTACAAAGAATCAATTCCATCAAGCGACAGCTTTCGGACGAGGACGTTCTGGAGGCCATTCGTCGTGGGTATGCCGAAGCACGGCGCTTCGGAACCACCACAGTCTGCAGCATGGCAGCGTTTCCCGATCTGATCCCTGAATTGCCACCAGCTCCCCTCAGGACTTGGTGGTTCTATGAGATGATCGACATCCGGCATCGGATCACCTCCGAGGAGGTTGTTGCCGGGGCGCTTTCCTTCTTTGACCAAAGCCAAAACGCGCTCACCCAATTTGGACTTAACCCGCACGCACCGTACACGGCCTCCCTGCTTCTTTACCGGCTCGCGCGCGCCTGTGCCCAACAGAACGGGATGCTTCTCACCACCCACCTGTCAGAGTCCTTGGAAGAAACGGCGATGTTTGCGGACGGCAACGGAGCGTTGCATCAGTTTTTGGAGGGGCTCGGCCGTCCCATGCACGATTGCGGGCACGACACGCCCTTTGGTTGGCTGTGGCGGAATGGGGCCATTGGCAAAGGGTGGATTCTAGCGCACCTAAACGACCTCAGAGCCTCTGATTTTTCGCTTCTGGAAACAATTGCACCGGAACATTTTCCACACGTAGTGCACTGTCCTGGCAGCCACGCCTATTTCAAACATCCACACTTTGCTTTCACAAAACTGGCCGGCTTGGGGGTGAACATCTGTGTCGGCACAGACAGCTTGGCCAGCACGGACTCTCTCAGCCTGCTCTCGGAATTACGTCGCCTCCAGGCGCTCGAACTGGGCCTCTCTCCAGAAGATTTGCTCCACACCATAACGCTGGCCCCAGCGCGCGCCCTCCGCCAAGAAGGCCAATTGGGATGCATCGCCCCTGGCGCATTGGCTGATTTGATCGCCATTCCGTTTACGGGAGATCCAGAAGAGGCGGCCGCCGCTTGTGTCGCCTACCCCGGAGTCATCTCTTGGATGATGGTGGATGGAAAAATCTCGGGGCTTGAGGCAGTATAAGGGGCTTCCATGCGTTTGCGCCGATTGTTCACCCCCATTTTCGCCGTTTTTCTAGCGTTATCCGCTTCATCTGAAGGAGCTTCAAAGAAAAAGCACGCCCCTGCACATCAACCGAAGCCCGTTAAAAAAGTGGCCCCGAAACCCGCGCCGGAGAAGCCGGAGTCAGGCGACGACGATGAAGATGAGGACGATGATTTGAGTCTCGCGGCACGGGGTGCTATCGTGATTGACACGTTGAGCGGGAGGCCTTTGTACCAGAAAAATGCAGACGGACGTTTCTTTCCCGCAAGCACGACTAAAATCATGACGGGACTTCTGGTGATTGAAGCGGGCCACCTCGACGAGACGGTGGAAATCACCATGGAAGACGCCCGAGTGGGGGAAAGCAGCCTCAACATCCGACCTGGCGAACAGTTTACACGCCGCCAGATGCTGTACGGGCTACTGCTCAAGAGTGCCAATGACGTCGCCGCCGCATTGGGGCGCGACAACGGAGGGAGCATTGAAGCTTTCGCCCAAAAGATGACTCAACGCGCCAGAGAGTTGGGCTGCACAAACACACAATTCGCCAATCCCCACGGACTCCACAACCCGGGCCACTACACCACTCCACGTGATTTGGCGATTATCGCTCGGGCGGCCATGGGGCAGCCGATGTTTCGGCAGATTGTCGGCACTAAACAAGCCCGGTGGGAGGCACCCTCAGGGTCGCGGTTACTGACAAACCACAATCGGTTGTTGGATCGCTTTTCAGGCTGCAATGGAATCAAAACCGGGTACACAGTGCCCGCTCAGCAGGTGTTAGCGAGCTCGGCTTACCGCGATGGCAAAGAGGCGATCGCTGTAGTGATGCACACCGACAAACCGGGGATCTGGGAAGACAGCGCAAAGTTGCTGGAATTTGGGCTGCGCCACAGTGGCGAAAGCGGGCCTGTGGCTGGCAAGTGAGCCGGGAAGCATGGGGTTCCTGGGAAGCAAATGGAGCGCAAGGGAAAAGGAGCGGAGCCAAGGGTGTAGCTTCCCGTTGCCTTCAAATTGCACCCGACCTTAGGCGAGGAAGGCGTTCCACTGACTCTCCCAAGCCACTGTCGTGAGAGGACCGTGACCCGGGCACAGGACGGTTTCTTTGGGCAACGACAAAATCTCTTCTCGGTTGGTGCGGAGTGCGTCTACGTAAGAGACCTTGCCACCGCCTACGGAGGCTGCAAACAACGCATCGCCCACCACCGCCACAGGGCGCTCGAGGCCGCGCACCACATAGGTCGTGCCTCCCTTGGAGTGCCCCCAAGTAAGGCGGCTCCCGATCTGCAATGCGCCCACGGACCACTCGCGACCGGTTGGGAACAGCTCGCAACCGTCCAAAGGTTCAAGGGCGTTCACAAAAGCAGTCGCCCCCGTTTTAGCGCACAGCCGGTCTAGCTCAAACACATGATCCCCATGGGTGTGCGTCAGGAAAAGGGCTTTCAGTTTCAGTCGCTGCGCGGTGAGGAAATCAAGCATGGCCGAGCAATCCGCACCGGTATCAAAGGCGACAGCCTCACCCACTGTAGCGTCCCAAACGAGATAGCTATTCACTAGCATGTCGCCAAACGGCGTTGAAAATCCAGCCAACCCCGTCACCTCGATTCCGGGCGGCACAGAACGTCCTTCGGCGAGGGCAACCAAGGCGTCCGCGTTGAGGCTCAACACCTTGGCGACCGAGCGTGCCACGGGTTCGTCCCAGACTCCATTGCGCAGAGCCACGACGGCCGAGACCTGTAGACCCGCCTTCTCAGCGACCAGGGCGTCGGACTTAAGGAGGCCGACCATGGCCTTCCTCAAGACGTCTACAAAAGAGTCCTCCAAAGGGATCTTCATCACCTAAACAACGGAAGGCTTGGCGCTTAGACTTGAGTCGGAGTTTCCTCCACGGGTTGGGAAGGCACTTTAAGAAGAAGAACGCAAATCATCGAGGCCGCTACAAGTCCAGCGGCGGCAGTGAATGCCTGCAGGTAACCAGCCTGAACAGAAGTCATCATCTCACCCATCAGGGGGCGTGCCATTTCTGAGAAACTCAACGGCAACGGCAGCACCGCCAACGCCGGGCCGAGAAACCGCCCCAAGCTTCCCGCGGACGTCATTAGTCCCATCAGTCGTCCCTGCGCGCGCCCGTGAACGTAACGCGAAGCCATCCCGCTGAGGGTGGGCGTCAGGAGACCGTTCCCCACCGCCATCAGAGCGCAGCTCCCAAGAAAGGCACCCACTCCCGAGACCCGTGGGAGCCAGAACAGACTGCCCGCCAGACACAAAGCACCGATTGCAGCCAACTGCTTTTCGATGTTTCGTTTCAAAAGTCGACGCAACAACCCGCCCTGAATCAGTACAGCGAGCACTCCCACATAAGCAAAGGCGTAGCTCGTCTCGCGCAGCCCCCATTGGAAATGATCCCCACAGAACAGCGCGAACAACACGTGAATGAACGCAAACCCCGTCGTCGAAAGCAATGAGGCGACTAACAATAGCGAAATAAACCCGCCACGGCCCCCCGCGAACACCTCGCCAAGAGAGGCGTGTTCCCGAAATTCACCCCGCTTTTGCGCGGGATAAGTTTCTGGGAGCCGGAGCCAAATGAGGATTGCGTTGATGATCGAGAGGGCCCCGGCAGCGTAGAACGGGGCGGTGTGCGAGTAACTCGCCAGGATGCCACCCAAAGCCGGACCCATAATGAACCCCAGACCGAAAGCGGCCCCGATGACACCCATGGCGCGAGACCGTTTGTCTGGGGGCGTGACATCGGCGATGCAGGCCTGGGCGGTAGCGATGTTACCACCGCTGGCACCGTCAATGATGCGTCCGAGAAAAAGCATCCAGGCGGCCTCAGCCTTGCCGATCACGAAAAAGCCGATGGCGGTGCCGATGACGCTCACGAGCAAGACGGGTTTCCGGCCAATACGGTCGGAGAGTTTGCCAAACAGGGGAGCTGCGAAGAGCTGCACGAGGGAAAAGATGCCGACGAGCCAGCCGAGCTGGGTGGGATTGAGGAGGAACGGTTCCGATTTCGCGTAAACCGGCAGCACTGGGATCACGATCCCAAAGCCGACCATGCTAATAAAAACCGTTAGGAAGATGATTCCGATGGGGGAGCGGGAGGGCTGCATGAGGATGTGGTAAGATTGCGCCCAGTGACGCCTAGGAAGCAATACTACTTTGAAATTCGCATTGATTACCTAAAAGAACCAAATCCGCCATGCCACACGGCCTTCTAGTAAGGCTCGGTTGCCTTGATCAGGAGAGCCTCCACGCGTGGAGTGTCGATGCTCACGCCGGTTGAGATACTCAAAGTCGCGTGCTCCACATCGCCCGAGCCCAACGTTGTGTTGTACAGTTCAGCTGCCGTGCCGCGAATCATGAAACCAACTCCACCTGCGTCAGAATTAGGCAGGATAGCCGCAGGGAAGTTACTTTGAATAATGACACTGTAATACCGGCAGTTCAACGCCGTCTTGGAGGCAGCAAATTTTGGACTATACGCTGTGAGCGCGTCGACGTAGCGAATGGTCGGCTCGTTAAACTGGCCTTGGAGTAAGCCAGTATTCCAGTCTGGGGTCCAAGAGAAGCTAGGGACATCGGGGGGCTTAACGTTATTAAGCACATTGCCTGCGACGTAGGTGTATTGAGTGCCGAGTCCAGTGAGTTTAGCGATCGGGTTAGAATCGACGGCGTAGGTGTCCGAGACGGTGGCGAGTTGAATACTGGCAGTGTTTGTAAATGGCGCAGCACGCTGAGCGTTCGTGAGGGTGTTATCGAACTGGTTGCCAAACACATAATTTTGCGTGTAGAGCGACAATCCGTTGACTGTGTCTTTGGATAGGACGCCGAGACATCCGTCCAGGACCTCCCCACTCAGGAGCAACGCACCCAGGACAGGCTCTCCGGCGGAGTCCCCTGCCCCAAGCCAGAGAGGTAATGAGGCGCTTTCAGTGACGCGCAAGAGCGCTTCGCACAAAGACTCCCCTGCCTTCATTGAAAGAGTGGAAGTCGCCCCGGGAGCAAACTTCGTAGTGTCCCCGCCATCGGATGTGGTGGGGCGTCCGGGATAACCACTGAAGGTGAAGGATTTACCGTTAGGCAGTTTGAGCAGCACGGTCGCGACTTGGGAGCTACTGACATCCACTGAAAGCACCCCTCCCTGGCCGAAGCTTTTGACATCGGTAACTCCGGCGATCTCGCGATAAACACCCGCCGTGTACTTCAGAACGCCGGTGGAAGTGTCTGTACCAACCATGCCTGGGACGCTAGCCCCAGCGGCGACGATGTCGTTAATGACGCCCTGACGCGACCCGTTGTTCCCTGCTGCAGCGGAGTACAAGGACTGGCCTGCGCTGATCGCTGGAAGGGAGTTCGGAAGGAGTGCATCGCTGAGTGTCACATGAACCATGTTGTCGGTGAAACCGGCAATACGGTTTGTATCTGTCGGATCAAGCGCAACGGTACCTGTAATAACCCAGGGGATATTTAATCCAGACACCGTCGTGCTGATAGAGAACCGCGCTTTCAAGTTCTGATCTAAGGCAGAAACAAAGGCGTAGGTCTTATTTTCAAGGCTGATCTGACCGCTGACGCTGCCGAGCGAGGTTATCGTGCACCGGATGTAGCCACGCAACCGTGAGGTGTCAGGCTGAGCGGCGGAAGAAGGCCAAGCCCATTCGGTATCGACCGAAGTATTGTCCCAAGGCTGATCCAAAGAGAGCAGCCCGGAGTAAATTCCGGCAGGCGAACGCCCGACATAGGGCGTTACTGTCACGGCCGTTGCAGGCATGATGAAGCCTGCGTTCTTACTCGGCAAAACAGCCAATACGTTTCCAGCGCTATCCTTTACGGACCATCTTAACACCATCTCGTTTGTGAATGGTGTGCCCGTTAGAGTGACACGTGTTCCGGCGGCCACCGCTGCCAGGCGCGGTGCGTAGCTGAAGGATCGTAGTTTGTCCGTGTCCTCAAATTTGAGGGGCCAGAGCGTGTTGGTGGTGGTTGAATAAACAGAGGCGGTAACAATGCTCAGTGCGAGCTTAGCACTTTCCTTGGTGACACCAGAGCCGGTCACAACAACGGTGTAAGATCCGGAATCACCAAACTTTGCACTTGTAAGGGTGTAGGTGGCGTCCGTTGCGCCTAAGATCGGCATGCCGTCTTTTTTCCATTGGAACGTGTATGCCGAAGCGTTGAATACCGTGCGAGTGAGCGAGCTCAATGCGCTGAGGGTGATCCGTCCACCCACCGCAACAGTGGTTAACGACGAGGCACCGACTATTGGATCCAAGGCACCATCCACCGTAAGTTGAACTTCCTTACTTTGAACCGACCCAAGTTTGTTTGTGACGGTTACACGGTAATAACCCGATTGGTCCGCAGTGAGAATGGGAAGTTGGCAAATAGAACTACCCAAAGTACCTGTACTCTTGTTGAACGCATTGGCTGTCTTAACATTTGCGTCTATGGAGGACCAACTGGCAGTCGCCCCAGTGGTTTTACTGTACTGCCACACGTAATCAGGTGTCGGGTTGGCAGATACAACCACCTGAATGGCAGCCTGTTGCCCCGCATTAGCCCGAGCTGTACCCGCGACTGACACCGAGGGTATCGCACTGGCGCTCACAATCTTCACGCTTGGTTGAACGCTGATAGAAGGGGCACCGCTGGCCGCAATTCCCCAACCGGCGAGGTCGGAAGAGACAAGAGAAGCTGGGATTTCGCCGGCACTGTAAGCCCCCAAAATGACAGTCCCAAGGTCATTCGTGACCTCCAAACGATACGTACCTACATCACTTGAAGCTACTTCATTTAGGTTAAGATCAATCGTTTTATTACCAGTTTTGCCTGTGGAAGGAGTCACATTTACTGCGTGCTTCACTCCATCAATCGTCACTGGGAACAAATTTTTACGCCAGGCATACGAGAACGTTGTATTGGTGCTAAATAACTTAAATTGAGCACTCAACTGCGCCGAGGGCGATTTGCTGAGATCTAGCGGCCCCGAACTTGTCGCGCCGCCCGGAAGCTGGATTCCATTAACCTTGAACGATTTAGACAAAAGCCTAGGCAAGTAACGCACGGTTACTTTCCAACTACAGATTTGCGTGGCCGGCGTTTTCCCCGGCGCCGTGACCGTCACCTTTAAACGGTATTCGCCGGAAGCATCGTCGGAGATCTGCGGAATCTGGAGAGTCGCCTTGGAGATGCTTGAGGTCATCGCCACTTTGCTGCCCGTGACTTGGGTGGGTGCCGAAAAATTCACCCCATTGGGCACTTGCGAAGTGTTGTCAGTTGCGTCCGCAAAGGTGAGAGGCGTGCTGGAACCGCTGGGAATGAAGCTCCACTTGTAATCGGAAGGATAATCTGACGCATCGATTTCGGCAGATAAAGTGAGGCTGGTGTCATCGTTGAAAGAAGCGTTTGGCTTCTTGTCCAAGACATAGGGCACCAAGAGTGCATTGGCTGGATTGGTCGCCTGCACGGTGTCAGTCGGACCGAACGGGGTTAGGGACACATACGGATCTGTCTGTACGCGCAGGTTGATCGCCCAACTTTGCAACGAAGTTCCGACGCCATTGGCGACCGACGCAAAATAATAGCCCTTCGAGCTCCCTGAGGTCGTCAGAGTGAAGATGGTGCCAGTCTGGCCGGTAGAAACAGCTGTCCCACCGAGAGTGGATTTGCGCATCCAGGTCACTACAGGATCGGGGAAGCCTTGAAGGGCACCATCCGGAAGCGTCAGAGTAATGGTATCACCTGCAACGACAGACAGAGATCCCTGCACATTCTGGGTGTAATCCAAAGCATTGGTGTAGGTACCGCCGGTCGCGTTTAGGAAGGGGTCGAGAAGTACGGCGGGCGACTGCACAGTGAAAGCTAATCCATCGGCGACGTCCGTGAAATCGGGCAGCACAGTACTTAACGGGGTGAGACTGCCAAAGGCATAAGCGACCACCTTAAACCGGAGACTGGGCGGTCCGACCAGACCGGCCTGCAAGTTGGTGAGCGTGAGCTTCGAGGTTGCGGCACCCGTAGCCGAGGCCTGAAGCCCTAGCAACTGCGGCACTCCCGGCTGGAGTGAAACCGCCTTACCGCTGGGATCGAGAGCGACCCAATCGTAGGTGCCGTCATCGTTGGCCACGTCCTCCGCAACCCACCACTGATAAGACACCTGATCCGCAGGGAAAATGTCTGCGGAAAGGGACACGGAGCTTCCCTGAAGCGGCCAATGCGCGGAGTCCAGGATTTCCACCCCGGCTGAGTCATAAAGATGATATCCAGGGGCCTTGAACTTGGGGGTATCTTTCGTATCTACGTAAACACTTGCTGGTGGGGTTTCCCGGAATACATCAAATGTATTGGTCACTTTAAGAGTGTACGCACCGGCATCGGCGTACTGGAGTCCCGTGACGAGGAGAGTGTCGGTATCTGCCCCAGTGACGGTGCTCGTATAGGCATTCAGCTGTCCATTAGAAATGGGCATCGCATTTCGCCACCACTGATAAGTGTATTCTGGGCGCTCAGCGTAGTCGCGATTTCCTCCGACGCGCACCACACCTGCGAAGGTGGAGGAGATGCCCTTCCCTAAAGTGGTGGATGAGTCTGAGATTTTTACCTTTCGGATGACATGATTAGCGCTATCGGCAACGAATACGCTGCCCATCGGTTCTGCGCTAGGGTTAGTCGCGTCGAAGGCGAGGCCGCCTGGCCAGTAGAAGGACGCGGCAGAACCGAGCCCTGTTCCATCCGTGGACCCCTGCGGCCCGTAACTGCCTGTGCCCGCCACTGAATCCACGGTCCAGTTGGGCTTGCCGCCCACGTAGGGGTTATCCACTTCATTCCCGGCCGCATCTACAGAGAGCGGAAGGATGATGCGCCGAATGGAGTGACTTCCCCATTCTGAAAAATAAAGGATGCGCCGAGCGCTATCGAGTGCGAGCCCTTCCGGCCAGGCCAGACGTGCGTCAGTGCCAATTCCATCGACGGTGGCCCGGCTACCTACAAAGCCTGCGATGGTGCGAGCCGTCCATGCACCACTCGATTTACTGAGCATTCGGATGACATGGTTAACGGTATCTGCGACGTAAATGGTTTCGTCATCATCCACAACGAGGCCACGAGGCGTGTAGAAATTGGCTGCGGTCGCATCCACCGTCACCCCTTGCCAGCCTGGGATTTTGTCATTCCCTGCAACCAACTCCATTTGACCAAAGGTGAGGGTGGTCGTGGAGGGCACCAGTGGGCCGGAGAGCGTCACCGCGGTCCCAGACACGCTCAAAACGCTCAGGGTGCCAGATCCCAACACGTCGCAGTTTACCTTCATGCCAGGCAAAACCGTGACGCCAATCGGGACCGTGACGATCGAGGAAGAGGCACCCGCTGCGGAAATTGTGCCGGTGGTCTGCACGAGTTGCTGCAACCCGTACGTGGCGACATTGGTGGTCTGTCCAGGAGTTGCCCCAGGGAACACGGGAATCGCGGCAAATAGATTAGAGGCGCCCGAGCCCGTCGCAGTGCCATTAATGACAATGCTAGAGCCTGAGGTGCCAGAGTTGATCGCGTTAATTTTGGTCCCTGCATTCAGGAAGTTTCCGGTAAGGGTCATCCCTACGGATAAGCCGGTAGCACCACCGCTGAGAGTGATCGTGTTGGTTCCGGCTGTTAAGATACCCTGCACGAGCGTCCCCGTGGATGCTTTGCTTGTGCTATTAAAGGCGCTCGTGGGATTCAGAGGCGGCGTATTTTTACTCAGCGTAAGAGTGTTACCTGTGATGGCAGTCACAGTCGTCCCCTGCATGACGCCCTCTCCGAAAACGGACATTCCCAGAGACATACCCACCGTTCCCCCCGCTACAAACAGTTTACCATTTTGCGTTTGATCGAGAGTACCGACGGCCGATACGGACTTGGAGAACGTCAAGTTAAGCGAGGTCGGCACTGCCTTGGACAACGTCACTGTCCCAGTGTCTGTGTCTACGGCGGAAACAGTGGTGCCAGAAGCGATGCCGTTCCCTCGCACGCTCATCCCAGGACTGAGCCGGGCGGCAGCATCCGTGGAAGACACGGTGACGGCACTGGTCCCAGCTACCAGCGTACCCGTGTCTGTCACCACTGAACCGAAGGTGACAACGCCTGTGAGCGCCTGCTTGGAGAGTGTTACCGATCCGCCGGAAATCGCGGTCACCGTCGTTCCTGTGGAAATGCCCTCACCTGTGACAGTCATGCCAGTGGTGATGCCGGAAGTGCCCGTGGACACTGGAAGGGCGATGACATACTGACCGGTGGCTGAAGCTAGATTCACGGCAGGCTTCGTCGTGGCACTACGGAACGTCAGCTTTGTGGAGGCCAGCACCTTGTTTGAAAGCGTCACGGTTTTCAGTGTGCCGCCGGTGACGGTGGACACGGTCGTACCGGCGGGAACTTGAAAGCCGACTCCGGCGACCGTCATTCCAGATTGAATGTTGGACGTACCCGCTGCAAGCGCTGCCAAGGAGATCTGTGCGGTGCCCGCCGTAAGCGTGACGGGACCACGCTGAAACGTGGCGCTGAAGGTCAGTCGCGAAACGGCTGGGATTGCGGTTGAGATGGTGATTGTGGCACCACTGACGGCGGTGACTTTGGTGCCGCTCGCGATTCCTTCACCACTGACCCTCATGCCTTTGTAGATGTTCGGCGCGACAAGAGATGAAACGGAAAGCGTCTTCGAGTTGCGAGTCAGCGTCACTGTCGTGGGCGTAACCACGGTGGACGAGAAGGTCAGCGCACTGGTCCCAGATAGGGAGGCTGGCGACGACAATACGAGCGTATTTCCCGTGACCTTAAGAATCGTGATGGTTCCAGAGATCCCGACTCCGGTCACAGTCATTCCAGGGTAAATGTAGTCGGAATAAACGGGAGAAACCGTCACCAACTGAGAGCCATTTTCAAGCTTTGCCGTGGGGTCCGTGATAGATTGGCTAAAGGTCAAAATTGAAGCACTCGGCAGAGCCGGAGACAGAGTCACGGTCGCTCCCCCAGTGAGCACGCGCACGTTAGTCACGGTCGTGTTTGAGGCCAGACCTTCACCGGTCACGTTCATGCCTACGAAAAGCTTATTGCCGGTCCCTGCTGACACTGAGACGAGCGCAGTACCGCTCGCCAAGGCGACAGAGCTCTCTGAAACGGTTTGTCCGAAGGTCAGAGAACCGGACGCAGGAATGGTAGGCGAAAGAGTGACAGTCCCGCCCGTGGCTGTTCCGCCGGTGATTCCAGTCACGGTTGTCCCTGTGGCCAACCAGTCGCCGGACACAGTAAATCCGGTGCCAATCTTTGAAAAATTGGACCCTGATACGGCCACGGTTGAGGTCCCGGCTGTGAGGGTACCCAAGGTCTGGACGGCTGTCTGCGAGAACGTTAAGTCCACTGAACCGGGCACTGGCTTAGAGATGGTCACTGTGCCGCCGACAATCTGGGTCACAACTGTTCCGGGGGAGATCCCATCGCCATCCACCCGCATCCCCGGCGCGATCAGGGTGCCCGTTGTCAGAGCGTTGACGTTTACCGTATAGGTACCCGCAGTGAGACTCACCGGAGATTCCTTGATCTCCGTAAGCAAATCTCCGTTCAAACCTATGTTGATTTTTTTGATCGTGTAATCGTCCGAATCCACCACGAAAAGCCCGGGGGCTGCGCTCGACACCGCACTCTGATCCAGGGTGCCGCGAAAGAAAACGCCACGGGGCGACTTCAAGTCAGAGAAGGTGGGGGCAAAGGAAGAGGCCGCCAATGAAGGCAACGGACCGGCGGCAGGCCCACCGAAGAGGGTGGTCACCGTTGTCGTGCCGGAGGTGATTAAGACCTTGCGAATGGCGTTATTTCCGGTATCCGCGACGTACACCAGTGTTTTATCTAAGAGAGTGCCAAAATTAGCGGCGGCGAGACCCTCTGGACTGTTAAAAAGCGGCTCGGTGTTGAGCGGGCTTGAAAGATTATCTGAGGAATACGCGCCGGTACGATAGCCCGACCCCGGGGTCTGATTGGAAGAGCCGTCCGTAAAGCCGCTGACTGCGTAGCGCTCATAGCCAATGCGCATGTACGCTCCCTTCGCGGAGTTCCAGTATTGTCGATAGATTTGACTATCTCCATCGATACCCGCCACGGTGGTCATGTGGCCGCCTGGACTGATTTTCCGAATAGAATGGTTCAGGGTGTCTGCGACGTACACATAACCTTTGCTGTCTAACGCGACCCCAAAAGGGTTGCGCATGAGACCCAAAACATCATTTTTGGGGTCAGCCCAGAGCTGCATGGATGCTCCCGTAGACTTGGACTGGGACTGAGGGGGCTTTGAAATGGTCAACGACTCATCGAGCGTGCTCGGGATCTGATTGATCTCAAAAGTATCTGTGTATGTGTAATTCGAGCCCGTGCCAATTTTCGCATAATAGATACCAGAGATGTCACTCGAACCGTCGAGGGAAAGCATTGAGGCGAAGACCAGCGGCTTTGCACTTTGCGTCGGGTCTTTAGAGAGATCGGTGTAATAACCGTACTTCCCCGTACTCACGTCGATTGCCAGGGGATCATAAACCACCGGATAAGTGATCGTTTGCCCAGCCACTGTGGCAGTGACGATCAGTGAAACCACCTTGCCCGGAACCGCTGCGGTCGAAGTCGGTGCAGCAGGATCAACCGTCTGGCGCTCTAGCAGAATGCCGTTTTTGTACCAAATCACATCGGCCCCAACATTAGCAGGCACATTAGGAATGGAAAATACCACCGTGGGCTGTACCAACCCCGTAATGGAACTCCGCAAAAAGAACGAGTTAGGCTGCGAATAAATGTTCTCTCGCGGCATGTATTCCGCCGCTCGGGCGACCGGCGCGCCGAGGCCACCAAACACAACGCAGGCGAGCAGCAGGGACAGCAGCGACGCGAGGAGACGCAGATGTTTTCCGGGGGGATTCGGAGAGGTCATAGACGCCCTGTCTTTAAGCAGGGTTTGTGCCGATTGGCAATCAGGGGTTGCGATGGACGGGGACCCAGAAGGCAGGCGCACACACGAAAACGCCCCGGTCGAGCTCTCAACCGGGGCGTTATTTACATTCCCTTCACCAAGGGCCTACCAATCCTTAACTGTTTGTCGGCAACAATTTCTCTAACAAAAGATTCAACCGTCCCAAAACAGCCCTCGGATCCTCAATCAATCCTGCGGATACCATCGCATTTTCGAGAAGCTGCGTGGCCACCTGCTTGGCCAAGGGTTCATCCGTGTGCCTAAGACGCTCCAGGCCGGCTACGATGACATGGTCAGGGTTGATTTCAAACTCGGGCTTTTCCGCAAGACCGAGAGAGTCTTCCTTACCCATCATTTTCATCATGCGACGCATATTCGCATTCATGCCGCCACCGGCCTCACGCACGGCAGCCGGGCTGCCCACGAGCCGTTCGCTGGCGCGCACCTCGGAAACCCGCTCACCGAAAGCCTCCTTGAGGAAGGTCACGAGACCAGAAACCTGGTCCTCCGAAAGACTCTTGGAACGGTCCTGAGGACGATCCAGCTTGATGTTGGCCTTGTTTGTGGCCACGAGATTCTTGCCTTCGAAGGAGTGGAGATGCTCGAGGACAAACTCGTCGCGAGGGTCCTCCAAGAAGAGCACTTCCCAGCTTTTGGCGCGGAAGGCTTCAAAATCGGGGCTGGCCTCAGCGGCTTCGCGGTCAGGGGCGTGGAGGAAGTAGATTTCCTTTTGGTCCTCAGGCATCCGGGAGATGTAGTCGGCCAGGGAAGTGGTGGCCTCGCCTTCGGTGTAGGAACTCTTAAAGCGGAGCAGCTTGGCAATGGCCTCCTTGTGCGACCAATCGGTGGCAACGCCTTCCTTCAGACAATGACCGTGCTGCGCGAAGAACTTGGCGTACTTCGCGGTATCGGCCTTGGCCTCTTCCTCCAACCACTTGAGGACGCGTTTGGTGAGGACTTCGTTGATTTTGCGCAACAGTGCGCTGTCCTGCATGGTTTCGCGGGAGATGTTGAGCGGGAGATCTTCGCTATCGACCACGCCCTTCAAAAAGCGGAGCCAATCAGGGAATAGCCCCTTGGCCTTGGGCGTAATGAGGACTCGCTTGCAATAGAGATGCACCTCGCCCTCCTGACGGCTCATCGTGAGCAACTCAGTGTTGCGCTCGGGCACGAACAGGATCGCGCGGATCGATAGCGGCGCGTCAGCGTTGAAGTGCAGGCGATACTGCGGCGCATCCACGTCGTGTCCGATGTACTTGTAGAACTCGGTGTAATCGTCCTCGCTGATTTCGGAGCGGTTTTTCGTCCAGAGCGGCTGGATGGTGTTGACGGGCTTTTCGTTAAGCTCGATGGGAAAGGAGACGAAGTTGGAGTACTTCTTAATGACTTCCTCAATGCGGTAGCCGCTCGCGAACTCTTCGTCGCGCAGGTGTAGCACGATTTTGGTGCCTCGCTGGAGATCATCCGCGGGAGTCATTTCGTAGCCGGTCTTGCCATCGCTGGTCCAGACATAGCCCTGGGCATCGGGGCGATACGAGCGGGTGCTCACGGTGACCGTATCAGCTACCATGAATGCAGCATAGAAGCCCACGCCGAACTGCCCGATCAGCCGAGCATCACCCTGGCTCTGTTTGATTTGCTCAAGAAAGGCCTTGGAACCGGAGTGTGCGATAGTCCCGAGATTTTCGACCAACTCAGCCTGGGTCATCCCAATGCCAGTGTCGGTGATCGTGATGGTTTTGGCTTCTTCATCCGTGGTGACGGAAATCGTGAGGGGACGTTCGGGCTCAAAGAGATCGTTACCGGCGGTCTGCTGGAGGAACTGGAGTTTCTCATTAGCGTCCGCGGCGTTAGAGATGAGCTCCCGGACGAAAATTTCTTTCTCCGTGTAGAGCGAATGAATGACGATTTCAAGGAGTTGGGCAATTTCAGCCTGGAACTCGTGTTTTTCGGTCTTGGACATAGGGCGCGGAGTATAGCCTATGGGTGCTTCAGGGAAAAGGGGGGAATGGGTGAGCGTTTTCTGATTCAGTCACTACACGCATTAACCCATCCAGCGCCCCCCTCCTGCCCGAGTGCGATGGGGTGCTGGTGTCGTGTCCGGTGGTGTCGCTACGCTCAACCACCGGCTCCCCGCCGTGAACCCTTTGGAAGCTGAGAGGCGGTGCGGATTAAAGCACCGCCACCGGTACCCTTACCACCGGTTAGAAGGCGTAACCTACAGACACTGCGCCGTTGGTAACAGCGGCCTTGCTCTGAGCCTGGTAGTCCAAGGTGAGACGCAGGGTGCTGCGACGGGTGAGAGCCGCTTCCACGGCACCACCGATACGGATAGCATCGGCACCGGCATCGGAGCCTTTGAAGGCTGCGGTGGTGGTGGCATCGCTAGCGAGGGTCATATCGAGGTTTTTACCCTTGTTGTTGTAATCGTGAATCCAATCGAGTTGCAGCGATGCGGTGGCGGGCTTGGAGGCCACGGTCAACTTGCGGCGGGCTTCGACGCCGACCTGATGCAGGACCGTGTACGTCTTCTGGCGTGCAGTCGCCACTTCCAACCCACCCATGTCACTTTCCTGAGCGCCGTCCAGTGTCTGGCCCTGTGCGATGACACGAGCGGAGGGCGTAATGGTCAGCTTTTCAGAGGCATTAAGCGGTCTGGCCAAGCCGGCGTGCAAGAGCCACTCCGAGCCACTCACCTTGAGACGGCCCTGGCGGGACGTTAACCCGGAAGCGTTGATGCTACGGCGCGCTGTGGTGTCCGTGCCGCCGTAAAACGCGCCCGATTCCAGGACGTAATGGCCGACGTTCGCCGTGGCGTAAGCACCTCCGTGCCAGGAGTCCGTAGAGACACTTCCGGAGACGTTAGAGAAGCTAGCGCTTGTGTGTCCGCCCGCTCCGGTGACACCGAGGAGAAGGTTGCCTAGGCGTTTTTCCACCCCGAACAGATCTCCGGCACTGTTGCCAGAATAACCAGCGGTGCCCATGGAAGCGTTTCCGTTTTGCTTCTGCCAAGTGCCGTATCCGGTCGTCCACAAGTTGAACTCGCCTTCTGCTGCGTCGATCAACCCGGCGCGGAGGCTGGCGAAATGGCCGACTAAACCTTGGTTCACATTGAGGGTCCGCTGAGTGCTAAGCCCGGCAAGTTCTGCGTAACCCGAGGGATTCGCAGCAGCCAGTTGCGAGGCGAGATTGGACAGCGCGAGTGAACGGGTTGTTCCCGTGCCGATTTCGTCCACAGCGGAAACGCTGAAGGTTGATTGTGAGGCGAGGCTTAACTGGCGAGCGTTCACGGCTTGGGCGAACTTCTGGACGTTCCCGTTGAAACTGCCCAAGGACTGTAGCGGCGAGCGGTTGACCGTCACCGTTCCACTCACGACCGTCGCGCTGTATGCAGCAGATGCGGCAGTTTGATAGGTGACCCCAGTGTCGCCAACCGTGCCGGTGTCGGCGCCAAGACGCACACGGACTTCGACATTTGTGGCCGTGCCCGTGACTGTGGTGACTCCGAGGAAGGGCTGGTAAACGGTGCCACCGCTGAGCAAGCTGCGATCATAGTCTACAACGACCAGTGTGGATCCCGCTGCAAACGTGAGTGAAGTCCCGGTCAGGTGATCCACGTTGGTTCCCTTGCCGTGTTCGAGCACTAGCTGACCGCCACTGCCCACCGTCAGATTCCCGATCGCGAGTGTCCCTGGGGAGTTCCCTGGGCTTAGCGTCGATCCGGAAGCCACGTTAACACTGCCGTTGATAGTCCCTGTGCCCTTCAGAATCTGGTTGTTGGCGAGATTCAATGTGCCGGCGGCAATGGTCAGCGTTCCAGAGTTCGCGGTGCCGATTTGAATCACACCGACATTCTGCAAGGCGTTGGGATTGTTCAAGGTCACAATCGCGCCACCCTTCACACTTAATTCAGATGCAGTGATACTTGAGGAACCGGAGAGCGTGAGGTTAGAGCCGCCCAACACGTTGATCGAACCGTCGCTTGTCGCAGACTTCGTCGCAGTAATGCTCGCTGTGCCGGACAGCGTGCCACTCACTGCCGAGACGCCGCCAAACTGGATGGAGCCTGCGCTCAAGGAAGAGCTCAAGGTGAAGGTTCCGCCGTTGATCGCGACGGCACCGGTGACATTAACGGCGTGAGTGATCGCCAAGTTGACTCCGGAATCAGCCGTGAGGGAACCGAGCGTCATCGTATCGTCAAGGGTAACTCGATAGCCGCCATTGCTTTGCAAGTTCAGGATAGAGCCCGAAGGAATCCCCGTTACAGAGCCACGAAGCGGTCCGCCGATGGTTGCCGGCCCGTTCGCGGGCTGGATGAACGTGCCCACGAAAGCCTGTGAGGTTGAATTTGTTCCACCAGCCAAAGTGCCTGTCACGGTCACAGCGTATAGTGTTGCAAAAGCGTCAGGATTACTTGCGACATCTGCCGACAAAGTGACTGTGGAAGTGCTCGAAAGATTGATACTATTCACGAACGTGGTGGTATTCCCCAGTTGTAGGTTACCAGCGATGTTGAGTATCGCGGCCCGATCGAGAATACCTGCCGAGGCGTTCAAAACAGCACCCGAAGCGATGTTGATCGCTCCCCCGATGCGCACGCTTGTGCCCAAGTTGAGCGTACCTGCGCCCACCGTCACCCCACCCGTCTGGGTCTGGGACTGACTGACGTTCAGGCTTCCTGCCCCACTTTTCTGTAACAACCCTGCACCCGTCACGAGCCCATTAAAGGTCGCACTCCCAGACGCCACCGAGAACACCACATTCGTGCTCGCGCTGGACGTCACCGTACCCGCAGCCACCTGCGCATCCGACAACGTGTACTGCAAGTTCCCACCGTTGAGGAGAACTGCACTGTGCCCAGACTGATTACCCACCAACTCCAGGGTGCCGGCCGCGATCGTGGTCGCACCCGTGTAGAGGTTGTCAGCCGTCAACGTAAGCGTGCCGCTTCCCATTTTTAGCAAAGTGGTATCGGACGCGCCAAAAGCTGCGGCGAAAGTCGCAGCCATGCCATTCGTATCAATCTTTACGGACTGACCCGCACTGGTTGAAATCCGGCTGGAATAATCCACCGCATTCGTGCCGCTAAATTGCAGAGTACCGCCATTAAAGCTCAAGGTGCCTGAGGTGCCCAATGCGGAGGAACCGCCCAGGGCCAACACGCCGTCATTGAGCACCACGCCACCGGTGAATGTATTGTTACCCGAGAGCGTCGTGGTCCCCGCGCCGGTCTTTTCCACGGTACCGGCACCGCCGATCGCATTGCTGAAGCCAAGGCTGTTGGAACGGGCAAAGCGCAATACAGCGCCGGAAGCGATGGTCACGTCCGAGGCGATTGAGCCGGTGGTACCAGACGCACCGATCTGGAGCGTTCCCGCATTCACAGCAATGGAGCCGGAGAAGGTGTTGCTGCCAGTGAGGAGGAGGTTTCCTAAGCCAGACTTCGTCAACCCACCTGCGCCAGTGAGAGCGCTTGCGAATGTTACGTTATTGCCATTGGTATCCACCGACGCGAAGGTTCCCGAGGCCAGCGCGGCAATCCGACTGGAGATGTCTGTGGTTACGCCCGTGCCGTAGCGCATGCCGCCACCGTTAAAGACGACGCTGCCTGTCCCAAACCCGGCGGCATTGCCAAGGACCAGTACGCCGCTGGAAAGCGTGGTCGCTCCAGAGTAAGAGTTGACGCTGGAAAGGGTCGCCGTGCCGATGCCGGTTTTCTCCAAACTACCCGTACCGGAAATAACCCGGGAAATGGTTTTGTCTGCGCCAGTGACCTCGACGACGAAAGCTCCGTTATCCACGATTGCAGCGTTGATGGTGCCATTCTGCGTGAGCGTGGCGGTGATTCCGGTGCCGATCTGGAACAACTGAGCGGTGACAGAATTGTCAATAAACACGAGGCCAGTCGCCACGCCACTGCCACTGTTCACCTGTGCGATGACACTGCCGGTCCCGACACTCACGGCCTGATCAATACGGACACGAGTGGTGGCGCGCTCAGGCTCAAGCAGTAGGTTCGTCATGTTGGCGGTACCCGAACCCACGCGACCGGCGGTGACCTTTAACGTACCGGGGGATAGCAACTGTGTCTTGGTCAGCACCTCAAAAGCCACCGTTCCGCTCACCAAAGAGGTGTCTGTGACGACGTTGTCTTGACTGACGAACGAGGGCAGATCGCCATATAGGATCTTGCCCGTGCTCAACGTGGTGCTCCCCACTAACTGACCGCCCGTGGCGATGTTGAGTGAGAGGAGCTCCTGCTCTGTTCCGCCGATGAGCAACCGCGCGCCGCTCTGGAGCGTCAAATGCGCGTCGGGCCCGAAGATGTTGCTGGTCGTGCCGGAGAGATCCAAAGTGACGTTGTTACCGAGGGTAATGTACCCGTCGAGGGTCGCCGTGCCGCCGAGGGTGAGGGTCACCGCACCGGCACTACTGCTGAGCAATGTCGTACCCGAACCAGAGAGAGCGCCTGTGAAGTTGGCGTTAGTTCCCAGAGAGAGGCTCAAGGTCGCTCCAGAAGAAACGGCTACAGAGCGCGCGCTCGACAGCAGGTTGCCAGAGATCAAGGAACCCCCAGTGACGCTGATTCCGACGGTGGTGCTTGGAACCGTGCCAAGTGTGAGCGAACCGGAGCCAGCTTTAATCAAGGTGCCCGTGCCGGTGATCAGATCGCTTGTGGAACCGGCGGAAACCGTCAACCGATTGGCGGCACCCAAAGTGAGCGCACCGCCGTTGAGGGTCGCGATCGAAGCGGTTGCACCGTTGAAGGCCAGCGTTCCGTTGCTAACCGTGCCTAGTGTAGCGACGCCGCCGACCGTGAGTGCACCGCCGCTGATCGTCGTCACATTCGCTGCGCCGGACACGTTAACGCTGCCTGCGCTTACCGTGGTGGCCGTGAGTGCTGCGGAGGAAACGACACCGCCCGTGATGTCGGCGTTGAGCGAACCACCGACAGTCACGATCCCATTCGAGATGCCGCCAGTCGTGATGGTGGCGTTGTTCGCGAAGCGCGTGCTACCAGCGCCCGAGAGGCTTGCTGCGGTGATCGTACCAGTTGCGCCACTGAAAACGAGGCTGTCGGCTGCGGTGTTGGCGTTGGAAAGAGCGCCCACGGTGAGGTTCGTGCCGGAGACACGCGCAGTACCGGTGGCATCTACGCTCAAGGTTGCAGTCGGGTTATAGTTCACCGCATTCAACGATGCGCCGTTGACCGAAATCGCGCTTGTGTTCGCCAGCGCGCCAGAACCCGTGGCGAGACTGCCTGCGTTGACCTGGGTGCTGCCTGAGTAAGTGTTGGCACCGGTGAGGCTCAAATTTCCGGTCCCAGCTTTTACAAGCGAACCGCTGCCGGAGATCACCCCGGAGGAAGAACCCGAGCGCACCGTGAGCGTGGCCGTCGTAGCAAGCGCGATTCCGCCACCGTTGAGAGTGTTGATCGTGCCTGCGGTGCCGTTGAGGGCAAGGGCGCCGGCGCTCATCGTGGTGACATCGGCTACACCCGACACGTTCACCGTGCCACCGTTCAGAGTGCCTGCACTCAAGTTCGCAGCGCTCACGGAACCACCGGAGATGTTCGCAGCAAGCGATCCGACAGCGGTGACGTTACCTGCGCTGATTCCTGCACCATTGACCCTGGCGTTGCTTCCAAAGCGGGTAGAGCCAAGTCCAGCGAGGCCAGCCAGCGTGATTGTGCCTGTGGAAGCCGTGAAATTGACGCTGTTCGCGGTGGTGTTCGCGTTGCTTACCGCAGCCAAGGACAGGTCGCTCCCGGAAACCGTAGCAGTGCCTGAGCCATTCACACTCAGAGTTGCAGTGGAGTTGGTGTCGACCGCCTGGAAAGTCGCTCCGTTCACCTCAATGCTCGCCGTGTTGGCCAAAGCACCGGCGGTGGTCACGAGGATCCCCGCGCTTACCGTCGTAGCGCCGGAGTACGTGTTCACGCCAGACAGCGTCAAAGTGGCAGCCCCTGTTTTCACGAGCGAACCAGAGCCACTCAGGGCATTGGAGTACGCGTTATCCGCAGCCGCATTAAGCGTCAGCGCAACAGCAGTGCCATCCGTATTTACCAAGGTGAGATTGCCTGAGAGGGCCTTCAGCGTGCCAGAAACAACGCCCGTCCCAAACTTCAGGGAGCCGCCATTGATGGCAAGACTCGAAGCGTTCGCCAGCGCCTGACCGTTGCCCAAAATGAGCGTGCCGCTCGAAATGGTCGCCGCGCCGGTGAACGTATTCACCGCATTCAACGTAGTGGTGCCGTTGGCCTGAGTCAGCGTCCCGCTGCCAGCAAGGACCGCGCTGATCACACCCGTGTCGAGGCTAAAGCTCGCGCCCGTAAGGGTCCCGTTCGCGATCGTTCCGGAGGTGAGCGTAACCGTTCCCACCGTCTGCGTCTTGCCCCCGAGATCCAGCGTCGAGGCGCCTGCGAGAGTCAGAGCGCTGGTGCCGATCGAACCGTTGCCCGACAGCACAATGGATCCCGCCTGCATGCTGGTGGCACCCGTGAGCGCATTCGCACCGCTGAGAGTCACGCTCCCTGGAGTGGTCTTCGTCAGGTTTGCGGAACCAGACAGCGCCGCACTAATCGCACCCGACTGCAAATTGAACGCGGTCGCTACCAACGTACCCGTCCCAGCGATGGAACCGCTCACGAGATTCAGAGTGCCTACGCTCTGCGAGGTGGTTCCCAGAGAAAGGACACCCGCATTGACACTCAGACTGCCAGAATTAGACAAAGCGTTGTTGACTGCGAGAATCAGTGTGCCGCTTGCGAGATTCGTGCCGCCGTCGTACGTGTTCGCGGCATTCAAGGTGACCGTCCCCGTGGTCGTCTTGTTCAAGATGGCTCCGCTGCCTGCGAGAACAGCGCCCACCACGCCGGATTGCACCTCGAAGGCGCTGCCCGCGAGAGTCCCGTTGTTAATCGAACCCGTCGTGAGAAGAACGGCCCCCACCGTCTGGCTCGTCGCACCTAAGTCTACAGTGGAAGCGCCACTGACCTTGAGCGAACCGGTTGTCAGGCGACCGGACCCACTGACCTGCAAGGTCCCACCCTGCACATCGGTCGTCCCGGAGTCATTGTTAGCGCCGCTCAAAACCACGGTGCCAGCTCCTGTTTTGACAATGTCAGCCGTGCCGAGCAAGGCAGCGCCCACGACACCCGACTGCAACGCATAGCTGCTGCCCGTAAGGGAGCCATTGTTAATGGCACCGGAAGTCAAGGTGACAGCCGCCACCGTCTGGCTCGTGGCACCAAGCTCAACCGAGGCAGCGCCGCTGACATTGAGCGAACCCGTGCTGAGTTTGCCGTTGCCGCTTACCGCGAGCGTCCCGCCCTGAACCTGCATCAAGCCTGTCAGTGTGTTTGCACCCGATAACACTGCGCGACCACTGCCCGTTTTTGTAAACGTGGCTGAACCATCGAGAATGACATCCGCCTGCCCTGCCTGGACGGCGTAACTGGTGCCGGTCAGGGTCCCGTTTTTAAGCGAGCCGCCCGAGAGGCTCACCGCTCCCACCGTGTGCGCGAGCCCCCCCAAATCCAGCGCACCGCCGGACACGGTGGCGTTGCCGCCACTTGGCAGGACGCTGCCTACGACGAGCGTACCGGCCGTAACCGTGGTTCCGCCTGTATAACCAAGGCTTCCCGAAAGCGTCGCCGAGCCGGTGCCAGACATCGTCACCGCCAGGCTGCCCGCGCCCACGCCATTGCGGAGCGTACCGGCATAAGCAAGAGCACCCGAAGGATTAAGCGTCAGAATGCTGGGTGTGGCCGAGGTATTTTCAATCACAGCACCACCGCTTGCAATCGAAAGAGTGGAGAGAGACAGGTTGTTGCCAGACATCTGGAGGACCGGCGTGACCCCTGCCCCTTCAAATGCGACCTTGCCTGCGCCCAGCGCCGTGGCACTTCCCAAAACCGTCGTGCCGTCACTCAAATGGAGAGTTCCCGCATAGGCGGCGCTCGATCCCGAGACTGTCAACGTGCTGGAACCGGATTTCGTAATGTCGCCGAAGCCCGCGCCCAGTGTGGTGGACACAACGCCACCGGTGGTGGCAATTGAGCCTGCCGAGAGCGTACCCGTGCTAAGCGTGCCGCCGAGTAGCGAAATGCCGCCGAGGCTCTTGCTCAAACCGGAAAGGTTTACACTGCCTTCAATCTGGAGCGTGCCGCTAGAGAGCGAGCCGGTGCTAGTGAACACGGCGGCGATTCCCCGCTGGATGTCGTAGATGCCAGTGGTCGGCGTCACGGACGAATCGACCGTAAGCAGCACCGCGCCACTCGTAATGGTCAGCTTGGAAGGGTCGGTGGAAAGATTTGCCGCATTGGCGCTCAAAATGCCGCCATTGAGGATAACATTGCCGAACATTTGTACGTTTGACGCCAAGGACAGAGTCACATTGCTATTAATCTGCACGGTGCTCGTGGTCGCTCCAAATACGGTTCCGCTGCCGAGCGAAAGCGTGACCGCCCCTGCGCTGGCTGTGAGTTGCGTCGTGCCACTACCGGAAAGCGTTCCGGTGTAGGTGCCGCTGCTGGCGAGGTTCAATTTCAGCGTTGCGTCATTCTGAATGAGCGAGCTCGCGAGGAGGCCGGTCACAGAAAGCGTGCCAGCGGAGATGGTCGTTTTTCCCGTGTAAGTCGGCGTTGCGTTGAGCGTCAACGTTGTTGCGCCATCTTTGACAAGGGAACCCGTGCCGGAAATGACACCAACGAGCGTGCGATCCACGCTCGTGTTGAAGTTCAGGTTACCATTATCTACGATCGCTCCGGCGACTGTACCGTTGCCTGTGAAGGCGAGCGTTCCACCGGAAGCCACGGTGGTAGTTCCTGTGTAAGAGGTGTTTGCACCGCTGAGTGTCACCGTGCCTGTACCGGTCTTGCTGAACGCGCCTGTGCCAGCCAGAACCGCGCTGATCGTCCCAGACTGCGCCGTATACAGGCTCCCCGTAAGGGTTCCGCCTGTGATGTTGCCGCTCACCAAATTCACCACTCCCGCCGTGGTGTTGAAGGTGCCCAAATCCAGCGTAGACGCCGTGATGTTCACGGGCGTCGTCGTGCTGAATACGTTGTTGGTGCCAGCTAAAACAGTACTGCCGTTCGTGATGTTGAGCGATCCTGTCGTGGCCAGCGCGTTCGAAAGCTTGATCGTCCCGGCGTTGCCGCTCGAACCGACCGTGACCGGCTTGTTGTTGGTTGTCCAGACACCCTGAAAATCAACGGTGCCACCCGTGGCTGCCTGCAAGAGAACGCCGTTCAGGGAACCCGCGCTCAGGGTGACGCCACCCGTAAACACAGAGGTGCCGCTTGTATTGGAACCACCCAGGGTTGCTGTATAAGCGCTCGCCGCGCCGGAGCCGATCGTGATCGGGCTGGAGTTGGTGACGTTGTTCAGCAAAAGCGTGGGAACGTCTGTAACGGCGGTCGTAGAGTCACCAAGCGAAAGCGCACCCGCAACGCTGCCGGTGCTGCTGACGGCAAGCGTTCCCGCGCGAACCGTCGTGCCACCCGTCAGAGCGACTGCCCCACCGAGAGTCAATGTGCCACTGCCGCTCTTAATGAGCGAACCACCGCCATTGATCGGGCCTGTCGTGGATCCCGCAAGGACGGTCAGCTTGTCGCTGCTACCCAAGGCGATTGACCCGCCATTCAGCGTATCGATGCTGCTGGTCGCCCCGTTTAAGGTAAGCGATCCGCCGCTGACACTGCCCAAAGTCGCCACCCCGCCAACCGTGAGAGACCCGTTAGAAACCGTAGTCACACTCGCTGCACCCGTGACACTCGCCACACCGCCGCTGAGTGTTCCAGTGCTGAGCGAACCCGCTGTTACGGCTCCACCGCTGATTTCAGAAGTGAGCAGTCCGGCGACAATAAGGCTACCGCCGGTGACGCCGCCACTGGTGATGCGTGCATTGCTACCAAAGCGTGTACTGCCTGCGCCAGAGAGACTCGCCAGAGTGATCGTACCGTTTGTCGCGCTGAAATACAGACTGTTGGCCGCCGTGTCTGCGTTGGTGATGGCGGCGAGGGAAAGGCTTCCGCCCGAGATCGTCGCGCTGCCTGTGCTGTTCAGGCTCAAAGTCGCGCTCGGATTGTAGTCCACCGCGCTCAAAGAAGCTCCATTCACAGCGATACTGCTCGTGCTACCCAATGCACCCGTGACTGTGGCAGACAAAGTACCGCCACTCACTGTGGTCGCGCCGCTGAACGTGTTTGCGCTTGAAAGCACCACTGTGCCGCTGTTCTGTTTCACCAACGCGCCAGTGCCAGCCAAAACCGACGTCACAGAGCCTGCCTGGAGTGTGTAAGAAGATCCCGTCAAGGTCCCGCCCGTCAGCGAGCCGCCTGTGAGCGTAAAGGCACCCGTGGTCTGCGAGGTTGTTCCGAGAGAAAGTTCACCGCCCGCTAGCGAGACTGCCCCAGTAGAACTCAGCGCGTTGCTCACCCCAAGGGCGAGCTTGCCCGAGTTCACCGTAGTGCCGCCGCCGTAAGTAGCCGCCGTGTTCAAATTAACCGTCCCCGTACTCACTGCGAGTGCCGCAGACCCGCCGCCGAGCACTGTCGAAATCGTCCCACCGCTGAGGCTGTAACCCGTGGCGTTGAGGGTACCGCCGGTAAGCGAACCGCCCGTGAGAACCACGGCACCCGCGGACTGCGTGGTCGTTCCTAGAGCGAGCGTGCCCCCGCCGACCGTCAGCGTGCCGCCGCTTGGCAGGGCACCATTCACCCCGGCCGTGAGGATCCCGGCCGTGAGTTCAGTGCCGCCTGAGTAAGCATTCACCTGACCCAGCGTGACAGCACCCGTCCCACTTTTGGTAAGCTTCGCGCTGCCATTGAGCACCGTATTCGCTGTTCCTGTATCAAAGTTAAATCCCGTGCTCGAAGAGATCGTGCCACCCGAAACCGCACCGCCCGAGAGGACGACATTGGCGAGAGTCTGCGAGGAAGTGCCCAGATCCAGGAAACCACCGGCGCTGACTGTCACCGAACCAGCGGAGCCTAGTCGGCCACCTGTGCCGAGACTGAGCGAACCGACACTGATTGTCGTGGCGCCGGTATAAGTGGAAAGTGTGTTGAGGGTGACAGCACCAGTGCCGCTCTTTGTGAGCGAGCCATTCCCCCCTAACACAGCGTTTACGACCCCTGAGGTCAGGGTGTAGACGGAATCAACTAGAAGCGTGCCTCCGCCAACCGTCCCGGCACTGAGCCTAAACATCTGGAGTGCCTGCGAGTTGCCTCCCAGATCCAAGTTGCCGCCGGTGACTTCCATGCTGGAAGTTGAATTGAGGCTAACGCCCGAACCCAACACAAGGGAGCCTGCGCTCACCGTGGTGGTGCCCGTGTAAGATTGGTTAACGGTGACGTTGAGCGCCTGACTACCCGCCTTCACCACCGACAAATAACTGCCGCCAGAACCATCTCTCAAGGTGGCAGCCAAGATAGCGCTGGACGTGGGGTTCAGCGTCAAGATCGAGGGTTGGTTGCTTCCGTTCTCCACAACTCCAGATCCCGTAAGGCTAGAAAGGGTCATGCTATTCCCATTTAGCTGCAAAGTCCCGCTCGCAGATTCTAAACTGACCTTTGCGACGCTCCCCAAAGCGGCTCCATCTCCGAGGGTAACGATGCCACCGGTGAGGCGCAGAGTCCCTGCGTAGGCAGAGCTCGCACCAGAAATACTCAGATTACCCGTGCCGCTCTTGGTGATGTCACCCGAGCCGGTGAGAGTTGCTGCGAGCGAGCCCGAGGAGGCGCTCAACGCGGTGAAAGCGGCCGTGCCGTTGCGCAGAGAACCGCCGTTCAAGGAAATATTGGTGAAGGTCTTGCTATTACCCGAGAGGCTGACGTCGCCTTCGATCTGGAGCGTGCCAGTCGCGAGCGTGCCATTGGCACCAAAGCTAGCGGAAACGCCACTCTGAACGTCCATCAGAGGAGTCGTCACCGGCGCGTTAACCGCCAAGGCAAATGCGCTGGCGCTTCCGCCAGAAACTGTGGCCGTGACCGAGCCCGTAGCGACCACCGCTTTGTCAAAAGTCAGGGTCGAACCCGTCGAAGAAGCACGAGCCTCCACAAACTGATAGGTGCCTGTCACCAATGTCCCTGATGCGATCGTCCCCGCTCCGAGCGTGCCCGAGGCTAGGTTGCCCAGAATGCCAGAGGTCAAACGGATACCGTTAGTGATCAATTCGACCCGGGAGTTCTGCGATAAGGTGACTGAACCGGACTGCGTCGTGGCCCCCTGCGTGAGCGAATCGTAGGTCACCACTGCGGACGCTCCCGTGCTCTTGAGCGTTCCACCCGTAAGAGTGATATCGGTGATCGACTGACTGTAGCCCTTCAGATCGACCACGCCCGTCGTAATCGTCAACTTTGAGGTGACACTAAACACGTTGGCGGCGCCCAAATTAAGCGTCCCTCCCGTGACTTCCACGTTCCCTGTAAAACTCGCGCCGCTCGCAATAGTCAGCGTCGCGTAGCTGCCGATTTTAACCGTCCCACCCAATGAACCGCCGCTCCCAAGCGTGAGAGTCAAAGGAGAGCCCACCGTTCCAGAGAGGAGGGTCACGCCTGTACCGGAGACAGTGCCGGAGTAAGTCCCCGAGCTTGAGATGAAGCTTAAGGTTGAATTATTAGCAATGGCACCATTCCCAATGAGCCCGTTAACCGCCAGTGTTCCGGCAGTAATCGTGCTCGCTCCCGAAAATCCCGAGGCGTTACTGAGCGTCAACGTGTTGGATCCAGCCTTTTCCAAAGCGCCTGCGCCAGTGAGAGCGCCGCTCAAAATACGATCGTTAGTGCTGTTAAAATAAAGGCGACCACTGTTGGCCACGGCGCCAGCGACAATGCCGTTACCGGTGACGGCAAGCGTCCCGGCGCTGACCGTAGTCAAGCCCGTATAGGTGTTGGCGGCTGTGAATGTTAGCGTATCCGTTCCCGCCTTAGTCAAGGCACCCGAACCCGAAATGACTCCTGAACTCGTACCGGAAGAGACCGTCACAACATCGGACGCTCCCAGAACAACGCTTGCGCCGCTCAAGGTACCGATCGAACTGGTGCTTCCGTTCAAATTCAGAGTGCCGCCAGTCGCCGAAGTCAACGTGGCCACGCCGCCAACGGTGAGCACACCAGCACTGAGGCTCCCTAGAGTGAGACTGCCGCCAACCGTCACGCTTCCGGAAGAAAGAGCGCTTCCGAGGTCTGCGTTACTTGCAAACCGTGTGCTCCCCACTCCAGTCAGGCCTGCGCTCAGCGTAATAGTACCGGTTGTGCCGCTGAAAAGGAGACTGTCAGCGGTCGTATTCGCGTTGCTGACCGCACCGCTCAGAGTGAGGCCGTTGCCTGAAATGCTGGCGCGCCCTGAGGAAATCGCCAGCGTGGCGGAGGACTTGTAGTCCACGATGCTGAGGGTACCACCGCTTACCACGAGGCTCGTCGTAGTGGCCAAAGCGCCTGCAACCGCCGTCAGACTACCGCCGCTGACGGTGGTAGAACCCGTGTACGTATTGGCCGTGCCGGTCACCGCCAGAGTCCCTGTCCCGCTTTTCACGAGCGAAAGCGACCCACCGCCGATGCCGTCCTGGAAGGTACCGGAATAAGTCGTGTCGCCGTTCAACGTGAGGACAGCTGCGGAGGAGCTGCCGTTTTCAATCAGAGGCGTCGTATCCGAGGTACTAGCCAAGCTCAGCGCGACGCTATTGCCGCCAAGGCGCAGTCGTCCTGTGCCGCCTGTTGTGAAACCGATTTTGGAAGTTGCCCCGAAAGTTGCAGAGCCTCCCAAGGCGAGGGTTCCTGCGCCCACATTGATCGTGCCGTTGTAAGTGCTCGCACCATTGAGAGTAAGAGTACCCGCTCCAAGCTTCGCGAACCCCGCAGCGCCCGTGACACTACCGCTCAACGTCACATTTGAGCCTGAATCCACATTCACCGTGGAGGTGCCGCTACTGAAAAAAGTGCCTCCAAAAGTGAGTGCGCCCGACGGACTGAACCGGAGCGTACCACCCGAGATTCCCAGTCCACTAATGGTAAGCGAAGTGCCGTTGAGCTGCAAAGTGCCTGTCCCGCTCTTGAGGAGGGCGGCAGGCAGAGTGCTCGCCGGACTAAGGCTGCCCAAGGCGAGCGTACCGCTGTTGATGCTCAGCGTGACCGTGCCCGCTGTGGCCAGCCCCAGAGAGCCGCCACCCACCGTTGTCTGCGATGCGCCGCTAAGATCGACTGTGGTCGCTGTTGCACTGAAGGCCGCATAGGACAAGTCAGCCGAAAGCGCTACGTTCCCAAGACCAGAGACCGCTGAAGTCAGGGAGCCTCCGCCAGTGAGTTGCCGGGTAGTCGTGGAGGAGTCGGCGTCAAAAATTAAATCCGTGGGACCATCAAATCCGCGATTCAGAGCTAAGGTGCCCTGGCGCAAAGTGAGGGAGGGAATTACGACGAGACCGGAGTTGATCGGATCGACGGCAGACGCACTCGCTGTGGTCAGGGTCAGGGTGGATGTGCCGGTTTTGATTAGGTTAGCGGTTCCAGTGAGCCCGGATGCAAACTTTACAGGCGAATTTACAGTAAGCACCGTATTAGCGTTCACGGTAACATCTGCATTCACCGTCAGGAGATTGCTCGCAAGAGTTCCATCAATAATTGCAGCCACCGAGGTGGCGGAGGAATTGGACGCGACATCAAAAGTGAGAGCGTTTGCCAAAGAAATGCCCGTACTCGCAGCCACCCGAAGCGTTCCGCCCGAAATTGTAACGACACCCACACCGTATGGGCTCGAAGCCAACGCGCCACTGGCAGAAACCGCACTGCCCCTTGCCAGTCCGAGAATACCCGCCTCCAATGATAAGCCGCCTGTGAACGTGCTTGGGATCGAAGTGCTCGGCACAAGCTCCAAATAACCAGCGCCCGTTTTGCGGATAGCCAATGTTGAATTAGAGTCGCCATTATCAGCCAACGTGTTGGACAGACTCACCGAAGTTCCAGCGGCAATGTTGAACTCTAAAACCCCAGATTCAAATCCGCTCTTGATGTAACCGTAGCCCGAGTTAGTCGTGGCTTTAGACACGTTTGAAATAGCATTAGGCCCACTGATCAAAAGCGTGGCAATGCTGGTATCACGATCATCATTGAACACCAAGGTCGGGTAAGTCACCGCACTCCCTGTGCCAGAGCCAACCATGAATGCATCGAAAATCTCCACAGTCCCCGCGCCGATGCTCAGCGTTCCAGTGAACGCGGAGTAACTCTGAAAAGGCGTCACAAGCAACGTCAATCGACCCGCGCCAGTCTTCTGAATGTTCACGTAAGGACCAACATCCAAAAAGGCCTCGGAGGGAGAAGTCCCGTTATTGGAGTCACCAATCCCATTCGTCTCCACCGTGAGCGTTCGAGTAGACTGGGCACTCGACTCCACTCGGACTGGCGATGTAGTAGATCCCAATGTGGCACCCCCAGAAGTCGGTGTATTCACGTCATCCTGCGTCAAAGTCCACTGCTGGTTGGCCGACAGCCTTACCGTGCCGAGAGTCAGGCTCATGCCGTAGGGCAAACTAAGCCCCAGCGTACCCATAATGAGCGGTGGCAGGCCATCCCCATAAGCCACAGCGATATTAAACGAGGAGTTCACATCCGCCGTCTGGAGGAAAGCAAGGCCGCCCAAGGAAACTGTCGAGAGGGAGCCTGCGCCGAGCGTCAAAATCCCTGTGGTAAACCCACTCGCGCTGGGCTGCACCGTGACAAGCCCACTGTAGTTGGAGAGCAGCACCTCGCCGGAATCGCTGTCGGTCACGTTTACTGTGCCGGTAGCGTCAATACCAACAGCGAAGGCGGACTGCGGCACCGGACCGGTCAACGTCAACACCATGACCAGCAAAACCGAGAGGCTGCGCAGAATGGGGTGCAAGGGCCGAGGCTCAAGGCGCGAAACACGCGTGAGTCGCTCACGATCGCGATCGTGAGACGCCTGAGCCAAACCAAGGGCTTTCCTAGAATTCATGTGGGTGGAGAAAAAAGCGGACGGGCGGACGAGTGGGCAAAAGACGCAACTAGCCCCCGAAGCGGGGGAAGCTAGTTGAGTGCCAAGGGACGAAGTAGCTGGAAACTATTTTAGCCGGGCTTTACCGACGAACAGTGCGCAAGAACTTTTAGCCGAGGGCGAAGATAAGGACGCTACGGTTCAATGGTCACCGGCGTGCCGACTTCCACACTATTGAAGAACGACTCCGCCATAAAACGCGGCATCCGAATGCACCCGTGCGAGGCCGGATAGCCTGGCAGGAAACCCTCGTGCATCCCCACCCCACCGGTGATCCGCATAAAAAACGGCATCTTTGCGCCGTCAAACTTTGCTCCAGGCGGCATCGCATCCTTGGAACGATCGATGTCCCGTTTGATGACGCCGCCTTTGGCGTCTACATAATCACCGTACAATGAGGATTTGTGGTCTTTATCTTTCTGAATGATTTTGTAGTTACCGCGTGGGGTACCGAAACCTTCGCGGCCCGTGGAAATGGTAGATACGCCGACCAATTCGCCCGCCTTGTAAAAGTAAGCCCTCTGATGGCTTAGGCGAATGACTAAGCTGGGAGCTCCCGCCACTCCGTCGCCGTCCCAGTGGGAGTAATTGTCGAAATTTTTACGATCCCCATCTCGGGCATTGTAGCCCCCTAGATAGACGGTCTCATCTTTATAGCGAAGATCCGTCGTTTGGCAGCCGACCTGCATTAAGGCGGCGGCACACAACAGAAGCGAAAGAAGCAGTCCTTTCAGTGAGGGCATGGGGTAGAGGTAGCTACGGGGGGTGGGTAAGACAGACAAAGATAGCACACAGCACCGATAATAAAACATGGAAAATCTCCCCTTCCGGCCGCATCAATCGTCATTAGCTATGCACAAGCCCCGCGCTCTCATCACCTGCGGCCCCAGCATCACACCCATCGACGCGGTGCGACGTATCACCAACTTTTCCACCGGAGCCCTAGGCGTGCATCTCGCCGAATGCCTCGCCGAATACGGCTGGCAGGTCACCTGCCTTAAAGGAAGCGCCGCCACCCATCGCCATCCAGAGGGTCCCCACATCGCCGTGCGTGAGTTCACCACCAACCACGATTTGGCGGCCCTCCTCGCCTCCGAACCCGAGCCAGAACACGTGAGCGCTGTTTTCCACGCCGCCGCCCTTGCCGACTACGAGGTCTCGAGCGTGCGCACCCTTGAGGGCGAACTCCTCGAGGCCCGGAAAATTTCCAGCCGCCATCCCGGCCTAGAACTCACCCTGACGCCCGCCCCCAAACTCCTTCCCAAACTCAGCACCCTTTTTCCAAGAGCACACATCGTAGGCTGGAAGTTTGAGCTCGAAGGGGACACGCATTCTGCGTTGGAAAAAGGGCGCACGCAATTGAGCGAAAACCATTCAGCGTTGTGCATAATCAACGGACACGCCTTTGGAGAGGGCTTCGGCCTGCTCAATCCCGAGGGTACCCTCCAAACCCTGCCCACGCGTGCGGCCCTCTGCGTGCGTCTGGCCGAATGGGCTGGGACGCTGGTGGCGGAATAGACAGGGAGGTTCGGATTGGCAAAAGCGCGTGCCCTCGCCGCCGGGAGTGCCAGCGGCGGATCGTAGCCAATGCAGGCCCATCTTGATCCCGCTTAAAACACGACCGGGGTTCCCTCCTGCATCCAGGCGATGCGCCCTTCCAACCCGCGAGCGCGGGCGGCAGCGAGGAGACGTCGGGGCGGTTCATCCAGAGGTTCGTAAGAAAGCCGGAAGGTTCCGAAGTGCATGGGGACCATCCACTTCGCGTCGAGCCTCACAAAGGCGTCAAGGGCTTCCTCCGGATTCATGTGTACCCGACGCAGACTAGGCGGCTCGTAAGCGCCAATGGGCAGGAGCGCCACATCTACAGGAAAGCGCCGTCCAATTTCTTCAAACCCCTCAAAGTAAGCGGTGTCGCCACAGTGATAAATCACTCGTCCTCCGGTTTCGATGATGTACCCACCAAAGCCACGGTGAGAGTCATGGAGCATACGTGCCCCCCAATGACGACAAGGAGTGAGAGTCACTTTGAGCGGACCGAATTCAAAACTTTCCCAATAATGCAGCTCTTGCACCATTTGAAACCCAAGATCATGCACAAGATTGCCCACTTCAAACGGGACAACCACCGGTTGATTGGCCGCGACGCCCCGCAAAGTACGCCGGTCAAGATGATCAAAATGCGCATGCGTGATCAGCACCAGATCTATACCTGGCAAGGCATTAAGCTCCACACCAGGATGACGCATTCGCTTGATACCTTTTAACCAGTTCCCCCAAATCGGATCTATCAGCACATTGAACCCTGCGGCCTGCAACAAAAAGGAAGCATGGCCAATCCAAGTCAACGCGACTTCCGGAGGCTCAAGCGTCGGCCATTCTGGCCGCAAAGATTCGCCCTCTCTCTTCTTAAAGAGCGATGGAAGAAGAATTTCCGTGACGGGATTGCGCTTCATCCAACCGGCTTCAGGCTTGAGCGCCACTTTTTCGCCAAGCAACTCCTCAGGCCCGGCTTCGGCACCCTGAACACCGGAGACAGCTGACTTACGGATTTCCGCCATAGACCATCTGCGTGCGCGGTTTGCCACAGTGCACCAGCGTAATCCGATCGTGTCGTTCACGCAAAACCAAACCCACTCGAATTCTCAGCTTTACGCTCCTGCGTCTCGCTTCATTTTTACAGATGCCATGCCCCACTCCAAACCGGCTTTGCGCCGCCAAATGCGCGCCCAACTCAGGGCGGAGCTACCACACAGGGACACCCGCTCTGCTGCCCTCTGCGAACAAATCCGCCGCCTTCCCGCTTGGGCTGGAGCGCGCACCGTCGGGTTGTTCGCACCACTCCCTGAGGAGCCCGATCTACTCGCCCTATTGGAGCACCACGACAAACGCTTCGTCTTTCCGAGTATACAAGGCACCACACTCCATTGGCGGGTTGCGACGCATGCCGAACAACTCCTTCCTGTGGAGGCTATGGGGAGCCGCGTTTTACGGGAACCAACGGCGGGAGAGCCCGTGGATCTTGGGGCGATCGAGTTGCTTCTAGTTCCGGGCCTGGCGTTCACCACAGAGGGAGTGCGCCTCGGCCGAGGCGGCGGTTATTACGACCGAGTGCTGGCATCCTTGCCTCGCCACACCCTGAGCGTAGGCATTTGCCACGCGTTCCAGGTGTTAGGCAGCCTCCCCACCGAAGCTCACGACCTTCCCGTGGCGTGCGTTCTGTATGCCTGAGCCGGCCACCACCCTCCCAGTCTTCCCCTTGAGTCCCAACGACCGCGTCCCCACTCTACGGCTTCACCTCCACTAAAACCGCCGCCGAGTTCGCACTGCCAAACGCGTTGGACACCGTCACCGAGTAAAAGCCTGACATCGCCTCCGTGGCATTCCTCGCCTGATACAGAGTTCCGCTAGTGCGCCGCACCACTTGCCCGTCTTTTTTCCACGTACTGCACACGGGCGTACATCCTCCCGCCTCCACACTCAAGAGCAGCGTGTCCCCGACCTTCAAGCCGGGCGGCACGACAATCGCTTGCGAGATCACCGGTGCCGCTGCGACCATAACATCCGCCCGACGCGAGACCACCGTGTCATAGTCATTCCTCGCCTCCAGTGTGTAACCGCCTGAATCAAAAGCCGTAATCCCATCGACACTCAAAGTAGACGTTTGCGCGCCTGAAACCGTGTGTCCGGCAACAGACCCGTCGTTCAGCACAACGCCGTCTTTTTTCCATTGAAACCCACTGGCGTTATCGACCGTGGCGGTGAGGGAAAAACTCTGCGCACCAGGCCTGAGTCGCTGGGAAAGCGGCATCTTTTTGATCACGGGGAGCGTCCCTATCGTGATTGCGCTGACCCAACCGCGATCCTGCCCCTCAGTGAGGCTTGTGTCCTTGGTGTAGCGGAACTCCAGCGTGGCCAAAGCCGTTCCATCCACACGCACACGGTGCTGCACCCAACCGGTTTCGCCAGTTTGCGTGAGCAGACTTCCGGTGTCGGCGTCTCGGGCTGGGGCACCATTGAGAAAGCAACTCAGCCCGTCGTGCCCGGCTTCGCTAGAGGTTTGCCACCAGAAAGAAACCATCCGTTTAGCGGGCACACGTAGCCGCAATCGACTCAGACCGCCATTGGCCACGCGCCCAGAGACGGCGGCCGTGCCACGGGTGCCATCGGGGAGCGTCACCACTTGTCCAAACCAAGGCGCCTCGGGCGAGGTAAAGGAAGTACCCGTAAGACCGCTGATAACAGGGAGAGGGATGCCCGGTTCGTCCATGTGCAGTTTCAGAGTGCGATTAACCTGCCCACTACTCCCCAATACGCTGACGCCGACTTCCCACAACCCCGAAGCTGTAGGCGTACCCTGGAAACAATGCGCCTCCTGATTCCACGTTATTCCCGGCGGCACAACGCCCGACAGCTCAGAAACCGTGGCCCCATTTGTAAGAGTGAGCGGGAATAGAAACGGCCGACCAACGGTGCCAAACGCTTCCAAAGCGCTGGTGATTTCCGGCATCGCCACCGCATTTTCCAGGGAGCCCGAAAGCATGTAGGCACCGAGAGCGGCATAAGCAGGGTAGCCCGTGCTGTACACACTGGCGTCGGTCGTTTCATCGGGGTTGGTCGATGAAGGGTAGACGGCGAGCTGATAGGTACCTGCTGGAAGAGTCACCCGGAGAGCTGCTTCCAGTGCGGAAGCAGGATTGGCTTGGGCGAGGGTTGCGCCGGTGGCGTCCAAGACAACCAACCGTAAATCCACGTTTGCAATCTGAGCGGAAGCAGGCTTTGCAGCCACCGTCAAAACCCCGCCCAACGTGCTGAACTGAAAGCGATCCGGGGTGCCAGCATGGCGCAGAACGCCCGTAGCCTGAAAAGCATTCCCCGTGCATTGAAGCAGACGCACCCCGTGGGTAACGTCCGAGTCAGCTCCGGGAGTGTCCACACTGGTTCCGACCCCATTCGCCGCACTGGCGATGATGGCAAGATCGTCCTCCGTATTGTTGGCGTTAACGTATTGCCCTTTGCTCCACTGGGTCACGGAACGGTAGTACGAAAGTCCCATGATCGGTGCCCAGCTCGTTGCAACATCCAACCCGCCGCCGTTCCCGCCATAATACGAGTTGCCGATCGTCCCGTCGTGACTGAGCCCCAGTGTATGGCCGACCTCGTGTGAAACAGCTTCTGCCACCGTTTTCGCCGATGCATTGAACACCCAAGCTGGCACCGTGGAGCTATAGCGCTGACCCGCCAGACTCCAACTTCCCACCATGGAAACCCCACCTGATCCCGGCAGTGCGGTATTTGTGGGCGTAACGATGACGCGCATGCGACGGCCGGGAGCGGCTCGGTCGTAGTCGGCGCGCACGGTGCTCACGGCCATGTCAAAGGGGGCGTAGTCCTCGGCCACGCGAGCCAATACTTCGCGGATACTGTCGGCGCTCAGGGCGGAGGGAGCGGCGGCGATGGGATCGCCTCCGTTCCAGTCTGGATCGCGCACCCATTCGCCACCGAAGTTGATGTAGATCAAACCCTTCGCGCCGGGCCGTGTATTGATTTGAGGAATGGCGGCAGAACCCGTGGCAGACAGTGTAGCGTCTGCCACTGCGGCGGAGACATGAGGCGAGGCGGGCCAACAAATCAGGCGGCTCAGAGGCCGTTCCACGAGCAAAATTTCGCCAGAAGGTTCCGTTTGAATTTCCAACCCCAACCCAGCTTCGGGGAGTAAAATGCGGCCAGCCACTTGGTCTGAGGAAAGGTGAAGAGAAAAAGTGCCTTCACCATCTCTGAGCTTTCCGCCCAAACGCACCCAACCGTTTTCTTCCAACCGGAGCTGCACCGTGCCCAGAATCGACTCCGAATCCACTCCAGGAAGCGCCACAACCACACCTTGTTGTAAAAGTTCCAACTGAGAAAGGTCACTTCGCTTCAAACGAATCACGCGCCCCTTTGACGTCTGCGGGTTCATTTGGGACGCGTCCGCCACCAGAGCTTGCCCCGACACGAGGCCCTCCTTGGAAAACACGTCCACCGCGCCTGCGCTCGTCGGCGTGCCTGAGAGAATGGCTGACGTGGATGGCGCGCCGTGCTGCGAAAAAATCCCACCCGCAATTGGCGCGCCAACGTGCGCCTGAGCCTCGTGTTTGGCGGTAGGAGAAAGAGACTCCCAAAAATAACCAACGCCCAACGCGAGAACCAAGACTGCCGCCGGGACAGTGAAGGAAGGCTTGCGGGACGTAGGTTTCATAAGGAGAGCACACCCTCAGAAGCATTCGCCACGCCAATCCAACGCGGATCAGACAACGAAGCTTTGGGGGAATGGCCTGTATTTGCCTGCACCCGTCGCCGCGCCCCGCTGGCGTGAGTTCGGTGATTTGCGTGTGTTCCGGCGGTGTCGCTTGCGCTCAACCACCGGCTTGGGTTGAACCACTCGTGCATTACGAAGATGCGCGCAGGTCTCAACTTAACCCGTAGTGACCCTCTCCAAAATAGCCCATCCCCAGACTGGGCCAGCGGCTCGGGGCGTGTCCTCGATTTTGAGCACCCGCCCCCACCTGGAGGAAAACCGTCTCTGATTACTTCGCCGTAGTCTTCGCGGGCGTCACTGTGGCAAAGCTGACCACAACAGTATCGGAGGTCGTTTGACCGTAGGCATTTAGAGCCGTGATTGAGTACTTGCCGGCTGAGGCAGCCGTGGTCTTCGGAAGAATGAAACTCACTGAAGAAGCATTAGTCACGTTCCAAGAGCCGGCCACGCCATCCTTGTTCAGGCGGTAATAAACGATTGGCCCTCCCGAGACCATCGCAGACAAAGTCAGCGGATCGCCCACCTTGAGCCCAACGGGTACGGCAGGCTGCTGAGTGAACACTGGCGGCAGAGCCAAGAGGACGTCCACTGGCCTAGTCATAACCGTCCCGTAGGCGTTCTTAGCCTCCAACCAGTATGACCCGGCGTCTGAGCCTGAGGCGTTGGTGACCTTGAGCGTACTAGTCTGCGCACCCGCGATCGTACTGCCACTCTTGGTGATCCCGTCGCTCAACGTGGCAGAATCTTTTTTCCACACAATCGAGGTCGCACCCGCGACTTCCGCAGTTAACGTGAATGCCTTATCGGTTTTCGCAAGCGCCACGGATACAGGCGATTTCGAGATAAGGGGCGGCTGGCCAATGGAGGCCATGTACACCCAGACACGATCCTGACCTGCGCTCAAAGTCGCGTCCTTAGCGTAAGTGAACTCGATGCGCTTGGTACCGGCACCCTCCAAACGCACGGTCTGCCTCACCCAACCCGTCTCCCCGCTCAATGTCAGATACAAGCCTGTTTCGGCATCCCGAGCAGCCACGCCATCCACGCGGCAAGTGACGCCATCTCCCTTGATGCTGTTGCCGTTCCCTGAAAGCGCTTCCGAGGAGGCCTTCCAGTAAAAGGTCGCCAAACTTGAGCCCGCAGACTGAGGCGTGTAGTCGATCCGCACAGTGGTCTGCCCGTTGTTTGCAATCACGCCGCTCTGGGCAACCGTGCCCGTGGTGCCATCTGCACGCGTCATACTGAGGCCAGTCCAAGGAGCGGCCTGCGTACTCGTCACCGTGCCAATGGGGAAGGCGCCGGTCAAAGGCAACGTCGCCTTAGCAATGGAAACGACGATTTCCGTATGTGAAATTCCCGAGGCGTTGCTCGCAGCAAGCTTCAGCAAACCAGGGCCGCCAGGCGTTCCCGCCGTGCCAGAACCTGTTTCCTGAGCGGGAGTACCGCTTAGGATGAGCGTGGCTGGATTGAAAGAAAGTCCACTCGGAAGCGTACTGCTTTCGACCGTGACGGTACTGCCCGGAGTGACAGCCACCGTGAAGCTCAAGGGCTGCCCAGCGGTGCCTGAAACAGCAGTGGGAGAGGTGAATACCGGCACGGTAATCGCGCCCTGAACGCTTCCTGACAGCGTGTAGCGCCCTACTGAAGCATAGGAAGAATAACCCGTGGTGTAACCACCTGCGGGCTTGGCACCGGTTCCTGCGGGCCGGACTACGAGGGTGTAATCTCCCGCCGCCAGAGGCTGGTTCACTGTGGCACTGAGCGCATCCACAAGACTGGAGAGCACCACCGTGGCACCAGAAGACGAGGTGAGCTCCAACTGCACATCCACGTCGCTATCCGTCACGGAAGGGCGCGCAGTAGCGGTTAACTGGCCGCCACTTGTGCTGAACTTCCAGGTGTCCACGCTATCGGCACCGCGCAACAACCCTTCGACTTGGAAACTGTTTCCTGTGAGAGGCAACGCCTTCAACCCATTGGGCAACTCGTTACTGACAAAGCCGAACTGGTTCGCCGCCTTGCCAATAATTGCGAGGTCGTCCTCAGTGTTGTTCGCAGACACGTACTCGCCCTTGCTCCACTGCACGAGGCTCTTTGAATAACCCGACCCCATGATGGGAGCCCAACTTGTAGGGGTTGTCAGCGTGCCGCCATGCCCTGAGTAATAGGCAACTCCTCCAGTCTGACCGTCGTGATTGAGCCCCACAGTATGCCCCACCTCGTGCGAAAGCGCTTCAGCTACGGTTTTTACGGACTGATTGAATACCCAGCAAACGACGTTTGAACTATACCCTTTTCCTGAACCGCTCCAACTGTTTACGTAAGCCACCCCGCCTGCACCCGGGGAGGCCGTATTCGTAGGAGTCACCACGACGTGCATTCTCAAGCCGGGCGCGGTTGCGTCGTACAAGGCGCTATCCGTGGTGAGCGTCACGTCAAACGGCGCCCAATCGGGAGCCGCTAGATTGAGGACCTGAGTGATCTGGTCACCCGAAAGAGAGGAGGGAGCGGCGGTGATAGGACGACCGCTGTTCCAAACGGTGTCTGTTACGGTTGCACCGCCAAAGTCCACATAAATGACGCCCTTGGCTCCTGGCCGGGTATTGATCAGGGGAATGCCACCGGAAGCTGCGGCAGACTTGGGGGCGATGGTGGTGTCCGCCACTCCGAGCGCCGGAGTGTCATTGGGTGCCGGAAAGCACACAAGCGAGCTCAAACGCCGCTCCACAAGCACCACCTCGCCGCCGTCCATCTGGATCTGGTAGCCGGTGCCAGTGTCGGGCATCAAAATCATGCCGGCTACTTCGTTGAAATTTGTGTTTAGGCTGAAGCTGCCCTTGCCGTTAGCAAGCGATCCGCCCATGCGCACCCAGCCACTGTCTTCCTGCACAAGATTGACGGTGCCTTCCAGCGTTTCACCATTAGCAGTCGGCAAACTAAGCGTAGCCCCCTGTTTGAGCGCTCCCCAGTTCCGCACCGCTACAGGATCCAGCTTCACCACACGTCCCTTGTCTGCATCAGGATTCACTCCGGCGGCAGGAAGCGACGCTCCAACGGGCGCACCTTTAGGCTTCAAAACCAGAGTCGCCTTACCGGTCCCAACAGACGCACTCAGAGCAGTTGCACCCGAGGCACCCAAGGCTTTTCCCGCTTTTACATCCGAAAGTGTCAGCCCAGATGGCGTCCCTTCAGCGCGGGATGAAATCTCACCCGTTGAGTCGGCTGGTTTTTCCAAACTATTCAAGGCGAGGTAACCGAGGCCTCCCAAAATGGCCACCACAGCCGACCCGGAGGTCCACTTTTTCCACGCGCCAGTTTTGTAATTCTTTTTCATAAGGGGATTAACATTTGCAACTGCTACTGACGTAATACCCAGAAGCATGGGCCGTGCCCAACATGCCAAACTGAGACAAACATAATCCGAAAAGCCGCGATTACCGCAGCGGTTAGTTCCTTTGGCTCCCGCCGACGGGCGCTCTGGCACTGTGCCTAGAGCCTAGTAGGCAGTTCGGTGAAAAAGTCGGATCGGTTCGCTTCTGAAGCCCAATGGGGCGAGCGACGGCAGCCTAGGCCAAAGCCCTAGGTTTTGGATGAAAGAGTCCGCAGCCCTATAGGGGCGTCCTAAATCGAGCCATGTTTTGGGACGCCCTTACAAGGGCTGATTTCATATCACCGGTAATCCTAGGGCGTTGCCCTAGGCTGTCATCACTCGCCCCTTTGGGACTTAGGAGGAGCACAGAGAGCACCGAGGGGAATGTCTTCCAGATGTAAAAACGGGCCATTCCCAAACCCCAGGAGGGACTCGAAAAAGGTATTCTCAAAAATGAAAATCAAAAGCAATCTAAGCTCTCATCTTTGGGAGGCAAGAGGCCCGCGATCCAGTCGCGAGGCCTTACGTTAGAAATTCCTCAGACTCAATCTCGCGTATCGCGGAATTCCTGCCACGCTTTTCGCCTCTCATGAAGCCTTCACGCATGAACCGCTCTCGTTTCCTCTGCCGCGTCGCGTGTTTTATCCTGGCGCTCACAAATGCGATTCGCGCCGTGGAAGTGCCCGATTTTGAGAAAACGGTGAGACCCTTTTTCCAGGAGCATTGTTTCAAATGCCACGACGATAAGAAACAGAAGGGCGATCTGCGGCTAGACACTCTCCCAGCCGACTTCGCGGGGATGAAGACCTCGGAGCACTGGACCGACATTCTCGACCGCATCAACTCTGGCGACATGCCGCCCGAAAAAGAGGCGCGCCCGAAACCGCAGGACGCCGCTGCCGTGGTGGACTGGATCGCTACGCGCCTGGCGGAGGCGGAGTCCGAACGGCATGCCCAGGCCGAGCGCGTGTCTTTTCACAAACTCACGCGAGACGAGTACGTGAACACGATCCGCGATCTGCTGGGTGTAACATACGATGCGCGCGATACGACTGGCATGTCAGAAGATCCGGATTGGCTGGGCTTTGAGCGCATTGGCTCGGTCCTCTCGATCTCGCCATCACACATCGAGAAATACCTATCCGCCGCCATTGCCACCGCGAACGAAGCTCTTGCGCTTGCGCCACAACCCAAACACGACGTGGTGCGTTGGACAGCCTTTGACATGCGCGCCACCGAGGGCTGGACCATCTTCGAGAAAGAGTTCAAAGAACGCCGTCTCTCAGACAAAGTGCGCAGTGACATCGTCCCTAACAACGGAGCGACTGGCACGCCTGGGGAGGGCCAAAAGTTGCAGATCAACGCCACGGGGGATTACCTGGTGCGCATCACACTCAGCGGACTCTATCCTGAGGGCGGCCGGCCGCCGCGCGTGCAAGTCTTCGCGGCGGACCTCGACCGAATCCTCTTCGAGCAAGACGTCGATGCGCCTGAGGACAAGCCCGTGACCCTCGAGTTCCGCACACATCTCCCAGTCGGCTCGCACATTATCCGCATCACAAACGCCGTTCCCGGCCCTGAACCAACCGCCCGCGCTTCCCGAGGCGGCGGTGCCGTTTTCACAAGCACCAAGGCCCGACGTCCTTGGCAAATGAAACTCACTGACGAAGAGTACCGGCCTGCCTGGCCGTTCCTGCTCGTCAATCAAGTCGAATGGGAAGGCCCCATCCTCGAATCCTGGCCGACGCCAGAACATCGGCATATCTTTGGCGAAGGTAAACAAGACGCAGCGCAGGTGAACGACATCCTTTCGCGCTTTGCAGAACGCGCTTTTCGGCGACCAGTTCGGGGGAGCGAACTCGACCGATACACCCAACTCGTGGAGGCCGAGCTGAAGGCAGGAAAAACGTTTGAAAACGCTGTCAAATCCGCGCTCCTCGCCATTCTGTGCTCAAAAGACTTCCTTTACCTTGTGGAAGGCACCCCGGAACGAGCGACCACACATCTGACAGATTTTGAACTGGCCTCACGCCTTTCTTATTTTTTGTGGAGCACCCAGCCCGATGAAGAACTCATGTCCCTCGCCCGCGCTGGGAACCTGCATGAAAAAGAAACCTTACGCGCCCAAACACGCCGGATGCTTGCGGATCGCCGTGCCGCCGCCTTCACCGATGCTTTTCCTCGTCAATGGCTGCAACTGCGACGTGTGGGCATGTTTGCGCCCGACAAAAAGCTGTACCCAGATTACGACGACTACTTGCAAAACAGCATGATCGCCGAGTGCACGAGCTACTTTCGGGAAATGCTTACGGGCAACACGAGTCTGCGCGAGTTCCTGGACTCCGACTGGACGATGCTCAATCAGCGCCTTGCCGATCACTACGGGATCGCCGGAGTGCGGGGAGAACTCATGCAGCGGGTGGCCCTCAAGCCCGAGGACCATCGCGGTGGTCTTCTCACGCAAGCCGCCCTCTTGAGCCTCACCTCGGATGGCACGCGACATCGGCCTGTACATCGGGGCAAGTGGTTGGCTGAATCTATTTTAGGCAAGCCCGTACCACCACCACCGGCAAATGTTCCCGCCATCAAATCTGGCCAAGCTTCCCAACCCAAAACCACCCTGCGCGAAAAAATCGCCGCGCATCTCGAAGACGCCACCTGCGCCGCGTGCCACCGCAAAATTGATCCGCTTGGACTGGCCTTCGAAAACTACGATGCCATTGGACGGTGGCGCACTGAGGAAGCCGTCCGCGAGGGCGCGGGAGAAAACCCGAAACTGGACGCCAGCGGCGAACTTTCTGATGGCCGCAAGTTCTCTGATGCGAACGCTTTCAAACGGTTGCTCCTGGACGACATCGACAAGTTCGCCGCCGGGTTCACTGAAAAAATAGCCACATTTGCCATGCGCCGCGTGATGGGGTACTCCGACCGCGCTGATCTCCAAAACATCCTCGCGCAGAGCAAGTCCAGCGACTACCAGCTGGCCACGCTGATCGAAACGTTTATTACCAGCGACCTTTTCCAGAAACGTTAACTGCCACCCAGCTCCTGCCCAGTTACCCCCCCCCAATACTCCCCAATACTCCCCAATACTCCCCAGTTCCCATGAGCAACATCCTCTCCCAGCGCTGGCTCCTGAACCGCCGCCACTTTTTGCGCGGCCTTGGTGCGACCGTCGCCCTCCCCTTTCTGGATGCGATGCGCCCACTGCGTGCCGCCGCCGCTACGGATAAACCCCGGCGCAGTGTCTTCATCTACATTCCCAATGGCGTCAATGGGTTAAGTTGGCAGATTCCAAAAGCCGGACGCGACTTTGAATTCTCCGAAGCGCTGGCCCCGCTCGCAAAACATCGCGAACAGCTGACCGTGTTCAGCGGCCTGCATCATCCAAACGGGATGGGATCGGCGCACGTCTGCGCGGATTTATGGCTTACAGGCGCAAAGCTCGACACCAACCAGCGCAGCGTGCGCAACAGCGTGTCGTGCGACCAGCTCATGGCGGAAGTCACCTCGCTGCACACCCGCTTTGGTTCGCTCGAACTGTCTGTGGACGCTGGAGTGGGACAACCCAACGCCTCAAACACGCTGGCATTTTCCCGCGACGGAGTGGCACTCCCCGCCGAAGAAAACGCGCGCGCCGTTTTCCAGAGGCTCTTCGGAGTGGAACCCGGCGGCGCAAAGGCGGAGGCGGACCGTCTCAAAACCAACCGGAGTGTACTCGACCTCGTGCTTGAGGAAGCGAAGTCGCTGCGTCGTAATTTGGGGGGAGAGGATCGCTCCAAGCTGGACGAATACCTGCACGCAGTTCGCGATGTGGAGCAACGCACAGAGCGCTTGGAGTCTTGGCTAGACGTGCCGAAGCCAGTGCTCGGCAAGGGTGAAACAGAGCATTTTCAACGCAACGTCTCTAAGTCGCAGGCGGGCGACTATTACCGCACCATGTACGACATCATCGTGCTTGCCCTGCGCACGGACACGACCCGCGTGGTGACCTACATGAGCGGCAGCGAACGCAATGGACTGGCCATTCCAGAAATTGGCATCACTCAAACGCGCCACCAGCTTTCGCATCACAATGGGGACGTGGATATTCTAGCGCGGCTGACCAAGAGCGACGTGTTCTTTATGCAACAGCTGTCTTACTTTTTGGAACAACTCCAAACGGTGAAAGACGGCGACGAACCGCTTCTGGATCGCACGATGGTTCTCACTGGAAGCGGCATGAGCTACGGCCACAGCCATTCCAACGCGAACCTGCCCATCGTTCTAGCGGGTGGACGCGGTCTCGGTTTGAAGCACGGGCAGCACATCGACTACAACCGCCCCCATTTGAAGGACGACTACAAGCTCGACTACGACGAATGGCGCAACCTCAGCGGCTCACCCAAGGACGGCAATGCACGCTTGAGCAACCTCATGCTCACGATGCTCCAGAAAATGGACGTCCATACCGAACGCTTCGTGGACAGCCTCGGACCCGTTTCTGAAATTGTCTAACCCAATAATGCCCAGGGCTTTCTCATGAGCTTCCGCGTACGCATTCTCCTCCTTTGCTCGTCCTTTGTCACTCCGGTCCTCACAGTTGCGGCGGAGCCGAAGGTTGACGCCCGTTATCCTTTCCGTACCGACTTCGCCAACGCCGAGCAGCCCTGGTACCAACTCAAACCCGTCGAGTTCCCGCCGTATCACTCCGATCACCGCGTGGGCGGTGAACTCGTAGCAGCCGATTTCCTGCATCGCTCCGGCGTCTTGCGGACCAACGGTACTGGAGAGCTTGTGCACTTCACGTTGCCTCCCTTTGGCACGGTGCATTACCTGAATGCACCCGCCGATCTGCGCGACATCCCGCTAGGGACGGGGTTGCTCTTCTTTCTCCATCAGGATGCGAATGGCACCTTTACCAAGGCTGCCACCATGCAGGACGACTTCACGATGACGGCCAACCACCATGCTCAGTACCGACTGGATGGAATCCATTTGAGCGAGGGTAAGCTCGTCGTGACACGCCAAAAGCTGCCCGCCAAAGAAGCCGAACCGCAAAGCAAAGAGTGGCGAGTCAACGCAGAAACGCGCGTGTGGAAGGGAGAGAAGCAGGTGCCATTAAGCGAACTCGCAGTGGGCGATGAGTTGCTTGCCAACTTCACATGGAACGCTCCCCAGCAACCCCGCCAATGCACCGACATCTGGGTCGGCACCGATACACACGAGGCCACCACGAAGCGCCAACGTGAAAAACACGCCGCATTCACCAAAATGCGTGGTCTTCCTGCGTGGATCAGCCGGGTTGAAGGCAAACAGATCGTCGTCGATCTTCTCGCCAGCGATGAGCCCGCCGACCGGCAAGATTTGAGTGCCCTCATCACCGCCGAGTTTCCGGTCGGCAAGCCACTCAAGGTCGCCGTCGCCAACGACGAACTCCGCAGCTACTGGCCGCCCGTGGACGGAAAACGCGCAGACTTAATCAAAATCGAGAACACGCCCGGTGGCGTTTATGGGTCCGGAGGCCTGCGCCTTACGCTGGAGCCTGTTCTCCTACTGGAAGGCTTTCGCAAAGGACGTACCGTGCGCTTGTTCACGGAAAAATGGCCCATTGCAGAAATGCCTCTTGGCGAGGGACTACAAGTTGAAATGACTTCCAGCGAAGTCAATGAACTGGAACCAAAGGAGTATCCGGCGCAGTTCCCTTACCGTACCGACTATGGAAACACGGAGCTACCTTGGTACAAACTTGTGGATGGCGAAATCCCACCACGTTGGTCTGAACACCGTGTGTATGGAGAACTCATTCAGGTAGATACCGCCCTTAAAAAAGGTCAGTTCCGCGCCGATCGTACGGGCGCTGTGGTGGATTTTACGCTGACGAACGCAGGTGCCCTTGTGTACGTGAACACCAACAAACCGGACAACACAGGGCCTGTGCGCTGGGACAGCATGCAAGCGTCCGTGATGTGTCTGAATGTGCCGTCGACCTTGGAAGATTTATCCCCAGGAACGCGCTACTGCTTTCATCTTTATCAGGATGAAAAAGGAGAGTTCACGCAAGCGAGCCTCATTAGCGACGAGTTCAGTGCGATGTCTGTTAACAAAGTGAAGTGGCGTGTTGAGGCGCTGCGCACAGCGGAAGGGCGGATGGAAGTTTCGCGCCGACTTCCACCACGGAAACAGATGCGCCTGAGCGGTTACGATCAACCGCCGGACACGGGCCACGCGGTATTGGGCGTGGATGGGACAACCCGTGTGTGGAAGGGTGGCCAACAAGTGGGCCTAGCGGGGCTCGCGGTAGGCGACGAGTTGCTCGTGAACCTGAGCGGCGAAACCGCCACAACGCTGTCCCGGTGCCTCGACATCTGGGTGGGCGAGGAAACGCACGCGCAAGTGAGCGAGACGCAGCGGAAAAAGGCCGAGGCGCGCTTGAAGACGCAGGCGAAGTGAGTTTGAAGGGGCGTTTGTTTGCGTATGGGGCAGTCCGTCGGTGACCCAAGCTGTGCCCCGGGATGAACCCGAAGGGTTCACAGCAGGTGGTTGAGCGACAGCGACACCACCGAAATACCACACAAACACGCATGCACCCCGGCGGGGTGCCAGCAACGCATCTCGCGCCGCTCTTAGAACCCGATCGTGAACGTCACTCCACCGCGCAACACCTTCGTGTTGTTGAGGTACTCCTGCTCTCCGTACAACCGTAGCGTACGCCGGTCGCCCAACCCAATTTCCACCGAAGCACCCACCTTCAACGTATCTGGCGTCCGACTTTCGCTACTGATACTCCACGGCGTTTGCTCGGCACCCTGCCAGCGCACTCCCAACCGGCGAGGATCTGCCGCAAAGTCATGCACCCAGGCGACGCTGCCAGCCGTGCGCACAGGCACCGCGCCCACGTGATCTTCCCGCGCCAATTCAAGGCCGCTACGCAACAGGACCGTTCCGTTCCACTTCGCATCCGACTTCACCCCGAGAGAACCTGCGCCCTGTTCGATGCCACCGTCCTGATGCACTCCGGCGTAAGCCAACCGTACACTTGGTATCAGACTCCACTTGCTGCCAACGGGAGCAACCTGCGCACCGAAACCAACCTGTAACATCCATTCTTGATCCAACATTTTACTCCGGCCCGACAATGTGCCCGTGGGCAGGAACTGCGTGCGTTTAATCACGTTCTCAGCCTCGCCGTAGAACAACGCAGTATCGGCGAATAGCCGACCCACCACTGGGGTGCTCATGTACAAACCAAGATGCCAGCTATCAGACTTGATCGTGGAACCAGGCAGATTGATCTGCGTGTTGCTTGTGCCTGCAGCGCCCATCAGCCCGAGAGTCACCACGCCAAGTCGACGTTCGACGCTCGTCACATCTCCCTGCGAACTAAGCGAAGAACCGCCTTCGCCCAAGCCAAGATTAGCCTGACGCGAGCTTGAACTGCCATACACGTTGGTCCACGCGGTCCATTCGCTGCCCTGACCGGTCGAGATCGAAAGCACCTCGGCCTCGCCCGGCGTGCTCACCGATGCTCCCAACAGGTTCAGACGATCGGAAACCGTCTTCTGGACATCCTGGAGTCGGCTCAACGCCTGCGAATACACCTCGGCATACGCCTTCGGATTAAGCTGATCCAACACAGCGCGCACTTCTGCCACCGTGGAGAGCGTATCCGTCACATCAAGCAGATAACCCATTGCATAGTCCGTCGTGCCGAGAGCCAAATCGAGGCCGTGGCCGACTTCACCCCGCACCCCTACCCCACCGAGCGTCTGGTAAGCCACGCGCTGTACCGACAGTTGAACGGTGTCGGACACGGTGGCGAGGTTCGGAGCGAGCCACAGGGTGCCACCATTAAAGTACTGCAAGCTCGAGCGCAAAGCGGCCGTCGAG
>CAIWVL010000044.1 GCA_903916085.1 uncultured Spartobacteria bacterium
CTCAGGCAGACGATTCCGCTACGCTCCATCATTCTGCCTGAGCGGCAGAATCTAGTTGCGCAGCTTTTACAGACAAAAATTTACACCGCCGACCTCGCAGAATGTTGACCGATCTGCTCTTATGGAAAGAGCCGCACGCCCATGATCACTTTTCTGCACATTAAGAACTTCCAGAGCCTCCGGGACGTGCCTCTTGCGCTTGGAGCTCTGAATTTTTTTTATCGGCACCAATGCCAGTGGTAAATCCAATGTATTCGATGCGCTCCGAGTCCTTCAGGGCGTCGGGTATGGTTTTGCAATCGGCGAAGTCTTAGACGGAAAACCCAAGAGCGCGACGAGTGAAGTGTGGGAAGCGGTTCGTGGCGGGAGTGCAAAAGCCTCTTTTGCGGGAGCTCCAAATGAACCCATCACGTTTGAGATTCAGCTTGAGGGGGCGAGCGGCACCGCCAGTTACGGGCTGAGTTTTGATGCCATCAATCAGCGGCTCGTGAATGAGTGGCTGAGCGTTGGTGATAAAAGCATCTTTGACTCCAGGCTGTTATCCCAAGATGAAGCAAGTCCCGTTTTTTACGTTCGTTATTACACGGGCAAAAAAGCGCCTCCGTCTAAACTTTCCTTTGCTGCAAATCGGCCCGTTTTGTCCCAAATCGCCTTTGGGAACGATGGAAAATGTGCCTCCAAACATGTCGAACTAGCCAAAGGTGTCTGCGTTGCGCTCGCAAATATGCAGCGAATCGACCCCTCGCCGTCTGTCTTGCGGTCTTACTCTCAGGCGCAACAAATCTCTCGCATGGGCGATCGCGGGGAGAACTTCGCTGCGCTTGTGCGTACCATTTGCAAAGATTCCAAACTCAAGGATGCCTACCTCTCCTGGTTACGGCACCTCCGTCCGGATGAAATTCAAGATGTTGGCGTCATGACTGGAGCCGTTGGGGAGCCGCTCTTTTGCCTGACAGAGATGAATGGCGCAGTCTTTCCTGCACCTGTGCTTAGTGATGGCACGCTAAGGTTTGCTGCCATTGTGGCTGCCTTTCTTCAGCCGGACATGCCGGCTCTCCTCAAAATCGAAGAAATCGAAAACGGGATTCACGCGAATCGGATGCGTCTTTTGGTTGAATTGCTCCGTATCCGCGCGCAAGCGGGGAAAACTCAAGTAATCGCAACAACCCATTCTCCCATCGTGCTCGCTTGGCTCAAAGAGTCGGAATACGCGTATACCTTTTTCTGCAAACGGGGTGAGGAAACAGGAGAGTCAAAGATTCTTCCCCTTACTCAAGTCCCAAACTTTACGGAAATCGTCAGAAAGCAGCCCATTAGCGAACTGTTCTCGGAGGGATGGATGGAGGCTGCCTTATGAGTTTTAAGGTGCTCGTTATCCCAGAAGACCCAACTCTTAATGGTTATATTTTAAAGCCTTTAACGGAAGCCGTTTTGGCTGCGGCTGGTAAACCAAAGGCAAAAGTCATTGTTCTCTCGAAGCCATCTGTGGGCGGCTATGACCAAGCCCTTCGAGCGATCAAAGAAACACTCCCTGATGCGTACAGCCACTGGGATCTGTGGATTTTCATTCCCGACGCGGATCGAGCTTCTCCTCAAGCCATTATCGGTCCCGCCTGGCTGTGGACCGCTCGTTTGAAATTATTGCGGAGACGCTGAACCGCTGCTTCAAGATTGCTCCGGAACAGTGAGCGGTCAGCAGGCGTAGCAGAGTAGTCGCCAACGGTCATTGGCATTGCAATTTGGGACAGGGTGTCCCAAATTGCTTGGGTGATACTCAGGGACCACATTCTCGCGGCCTTAGGTGACTCGCTTCAACGCTCTCCCGCCGTTGCGCTGCTTGGCCCTAGGCAAACAGGTAAAACTACGATAGCACGAGCCATAGCCGAGGCTTACCAAGCTCGTTTTTTTGACTTGGAGGACCCTGCGGATCAGGCTGCACTCCAGAATCCAATGTTGGCTCTGGGTGACCTCAAAGGGCTGGTCATTTTAGATGAAGTCCAACGCGCTCCAGCTCTATTTCCTGTCCTTAGAGTCCTGATTGATCGACCCGAAGCTCCAGCGCGGTTTCTTCTGCTCGGCAGCGCGTCACCGAACTTTGTGCGTGGTGTTACGGAAACCCTGGCAGGAAGGGTAGCCTTTTTAGAGATGCAAGGATTCCACCTAGACGAGGTGGGCAAGCCAGCGAGCAGGGCACTATGGGAAAGAGGTGGCTTCCCTCGGTCCTATCTGGCGGCTGACAGTACACAGAGCTTTTATTGGAGGAAGGACTTCATCCGCACCTTTGTTGAAAAAGAGTTTGCCACGCTGGGGCTGGGTGCAACGCCAGCATCCTTGGGGAGATTGTGGAGTATGGCGGCACACTATCATGGCCAGATTCTGAACGCATCCGAACTTGGCCGATCACTTGGAGAGACCAACAAAACTGTGCAGCGCCATCTGGAAATGCTCTCGGCGGGATTCATGGTGCGGCTACTTCCTCCGTGGTTTGAGAATCTGGGGAAGAGGTTGGTGCGCAGCCCAAAGCTTTTCGTGCGTGATAGCGGCCTTCTGCACGCCCTGCTAGGTATCAGCGATGAATCTGTGCTGTTCGGGCATCCCAAGCTCGGAGCCAGTTGGGAGGGCTTTGCCATGGAACAAATCCTCGCACGTTTGCCCTATTGTGAACCTTACTTTTGGGCAACACAGGGTGGGGCTGAGCTCGACTTGTTCCTCACTTTAGGGGGCAAGCGACTCGGCTTTGAGTTCAAAGTGCACGACGCACCGGGCATGACACGTTCCATGGGCTCTGCCAGCGTGGATCTGAAGTTAGACCACCTCTTCGTGGTCACACCCGGCCAAAAGGGCTACCGAATTTCGGAAACTGCTGAAGTGCTCCCCTTAAGTGATCTAATCGACCGTCTTCACAAAATGCAGTGATCGTTTGTGGCATTTTTCAATAGCAAGTCGGGCTTTTCTGGCGGGTTAGCCGACATTGTGGGGAGCCTCGAATCATGGCGGACATAAAGCACGCTAAGGACGAAGCGCGCTGCGCTTCACTTCGGACTTTCGGCCGCCATGCGGTTGGACTGGGGCTGCGATGATTCCTTCAATCAGACCGAAAATCTTCGCCGCACTACCTCCTAGATGACCCAGTCGTCCCAAGTGACGCCACGCTTGTCTTTGTCCAGAATCTGTAGCTGGCGTTCCTCGTAAAACACGAGCGAACGCGGGGGCACGCTGTGGGTGAGGAACACGCTGGCTGCGACGGTCGAACCTGCGCCCACTACAGTATCGCCTCCCATAATGGTCGCGCCCGCGTAGATCGTGACGTGATCCTCAAGAGTGGGATGTCGTTTTTTGCCTCGCAAAGCTTGTCCTCCAGAGAGCGAGCGGGCAATCAGGGACACGCCTTGATAAAGTTTGCAGTGCGCCCCGATGACCGCCGTTTCGCCAATCACGACCCCGGTGCCGTGATCGATGAAGAAATGAGAGCCAATTTTTGCGCCCGGATGAATGTCGATACCGGTGCGAGCGTGGGCCCATTCGGTCATCATGCGTGGTAAAATGGGCACGGCCGCCTGGTAGAGGACGTGGGCCATTCGCTGGATAGCTAAGGCTTCTACAAAAGGATAAGCCACAATAATTTCTGGCGTTCCAGAGGCCGCTGGATCTCCCACAAAAGCTGCCTCGACGTCTGTCGAAAGAAGGGCACGCACCCGAGGGAGCGTCTCTAGAAATCCTTCAAGTACAGACTCCGCACTTTCACTCGGGGCCGGGTCTGGATGGAGGCGAATGCTCTTGGTGAGTTCCTGTAGGAGCCGGTCGGCAATGGAGAAAACCCGGTGCGAGGTGAGGCGGGTTAAGTGGTGGGAGTGAATGGGTTCCTGATCGTGAAATCCTGGGAAAACCAGTTGGAGTAGATCCTCGCAAATGGCCGCCAGCGCACGTTTTGAAGGCAGGTTCGTTTCGTCCAAATTGTTCAGTCCACCCGTCATCCGGTAGGAATCCATGATGGTTCCCGTGATCTTACCCAAGTTGAAGTTCATTGCGGGACAAGGGTGCGGCTTTGCGGCGGCGTCTTCAACAGATAACAAAGCGAGGGTTGAGATAGATGAATGACTCGCTACGCTAAGACCTATGGATTCCCCCTCTCATTCCAGACTCTCTTCCAATGCGCTTTCGAATGCTGTATCTCGGCGGCAGGCATTGCGTTCGGTAGCCGCTGGTGTGGCAACTGGCAGTCTGGTCGGGGGAAGTTTTAGCGTTCTCGGGGCAGAGGCGGTAGCCGCGCCTCGGATGCACGGCATTGAGCTCTCCAGACAGTCGATTGCGCACTGGTGTTTTGGTCGCAGCCTGTGGAAGTGGTCTTTGGAGCGTACGTGCGAGGTGGCTCGGGAGTTGGGGTGTGGCAGCGTGGAGTTATTAACTCCAAATCTTTTGCCCACTTTGAGCGTTTATGGGCTCAAATGTGCCATGGTTTCACTCGAGTTACCATCTGGAGTCAAAGGGTTTGAGTCCGGTTGGAATAATCCCCAAAACTGGGACATGCTCGAAGCTTCAACCCGCACTTCTCTGGCGGCAGCGGCCCAAGCGGGAGCGCCCAACGTGATTGCTTTTGTGGGCATGAAGGCTCGGAACTTGCAAAATCCGGCCGCTGGTGAGTTTGCCATGGAGGAGGGAGCGGAACACTGTGTCAACGGTCTGAAGCGCGTGGCGATCGAGGCGGAAAAGCTAGGAGTCAACCTCTGTCTTGAAATGCTCAACAGTCGGGACAGTTCGGCACCCATGCGCGGACATCCGGGCTATCAGGGGGATCACGTAGAGTACTGTGTAAACATCTTAGAACGCATCGGTTCACCGCGCGTGAAGCTCCTGTTTGACGTGTATCATGTTCAAATCATGGATGGCGATGTGATCCGCAGAATCCAGCAGCACGCGGCGTGGATTGGGCACGTACACACGGCAGGAGTGCCAGGGCGAGGTGAACTAGACGGTACACAGGAGGTTTTTTACCCAGCCATTGCCCGCGCATTGTCAGGAGTGGGTTATACTGGGTTTGTGGGCCACGAGTTTATGCCAACGCGTGACCCTGTGGAGGGCTTGAAAGAAGCTGTCCAGGCTTGTGCAGGGGGAGAGGCTTAGACGGACAAGGCAAATGCTTTTGTCAGCGGTAGTGGTTTGTTTAATACTTTAAATTCTACAATGGCTTTTACGTTCGAGTGTCCTCATTGCGCCCAGAGTTTTGAAGCTGAAGTGGAGCTGTGTGGCTCCACTTGTAACTGCTCTAATTGCGGTGGTTTGTTTCTGGTTCCGGAGGTTGATTTAAGTACCTTGGAGCGCTTGGATTCAGCCTCGTTTGCCAATACTGAGGCTTTAGAAATGGCTCTGGACGCAACGCGAGTCCAGGCGAAAAAGGTCGAAGAGGCGCTCCAAGAGGAGGTGAAGAGGCTGAACGCAAAAAACGTTGCCCTCGAAAATTCTCTGACCGCCGAGCGCAGCCGTTTGGAGGCGCGGGTGGGTGCGTTGGAGGGAGAGCGCGAGGCGGCCCAGAAGCGCTTGGAACAGGCGGAAACCGCCGCGAAGGGACCAGCGGCTGAGGCGATGAAGCTGCGTGGCGAGTTGGAGCGGATGAGTGCGGAGAAGGCGGCGCTTGAGCAGGCGAACGCACAGGAGCGCAGCCGTTTGGAGGCGCGGGTGGGTGCGTTGGAGGAAGAGCGCGAGGCGGTCCAGAAGCGCTTGGAACAGGCGGAGACCGCCGCGAAGGGACCAGCGGCTGAGGCGATGAAGCTGCGCGGCGAGTTGGAGCGGATGAGTGCGGAGAAGGCGGCGCTTGAGCAGGCGAACGCACAGGAGCGCAGTCGGTTGGAGGCGCGAACGGCTGGGTTCGCCTCGGAACGTACCGCAAATGCGCTTCGGGCCGATCAGGCGGAAGCTGCAGTCAATGGACTAGTGGCAGAGGTAGAACGCCTGACTCATGAAAGAGCAGCTTTGGATCGTCGTGTTGCTGAGGAGCGAAACCATTTGGAAGCCCGGTTACGCGAGGCGGAGAAGGGTAGGGAAGCTGCCCTACTGCGGGTGGAAAACTCTGAGCGCCAGCTTCTTGAGCTCCAGTCTAAAGTCGAGTCCCTGTCGAAAAAGAAGTCTTCAACAGCCTCGCCTTCTCGCGAGCGAGGTGCTGAAAAGGAGTTACGTGAGATACTCGCTCAAAGGGACTTAGCGTTGGAAACGCTTTCAGCTCAACTATCATCCGCCGAGGAGCGCGCCGCATCCTTGGCGGCAACTTCGATTTCCTCCACCTCAGCCGCGCTCTCGCCAAGCACGTCCTCAAAGCGTCCGATTCCCCTCTGGACAGCCCTAGCTACTGGGGTTGTCTTAGGCGTGGGGCTTGCTAAGATCGCATCTCACTCGAACACTGCAGAGCCGTCAGTACCCCCTGTTGCACACTCCTCTGTCGCCCAAGCGTCTGAGTCCAAACTTTCTGAGGAGACTCAGCCTGCCTCTCGGTCTGGTTCAGATGCGTCTGTCGGCAACCCGCCATCAGCGTCAGTCTCCACTTCGGCAACCCCGAGCGGAGGATTTTCAGCCGGGATGCCGAGCCGCCTACCCGAAGGTTTTTTGGGTATTAAATTTGGCACTGATCTGGTTGAACTCACGGGACGGGGACAATGGCAGGAAACCGCCGGAAAACGCCACCGAAAGGCAGAATTGCTTGGAGCATCGGTCGAAGCCGTGCTCACTCCCGATGATGCCGGCCGCCTTGTCATGGGCTCTTACGTGCGAATGGCAGCTCGACAGCCCGAATCTCTGACTCCTTTTTTAGAATGGGCCGTCAATGCCCAAGACGCAGTCAGCGCGCTCTACGGAGAACCGAGCCGTCTTCACCGCGTCGAGGGTTCAGCCGAGGCCTCGGAGGTCGTGCGGAGGATTGCCTCAGGTGCTGATTTTTATGAGGCGACTTGGGAGCGCGAGGGCGAAGACACAATGATGGATCTCAGTATCCGGGTATTCAATGAGCGCACCGTTGTCTTTCGCTTGGAGTATCGCAGCCGCGAGCTTGTGACCGCTTTTCAGGAAAGGCAGGCCAACGCAGAAAAAGCATCAGCCGAGCAGTCACCGACGGAGAAGCCTTCGGAAAAGGTCTCAGAGGAAAAAACGCCAGTATCCCCATCGTCCGCTCCCTGACGGGTAGCACGAGGCGCTCGCCCGGATCGCTTTCAGCTAACTCATATCTCCGATTTCTCTGATACCCTCTGTAAATCCACCTGAGCGCGAGGTGTAAGCTGCACTGTACGCATCGATCGCTTATATTACAGCAATTGCCAAACACAAAAACTGCGGTCCTACAGCCGCTAAACTGTTGGGCCGACTCTCTCCTGAGCTCGCCGTTTTGCTTTGCGAAACACTTACAGATAAGGAGCTTCCAACCGTTTAGTGGTTTGCGAAAGGATGATCACCGTTTTTCCCGCCAAATCGCAGGCATCTGTGGCGGGGACTTTACTTGCCGTCAATTGCTCGGCACGGTCCCTCTGACGTTGTCGTGGCGATCGATACCTCTGGTTCGATGTCGTGCTTGGAGCTTGGAAAGATTCTGGGTGAGATCACGAAACTCCGTGCGTGTTTTGAATGTTGAATGACCATCTTGCGGGTGATGCGGCGATTGCATGTGTGGACACGTATGAACCGTCTGAGCACATTCCTTTTGAGAATTTTGAATTGCACGGGCGAGGAGGTACTAACTTTAACGTGGCTTTTGATTGGATCAGGGAAAAGCAGGAAGCGGAAGGACTGGAACTCGATGTCCTTTTTTATTTAACGGATGGTTAGGGAACGTTTATCCCCATTGATCCAGAGGTTCTGACGGTTTGGGTTTACACGGCGAAAGCTGAGCAACCTCCATTTGGGCTTTCAATCAGCACCTGAGGGGAGGGAGGGGGGGCTTCTCTGGCAAACCTGACCGCCCGTGCCAGGGCGAACTGGCGGCCTTGTGGGAAGCGATCATTCGGCCTTGGGTCAGCCTTTTTGGTTGTTGAATGTGCATGTTACTGTGCGTTGAATAAAAAAGAATAAAAATTACCTTGTCCCGAGTCAGTTTTTGATTACGAACTGCCTCCTTATTTATTCGGATTTGATAATGTACGCACCCCTTAATGAAATTGCGATTATTAATAACACGCCGCGTTTCTCACAGGATTGCGATCGCCCTAGCGGCACTTCTGACGTTTGATTCTTGGATTAAGGCTGCGTCCTTAGTCTCTGAGCCTGTGGGGTGTATACGGGTCACGATTCCGCCGCCTGTAGATGGGGTGAGTACCCGGGGGGTCTTGGGAACGCCGTTCAATCGAGCGAGTGTTTATCGTGGTGTAAATGTCTCAATGGCCGTGTCAAACGGCGTTTCCACTCTTACTTGTGCTTCGCCTGGTTGGACGGCAGGGCAGTTTGTGACTGAGGTTCACTATCTCAAAATCAGATCCGGGCTGAATGCCGGACGCGTTTTTCAAATCACGGCGAACACCGCGAACTCGGTCTCCGTCAATGCGGGGACGGTGAGTTTGGGTAGTCGAGAATCGTTGGAAATCTTTCCCGCGCAAACGTTAGGTAGTCTTTTTGGTACAGAAAACTTTCCGCTGCGAACTGGAACCTCTGAATCTACCGCCGATTTGGTTCGCTTGCACGACGGTTCGAGTTGGGTCACTTATTTCCATAATGGCGTCCATTGGCGGACGCGAAACTTTGAGACTTCCCAGGACAACACGGTGTTGCGTCCAGAGCAGGGAATCATTGTGGTGTGCGGGGGGAGCAGTGCGGTGAGTGTCAATCTCTTCGGGGCGGTGAGTGTCACCCCTGAACTGAGCGCGCTTCCCGGGTCGGGTGAAAGCCTCGTTTCAAACCGGTCTCCCGTTCCGATAACCTTGAGCCGTCTGAATCTCCAAAGCTCCACGGGTTGGGTTGCGGGTTCCACTGCCTCGCAGGCGGATGCCGCAATGCGCTGGAATGGTGCCTCTTGGAATGTCTACTATCACACAGGGAGTCATTGGCAAATGGCAGGTTCGCTTGCAAGCCAGGACGATGCTCCAATCTCAGCGGGGGAGTCGCTGTTGATCCGTCGAAAGGACGGTTCCATTCGGAGTGGCACACTGTTAAGCGGCACGGCTGCGTTTAGTTTTAGTCCTGTTCCGTGACTCTCCTCGCACTTAGACGCCATTGGTTAAGTCCACTCCTTCCATGTATTCACCAAGGATAATCAGTCTTCTGTTGTGGGGATTATTTGCAGCCATGGTCTCGGCTCGGGCGCAACCTTCAGTACAAGTGGTCTGGGAGGCACCTTCGACGAATCGACTTTTGGACTCTACCGGGACTGCTCTCGATTCCGGCCTGGCTGTGGCAGGCGACGGGGTTGTTTTGGAACTGGGATACTACGACGCAGGGTCGGCGGCCGCACCATTTGCGGGGACTTTTGTACCTCTCACTGGAGCGAGTTCCCCGGCGACCGCGATGCAGGGCACTTCTGTCGGAGACTCGGGAGGTGGCCCGAATGGAACGTTTAGCATCAGCACAAACTTCAACGCAGGAACCGTCGTATTCCAAGGTGCTCCGCCAGTGGCAGGAACTCCCTTGGTGATTCGCTTTTTCGATGCTAAAACCATCCCAAATGCAAGGTTTTACAACGCTGTAAGCGGCGGAGTGAACTGGCAGTGGAAGGTGCCAACTGAAGCGCCTGGTTCCTTCGTTCTACTGTCTCTGGCGGATCCGGGTCTGGTTTGGCTGGGTGGTTCCTCGAGTAGTTTCCGAACGACTCTAGCGTGCCCGGTGTCTTTCCGCGCACCCTCGGTAGCACCAAATTTCACCTCCGTCTCTGCTGTCGTGGGCGGTGCGGTGACTTTGACGCCACCGGAGCGCTCCACGCCCGCGACCTACATGGCGCTCAATCTTCCGTCTGGATTGCGGCTCAACACTACCACGGGTGTGGTGAGTGGCGTTCCCACGGTGCCAGGCACTTATCGAGTGCTTGTGATGCCAGTGAACCAATCGGGTGTTACAGAGACGGCCCTGAGGTACAACATAGCGGTGGCCGCTCTTTCAGACGGGATGGTTGGATGCTTCAGCGGCCTTGTGGAACGCAATAGCCTCAATGGAAATCTGGGCGCGTCTCTACAGATTACAACGACCTCGGGCGGTTCCTATTCGGGAAAGCTTGTGGTGGGTACGCGCTCCTTTGTGCTGCGTGGGCAGTTGGGGATTTCATCGGACTCACCAACGCAAGCAACGATTTCCCTCCCCTTGACCGCTTTTGGACCCGAGGTACAGCTGAATTTGGTTTTTGACGGTGTAAGTCAGACTTTCAGCGGAACGCTCTCCAGTGGAACCCAATCCGCGGCGATTTCCGGCGTACAGTCCCCTAAAGTGAAGACCGCGCTCGTCTCCAAGCTCACTGGGGCTTACGCGTTTCGCCTCCAACAATCCGTGCCCGTTTTGGGGAGCCCTAGGGGATACGGAGTGGGGACCCTTACCGTAGCGCCGAGCAGCAATACGGTCTCGGTGCTGACGACTTTAGCCGATGGTGCGCGCGCCACCTTTAGCACGCTCCTGGGCAAGGGCGGTGAAATTTTTATCTGCGGACGCGGCTTGGGCGATTCGGGGCTACACAGCTCCTTGACCGGTCAGCTAAAATTAATCTTAGGCACAAACGCTCCTTATAACAATCTACTGGCTGGGTCTTTAAGTTGGTTGAAATCAGAGGGAGATACCACTCTCTACTCGGCCGGTTTTGGTCCCCTGTCGCTGGATGCCGCAGGTGGTAATCTTGCGCTTCCGCCTAAAGGCGGTCTGGTGCTGGGGGCGTCTCCTGTTTCCCCGAGCGTGGGGGCGGGGAACGCAAATTTTGGATTCAGTGCCGGTGGCCTCGATGTTGAGGGGCGCGAGTTCACGCGCACTGTCTCTCTGACGAGTTTGGGGAATTACACCAATCGCGTCGTCGTTCCTGCGGGCACTCCGACCCTCACGGTTTCGGTAATCAATGGTGCGTCTGGTGCGTTTTCCGGATCCTTCGTCCTTGCAGGAACAACCACCGCTACGAATCGCACCGTCCGCTTCCAAGGTCAGATAGTACCGAGTGGGGCAGGGAGTGTAGGATACGGATTTTTTGTCATGCCGGCGCTTCCAAGCGATGGGCAGACGTTGACCACTTCGCCCAAGTTTTCTGGAAGTGTTCTCTTGAATGTACAATAGCGTACCTAACCGTTTTTCTGCACTTCACACTCTTTGCACTAATGCCGTCTCCAAACATACAGAATGCGCCATGCCGTCAGGCGCCTATGCCTCTGCGCCGGTTCTTTCGCTGGGGAATCGTCGTAGTCACGCTTTTTCTTCTATGCTCCTGGAATGCGACTGCTTTTCCTCCAGCGCCTTTCTACACAATTTATGGTGACGTCCGTGATGCGAACGGACTGCTTATTCCAGCTGGAGGCGCCACAATCATCTTTTCATATCAGGGTAAGGAAGTCGCCCGTTATCCTATCACTAGTGTTGCCGGTGCGGATTATAATTACATGATTCGGATGCGGTTGGACATGAATAGCAGCGGCACCGCCGTTTATAACTCAATTGCAGTAAAGTCCGGCCTCGAATATACGCTCAAGGTGGAAATGGGTGGCGTAACTTACCTTCCTTTGGAGTTGTCCGTTACCTTGCCCAAGGTCGGCGCACCCGCAGATCGAAAGCGCTTAGATCTGACTCTGGGCGAAGACACGGACAAGGATGGCTTGCCCGATGATTGGGAACGCGCTCTTTTGTTTCGGTTAGGTTATCCGATCACTGACCTCTGGCGAATCACTCCAAGTGGAATCCTGGAGGCTGACGGATTAACGAACCTGCAAAAGTATATTGCCGGAACGTACTCAGCAGACACAGAACAGGCATTTTACTTAAAAATTACCTCTGCGTCAGCGACCGACGTCTCAGTGGAGTTTTATACACTCACTGGCAAGGTCTACAGCTTAGAAAAAAGTACGAACCTTTCTACTTGGACTCCCGTCCTGTTTAGCATAAACGGTGCACCAACCTCGTTGTACACAGGGACGGCCTCGGAAGTGGTTTCTGCACAAATCGCTTGGGTTGCAGGTGAAGAAAAAGCCTTTTACCGCCTCAAAGTACGATGAAACGATTAAACGCACTTTTGTCGGCGCTGCTCATTCTGTCGACTTCTGCTCAGGCTCAGTGGTATTCAAAAACATACAGCCTAGTGTCGGGTTGGAATGCTGTGTGGCTTTCGGGCGATGCTTCCCACACTACGGTCGCTGAGTTAGTTTCGGGAACTTCAGCGATTACAGAAGTCTGGCGTTGGAATCCTAATCCAGATCAAACGCAATTCATACAGAACCCGTCAACTCCTACGACGCTGAGCGATGAGTGGACGGTCTGGAAAAAAGACGGTACAGAAACGGCACTTACTCGCCTCGTGGGCAACTCCGCCTATCTGATTCATACCACGGGTGCGACTAGTTTGACTGTCCCGTTAAAGGCCGTTCCACCCGCAGCCACTTGGTTGCTATCTGGAGGCAATTTTATCGGCTTCCCAGCCCTCAGTGGCGGGCAGGTCATCAGTACCTACTTGAAGAGCATGATCGCCGGGGGAGTGACTGGACTCCCTTCGGCCACAAAAGTCTACAAATACGTAGGGGGAGACCTGAGTTCCACAAATCCAGTTCTGGTGACGACCACGAGTGAGCGGGTAGATCCCGATAAGCCTTACTGGTTTAATTATTCAACAGTAAGTGATTTTGAGGGACCTGTACACTTCGAACTCCCGAGTGCAGACGGGCTTGCCTTTGGTCGAACACTCTCCACGCTGACGGTTGGAATTAATAACAGAAACATCAGTGCTGGGGGGCTCACTTTTACCTTAGAAGCATCGAACGCTGCTCCGGAAGGTCAGCCTTCCGTCCTAGGTGGAGTTGCCTTAACACGCCGAACCTACGCCGCTGATACCGGTGTCGTGACCGAGACTCAACTTGGAGAAGGTTCCACATTTTCTATACCAATCTCTGCCTCCAGCTATTCGAGTCTCGAATTTGGTGTGACCCGAACAGGCATGTTAGATGCTGGGGTCTATGCTTCTATTTTGCGAGTCAAAGATTCAGGAGGCTTTATGGATGTCCGAATACCGGTCACTGCTCAAGCAGCCTCACCGGCGGGCCTCTGGGTGTGTGAGGTAAGCGTGAACGCGGTAGGTTCGACGCCTTCAGTTGCAAAGGCAACTTCTCTAAATGCCGCTCCGTTCACCGAGCCGGTCACAACAAACAGCGCCATCACACAACCTACGACACAGTCTTTTCCTCTCTATTTTCTCATTCATGTTGATGGTACCGGCGTTTCCCGGATCCTGCGCCAGGCCTTTGTTGGAAAACTTACCTCAGTTGGCAATGCATTAGGTATCACCATTAAAGAATCGCTCATTCAAACGGCTGCCGTCAGCGATGTTCGCCCTTTGCGCTACTTCTCTCCCATCATGCCCTACGCTAGCAAACTGGTTACCGCCACTGGTACCGCTCCCGTTTCACTTACTTGGTCCTTGTTTCACGCGTACGACGATCCTGCTAATCCCTTTGTTCATACTTATCACCCAGACCACGATAATCTCGACGCAAAATTCGCTAACAAACTCGCTGCGGGTGTCGAAAGCTACAACGTCACCCGCACGTGCAACCTCTCATTTACGGCCACTCCACCAGATAACGCAAAAGTAGTGGGTTGGGGTTCTTCAATTATTGGTGGTAACTACACTGAGTCTATTTCTGGTATCAATAGTACAACGCTTTACGCAAGCGGGACGTTCAAAATGCGTAGACTCTCAGAAATTGGAGTCATTAATACAACCCAGTAACTCTTTTATTGCTCCTCGGCTTGTCTCTGCAATTCCCATCCCGTATGAAACTTTTACAGACCATTCTTCTGCTCGCGTTAGGAGCGGCCTCCGCCCTTGCCCAGACGGCTTCGGTTCCGCCGTATCTAAGCTATCAAGGTCGCGTTACCGATAGTTCCGGCGTTCTCGTCGGAAATACAGCACCGGTAAATCGTACCGTTCAATTCAAACTCTATACCACCAGCACCGGCGGTACCGCTATTTGGGCTGAAACCCAAGTTGCTACAATTTCGGCAGGGGAATTTAGTGTGTTAATTGGCAACGGAGCAGGGATTTCGGGTCTCACGGGTCCTGCCGCACCGGCCGTGACTCCATACAAGACGCTCGCAGACATTTTAAATAGTACCACTTCCCTAACACTTTATCTCGGCATCACAGTGGATGATGGCAACGCCTCGACTACGGATGTTGAGATCAGTCCTCGGCAGCAATTAGTCGCGGGTGCGTACGCTTTTCGGGCTAAGGTTGCTGAATCCGTTGCCACCTCCGCTATCACTGCAAGCATGATCGGTTCCTCCGAAGTGGGTACTAACGCGCTCCAGACTTCGGCCGTCACAAACGTTAAAATCGCGGACTCTGCGATTACTTCGGCCAAGATTGCTGCGTCCAACGTCATGGCCAGCAATCTCGCGTCTGGGGCAGTTACCTCTGATAAGATCGATACCTCCACCGTGGGGCTTTGGTCAGTGAGCAGTGCGGGTATTTATCGCGGGGGAAATGTCGGCATTGGCACGAATGCTCCCGGATTTCCCTTGAATTTTGCGGATGTTCTGGGGGACAAGATTTCCCTTTATGGTAACAGTGGCGTCCACTTTGGCTTCGGTATACAGCCCAGCCTGTTGCAAATCTATACTTCTGTTAATAGTTCAGACGTCGCTTTCGGTTACGGTACATCCTATAATTTCACCGAAACCATGCGAGTCAAGGGGACTGGCCTTGTCGGGATCGGCACCACAACGCCGGCATTTCCCTTGAGTTTCGCAAACACTCTCGGCGACAAAATTGCTCTCTGGGGGCAAGGGGGGAATCACTACGGTTTCGGCATCCAAGGTGCCTTGCTGCAAATACACTGCGACTCTGCCGGGGCCGACATCGCGTTTGGCTATGGCTCCTCAACGAGTTTTAGTGAGGTTATGCGCATTAAAGGATACGGGAGGGTCGGTATTAATAATTCTAATCCTCAGGCGCCCTTGCATGTTTCAGGGTACGTTTACGATCAGTTCTACCTAGAGTACTACGTTGACCCACATCGTGCTGCTGATGCTCCGAATCAGTTTCGTCAAGATTTACCTCATTCAATCATCTCCGATCAACGTATCAGGTGTGCTGCTCTCGATGTTGCATCGGATGCTCGGATCAAGAAGGTCTTGAATCTCTCAAATAATAATGCTGATTTAGCGACGCTTCTACGTATTCAGATAACGGATTATAAATACATCGATCAGCCGGCTCTAGGCCAAAAGCTTCAAAAGAAAGTAATCGCTCAACAGATTGAGAAGGTTTATCCTCAAGCAGTGACCAAAAGTTCAAACGCTGTGCCGGACATCTACAGGCCGGCGACGATTAAGGATGGTTGGGTTCACCTCAAAACCGACCTTAAACAAGGGGAGAAAGTCAGAATCATGACGCCGGATAAAGAAGATCTTTTTGAAGTGCTGCAAGTCGCGAGCGGTCAGTTCCGCATTGATTTCGATAAAGACGTCGACAAAGCCTTTGTTTATGGTCGCCAGGTAAGTGATTTTCGGAGCGTGGACTACGATGCAATCTCGATGTTGAACGTCTCAGCGACACAGGCGCTTTATCAACAACAAGAAGCTGACCGCCAGAAAACTGCTGTGCTTACCCAAAAAGTGGCTGAGATGGAATCTCGTGTAGAGCGCGACAACGTGCAGGTCTCCGCGCTGGAGGCGCGAGTTGTTGCGCTCGAAAAGCTTTTGAACGCCACTAAGTAACTAACTTCGAAGTGACCGTTATGAACTGGCCTTTCCGCGCACTTTTACAGCCTCACAGGAGGACGATCTGGAGCGCAATTCTCACCCTGCTATTGGGAGCGTTCTCAGACGTCAAGGCCCAGGAAATGACGAACGGTGTTTACAATCGACTGAGTAACCGAACCGGATTCCCGCCCCTTGGCGCAGCTGCCATTCCCTCGGGCAGCCCAACGCTCACCCCGCAATTTGCTAATGTTGTTGAGTCCTCTGCCTCTAGTAGCCTCATTGCAGGTACGTTGGTGAACGGCACCTTGAGCGGGGGCCCTTTAGTTTCGGGAACTTTGGCCGCAGGCACCTTGGTTGTTAACTCCTCCAGTTACGTTTTTCCAAACAGTCTGTATCTAGTCAATGGAGGAACAGTTGGGGTGAGGCTTGCACGTTCCAGCGTTGGAACCACTTTTTCTTCAAATGTGCCGAGCTATTCGCTTGGAGATCAAATTTTACCGCCTGCTACAATCATTAACAGCGTCGGCGTATCGACTACAGTCGCGTCTAATTTCTGGCGTACGATGCCGCTTGCCGCCGCAGAAGTCGTCACAAATCCGAGTGGTGCACCCGCGGTAGATTATCGCGACGGCAGTTCCGCCACGATCACTGCATTAGGGGATGGAGTCTTTCCTTCTTATTATTATAGTCCGCATGCCAAGGCTGTATTTGCGAACACTCCCGGGCGAGTCTCTGTTACCTGGGTTTCCCGCATCCCCGATCCCACCACGAATGCGTATGTGTTCTATAAGGAAACGTTTTCAGTTTCGGTCGCAGCGAGGGTGCCTGCGCGGAAGATGTTTTGGACTGAGCGGAGTTATACTGGACCGCTCATCACCATTCCTTCCGGTCAGATCCAAAGGGTGAACCCGATTTTTAGCAATGTTTTTCCAGAGACGGTCGCTTCGGAAGTTGTTATAGCAGGGGACTCTACCAAAACGGTTGAGAGCGGCACTTCAGATACAAGCACTTTGTTAAATGTATCTCGGCAACAGAGTGCCATCCTGCGAACGCTTTGGTTTGATAAGCTCAATGGAAAGGGGCAGCTGCACGCATACAATCTCACTGGACGCGTTTTAATTGAGTACCTTGGTGTAGAGCGGGTGGATGGCACATTTGAATTCCTTGGGTTGGATGTTGTCGATGTCGCAAAGTCGCTTGAGCAGAACGTCCAGAATGTCGAGCTAGGGAACGAAATTCGGGCTTTTGATGGAGTTCAAGTGGATACTCGCGATAGCCTGGTCGCGGCTCCCGTAGGTACGAGTGGCAGCGCGGATCAGGCCAACTACTACGGGGTAGGGGTGCGACCAGATGGTTCGTCGGCTTATTATGCCGAAAAAACGAACGACATACCAGAACGCGTGAGTTTTTATTGGTTAGAGCCCCTACCAATCGGTATTACTGTTGCAGCAACAACGACTCTGGCGAATACGCTGATCAAGTGGCCTGCATACTTAAACCAGTACACCTTAAGTTGGCCCACTTCTGTTTCGAAGTTTGTACAATACACAGTAGATGATACCGGCAGTTCCGTTACTTCTGGGACGGGGTTACAATTCCAGGGAGGTAATTTGCCGCAAATCGTGTTTCAGGACTCCACCGAGGGTGATCTTGCCCTCGACACAATCACTCAGCGGTTGGTTGTGAACTTCACTGGAGAAACCGATTTGCTGAACAGATCTTTGCTAAAGTTTACAGGCACCAATGGCGGAGTTTGGTATGTACCTCTGATGACGCAGGGAATGGATCGGCCTGGGATAACCACAGATGGTTTCTCCACTTCTGGCACCGCCTACGTCGGCGAACGGCTCACTCCACCTTCCTCCGATTACTCCAGCGCGGCTTATATTGCCCAGGGCACCTGTTATTCTCCCCAAGCCTACATTAATCCGTTCACGAGCGGCGTACCGGCTGCTGAACTGGGGGCGATTATACCGGTTAATGCTGTTCCAGGCCAGTCGACCCTGACGGTTTGGTGGTTCAAAAAGATTCCAGCCAAGTCGGCAGAGTTCAGCGACTTTTACAGTTCAGCTCTCGTGACGCGGTACTCGGTGTCCTACCGTGAAACAATCTCTACCACCGAGAGCTTCTCAGACGCTCCGGTAGGTTGGACGGACAACCGCGTGCTCGCTGTGACGCCACCTACTGACGCTAATCTTCCCTCAACCAATGTGCTTGGTCCTTTTAGCACTTACTCGGTGAGTGGTTCGACAAATTCCGTTTTAAGCGGGCCGGCCACTAGTAAAATCTTTTACCCGGGCGCTCAGGGCGCGGCTCCGATTACGTTCTCTTTCCAGCTTTACCGACTCGATTCGTGGACCGGGCAAAGCTTCAGTGTGTACGCCCAGACTACAGCGACTGGTGTGTTCATGCCCGTTCTCTCGCAGGTGTTTACCAGTGCCACGGAAGTCACGTCTGCCACTTCTGGCACCGCCGCGTTTGGGGGCGTCTCCTACGCGTGGACGATCACCCCGCGGCCCAGTTCTTTTGCGGACTTCGCCACCGTCGGGTCCTCCTCTGTAAAAGACCAGATTTTTGATATCACCATTACTGCGACTCCAACCACGACCGCGGGAGCGGACTCTCTCTCGGCACTGGCCTTGGGCTTTGGTTCAAACTTAAGTTCCGCAACAGGCGCATTTGCCATTGGCAACCTGGCCCTAGAACGTTCTGTTCCCAAAATCATTCTCGCTTCCAACCAAGGTTCCGGCGCACTTCCCGCGTATGTCGCTGCGGGCTCTATCTACAATCAACCAGACCGTACGAAGATTGGGTATAATCCTAACGAAGAGCACGCACTAATCTTGGATAAACGCGTGTACGCACTGCGTGATGATTTGAATGTCCTGAACGGATCGATCGCGTCTGGAACACTATTCACATCTAAACCTAGAGTTCTGGTCCAATACACCGATCCCATAGATAATCGGCCAGCCATGGCGGTTTACAAAGTCGAGCGTGCCGATGCCCTACATTCGTTTGATTACAGGGTCACAGCGGGTACTATTTTGAATGTATTGGCCCCCATGCCGTTGCCCCTGCTTCCTCTTCCAAACGACCCTTTAACGGGACTTTGCAAAAACGTTGAGGTAGATCCCGGCAATACCTTCAATACAAGCCCGGATGTCTCGGCGGCAACAGGTTCGCCTGCGGCTTATTCTGGTTTTACTTTCAAGGATCGGAAGGGGTACGACTGGATTTATCGAGGTCCTCACAACGAGGCTAAATCGCCGGCGCTCGGGATGAAGTTTTTTTATACCATGCGCGCAGACTTTGTCTTCCCGGGACTCGCGACCCAGCCTGCGGTGGGGACCGTACTGCCGTATCTGCGTCCCACGGACGACTCCGGAGCGTTTGTGGGGGATCCAGTGACGGGTACTTCGTTGACAGTGGTTTTCCGCCCCTCGTGGCCCGCTTACCCTCCGACATTGAGTGTGGGAGAAACGCTTACCCTGGCTAAAGACGGATTGCCTGGAGTGCGCGGTCAGAGCAGCGCGCGGGTGCTTTATCAGCAGTCGATCGCTCTCGGCGGTGCAACGACTCCTAGCGTGACTCTCACCGACCCGACTCGAGCCAAAACCGTTTTGCTGAATGCGGCCAATGTCGGACTGAGTGCGCTTCCGGTTTCGCTGAAGACAACGACAGACCAAGGTAAAATTTATTTTCAACTTGCTCAGCCTCACATTCAAAAACGGATCTACTTTAATCCGCAACTTGGCGACAAAGGTGGACTCGTATTTAGCGGTGAATTCATCGATGAGATTGCCGGTGAAGATTATCTGAATCTTAACACGTTGAGCTCAGCCGATGCCTTAGCGCTTAAAGGGTTGGTCGCTCAAACCGATCCGGATTACGCCAAGTGGGGTACCGCGATTGATTCGCTCTCCACAAGGGTGCAAACCTTTGTGCCGAACGTGTCCAAAGCTGGAACCGCCATTGCAGATCCTAATCAGGACTTTGTCGTCGATGCCTATACTTTACCGCAAGTAGCGAGCTCCAACACGGCCGTCGATACTTACGCGCTCACCGCCTTGGGCAAGGGATCGGGTTATGTAACTCTGCTGTTTGGAGACGGAACCGCATTCACGCCAACTGGAGATCCGGTTACGATGCAGGTCGTGAGGGTTGTTAACAGCCTATACAAAGGGGACCTGAAGGCGATTTTCTCAGCCAACCCGCTGGATGAACAAACCACTCTACGCCACAGTGGCGATTTTGCAGCGCATCCAGAGTATTACGATTTTCAGTGGAGATACGCCGCACAATCCACCGCGCCAGCGTTGTACTCCTATGGCGTGAAGCGTGCGCTGGGAGTGGTGGGCGCAAGCGACCAGTGGCAGATTATTTCGTCGCCCACGGCGGTTCCTTTGGTGGGCGCTCCTTTAACTTATCCAACAACGGCAAGCACCTTCCCTTATTCCCTCGCTACGAAGGCATCTAGTTATGATAACAGCTCCGGATTACCGGGGAAGATGCTCTTAAATGCTGGCTCCTTTAATTGTTCAAGTTATGTGCCAACGCAGGTTTTGTTCAGTGCTCAGCTTTCTGATTCAGATGGGTTTGTTTTGTATGTCAATAACACAGCGGCTCTGGCTTACAATCTTCCCACTGGCGTCAACGCTCCCGGCGATCTTTTAATGACAAGCGCCAGAGTCGGTCTTGTCTCTAGCGGCGATGGACTGGACCGACAATTTGAAGTAGATCCGAAGTATTTTAAGGTGGGCGCAAACAGGATTGAGTTGGCCCTATACTCCTCGAGCGCTGCACCAACAACAGCCGCGATCACAGACTTCCGGATCCACGTTCCTTCTAAGACAGACTTAGTCACCTCTGGTAGTGCGTGGACAGCTGCCACTGGCGCATTAAGTAATACCTTGGTTCTCGGCGGTGCAGCGGGGACGGCCTTGGGTAATCCTCTTTTAGTATTTAGTGATGCCTTTTTTACAATGCGTTATCGGGCCAAGGCGGGAATTGGGATGGTGACGGGCAGCACATCCGACACGGATTGGAGTGAGTGGGTGGAACCTGTGTTTGTGCCCAGTTGGGTAAAGCGGGTGCTTGCGGGTATCAATCCATTTAATCAGCGAGAAACAGATTTAAGGAACAATCCGATCAGCACCGATGTGAGCGTCTTGACACAGGCAGGCAAGCGTTGGGAAGGCGATGTTGCCTTAAATTTGCAAACTATCAATAATTTCGGGCTGATCGAAATTTACGAGACAGTTATGAATCGGGTGAAAGCGCAGAGTATTGATGCCAACGTAACCACGGATTCGGTCAATAATACGCTGTTGTTAGTGGCCGGTTATCTAAATGATTTGTACATGCTTTTGGGAAATGAGGCGGCCGATGATGCTGCAAATCCCACTATTCAAATTGACGGTCAGACAAGTGCCCAAAACATTAGTTCGGCTCGCTTTTCGTTCGAGGGGCAAGTTCCGACGTTGCTGGATGAGACCCTCGCATTGTGGCGTGGGCGCGATGACATAAACACGACAACGCGGTCTGCGCCTGCATACAACCGGCTTTACTGGAATTATATCAAGGGCATCACGTCCGGAGAATCTATTTACGCAGTTAACTACAACATCAAAGATCAATCGGGTACGTCTGCAAATGGAGTTGTCGATGCAGCTGATGCTCAGAAAATGTTTCCGCAAGGCCATGGCGATGCCTACGGCCATTACTTAACCGCGCTCAAAGGTTATTACAAGCTGCTCACTAACAAAACATACACGTGGATTCCAAGTGCTGAAACAGCGTCAGTGCTCGGACAATCTGTGCAGGTGGATTACCAGGATGAACGGAAGTTCGCCGCCGCCGCTGCCGCCCTAGCGAAAGCGGGCTGCACAACGCTCTCCCTGACCGCTCGACAGAGCTTCCAGGACACTGATACGAATGGTTGGTCCTCTTTGACCGAGGCTAGAGTTAATAGCGACAAAGGCTCTACTCGGTACTGGGGAACAGACGAATGGGCAGCCCGCTCTTACCAGGGTGCGTATTTCAATTGGATCAACGGCAACGCTATGCTTCCTGTAGTGGATTCCACGAACCAGGGAATTGCGAAGGTCGATCGCAGTACTGTGCCTGAGTTGGCCGAGATCGCTACCACTGCGGGCAAGATTTTCACGGTGTCAGCCGGCTTGCAGGCCAACATCAATCCGCTAGGGCTCGCTGCGGATTCGATGATCTTTGACATCTCTCCGAGTGAACTAGCGGCGGGCAAAACGCACTTCGAACAAATTTATGACAGAGCAGTACAGGCTGGAATAAACGCGAAAGAAACATTTCTTCGTGCTGGCCAAATGGACGGATTGCTTCGGCAACAGGTGAATGGTTTGGATGATTACGCAAACGACATCTCCAAGCAGGAGGCGACTTACCAGTATCAGTTAATAAATCTGTTCGGAACCCCCTACGCCGGGGACATTGGAGTAGGTGCTCTCTACGCACAGAGTTATTCGGGACCAGATTTGTATCATTCTTTTTTCATAAACAAACCATCTGAGTTGATTGATGTATCGAATGATGTGACCGTAACCTTTAATGAACCCGTTAACGTCACTCCATTTACGGCTTGGGATCTTGATAGTGTCTATGCACGGGCAAACACTTCGGGCCAGTACACCTCGCGAACTTTTAAGGTCTCCAAGTTTAGCCTTGCGCAATTCGCGACTGTGGCGATGGGTACCCGGCAACAGGTGGGTGAGATCCAAACGGCGTTGTTAGACTGTTATCAGGCTCAGGTGAATCTTCGGGCGTCAGTCAACGCGTTCAATGTTTTGAAGACTCGGTTTGACCGAGACTATCAATTATATTCGGAGATGATTACTGGCTTCAACGCAGCCACGGCGCAAGCGAATGCGAAAAGCAGTAAGGCAGCCGAGATTTCAAACGCATCCTTCAACCTGACGCTCGCAGCGGCTGGTTTTGGCCTGACTGTGGACTATGTGGCCGCACTCTCAGACGCATTCGCAGAGGCAGCGCCAACAAGCGTGGGCTTTTCATCCGATGTGACCTCTGTGATTCGGTCGCTGGCTAAATACAGCGGTGCCACTGCTTCTTATGCGTACTCCCTTTTGGGGCTCGCCACGGAAACGAAGGCGTCCTTATTGGATGCTAAGGCTGCTGATCTCGAGTCCCAAGCGCAGGGCTTTATTAGTGATTTCAATAACGAGACTGCCAATAAACAGCATGTCGCAGAGTTTGAGCGTTTGTATTCCCAGATGCTCTCCACTGCTTTCGACATGAATCTGCGCCTGACTGAGCTTCAGCAGGCTACGGAACGAGTCTCGAAGATCTACGGCAAGGCGAATCAAATTCTGTCTGAGCGTGAAACCTTTCGGACTCGTGCTGCTGCGGTTATTCAGGGCTACCGGACACGGGATGTCGTGTATCGAGACTTGCGAAACGAACAGCTAGCACAGTATTCGGCGTTGTTTGATCTTGCCCAGACATACACTTACAGCGCAATCAAGGCCTACGATTACGAGACTGGGCTTCTTAAAAATACCACTGGCAGAAACTTCACAAATTCGGTGATTTCCACTTGGAGTATTGGTGAGTTTTCAGGTCAAAATCCCGTCAGCGCTGCGGTTGGAGATCCGGGGCTCGCTGGAATCCTTGCCGCAGTTCACAACGACTGGGCGGTCGTCAAAGGGCGACTTGGGTTCAACAATCCAGACCGCAACGGGACGCTGTTTTCTCTGCGCCAGGAGCTGTTCCGTATCCGCGCCGATCAACCTAGCGGAGATGATGACTTAGTGTGGAAGCAGGTTCTACAGCAGAGAGTCATGAGTAACGTCCTCAATGACTCTGATGTGCTTAAATATTGCGCAAATCTCTCCAAAGCCAACGGTGGTGCCGTTCCCGGTATCGTTATTCCCTTTTTTACGACAATCGAACAGGGGCTTAACTTTTTTGGTTGGCCGCTCGCAGCCGGCGATCACACTTATTCCCAGTCGACCTTTGCAACAAAAATTCTGTCGGTAGGGGTTGTATTCAAGGACTACGTCGGGATGGATTCTTTTGATGGAACGCCACCATCCAGTAGCAGTGCTAATGCGCTCAGTGCCACGCCTTACGTCTACCTAATCCCTGCTGGGTTCGATTCGCTGCGCACGCCTCCCTTGGGGGATCAAGTTTCTATTCGCACTTGGAACGTGAAAGATCAGGCGTTACCGCTTCCCATTAACATTGGCGCAAGTGGTTATTCTGCTCTGCAAGTATTTACGCCTCAGGGTACTTTGAATGAACAGCTTTGGATTCCACGCAAGCATCAGGCCTTCCGGCCCGTGAGCAGCTCAGCCTTCTTCTACGGTTCCGTTCCGACTGAGTTTACCAGCTCACGCCTCGTGGGCCGTAGCGTGTGGAACAGCAAATGGAAGCTTGTGATCCCCGCTTATTCTCTCCTGAATAATGAACAAACTGGACTCGATAATTTTATAAAAAGCGTTTCTGATATCAAACTGTTCCTGCGAACCTACTCGAATAGCGGAAATTAGCTAGCACTCTGAATAATTGTGTTTGATCAGGGATTAAAGAAAGGTTTCGAACAGGCGGTTCGTCGCCTGCACAGGCCATCGTTGGGCCTCCTCTGTGTGTGTTTCGCGCTTCTCGCGCTTCTGACTTTGCGCAAGCCGTCTCCTCCAGAGGTGCCGATCGGGGCGCTCCCTGTGCGTTCCGCACCGGTGCCATCCGTGGACGTACTTGCTACGACGCTCGATCCCGCTGAGGTCTTTCATCGCGCTCTCTGGCGGCGACCGCTCTCGGACGACACGATTGTAAATGCCCAGCGCAGGGATTGGTCGGATGCCCAAGGTGTGACACATTGGGACTGGTTTCTTGAGGTCCGTCCGAGTGCAAATCTCCAAGCTTGGTTTGAGACAAATCCGTTTTCGCTGCATCTGGTTAACTCACTTTCACTGGATAAAACAGCCGATGGCGCACCAATTCCGGATTGGTTCCCAAAAGACTTCGACGGGATGGAGGTATTTGAGGGGTTCTCTGGTAATCTTCGGCTCATTAGGGCGCTCAAAACTAGCAGCCTCTTTTTGTCTGACTCGGGTAGCGGATTTGCGCGTCCGAGTGCCCCGTAAACCTAAAAACGGCAATCGTAGAGCTGTAAAAATTTTTGCTAAAATGCGTTTTATCGACGCTTACCGCAGTTGCCCGGACTTTTAAGCGGGCCAGTTGCTGAAACTCCGCGACGGGGGGCTTCCTGTTGGAGCGTCTAGTCGTTAAGCTCGCTCCTCGCTTTTATGGAGAATGAACGGATGTTGCCCGGACAGAGGATTGTTAGTGATACGGAACCTGAACTTGGACTTGGAATTGTGCTGAAAATAGATGCTGCGCGTGTGGAGGTATTCTTCCCCGCCGCAGGCGAGCAGCGCCAGTACGCCGTGCGTAGCGCACCTTTGCGCCGAGTCCGTTTCAAGGAGGGAGACCGACTCAAGCTTCATAGTGGAGAACCCTTTGTTGTGGAGTCCGTCCAAGAGCGCGCTGGGCTTGTCGTGTATCTGACGGCTGGTAGGGAAGTTCCCGAGGCTCAGCTTTCGGATTCGATCAGTTTCAGCAGTCCCGAGGAGCGGCTTCTTGTGGGGCAGGTTGATGAAAATTATGCCTTTGATTTGCGCGCCGAAGCGCTGCTATGGCGTTGTCGGATGCTCCAGAACCCAGTGCGCGGCTTTGTGGGTGGGCGCGTGGAGTTACTTGGACATCAGATGTTTATAGCTAATGAAGTGGCCTCTCGCCAGCACCCAAGGGTGCTCCTCGCGGATGAGGTGGGCTTGGGTAAAACCATCGAAGCTGGACTAATACTGCATCGAATGCATCTTACGGGCAGGGCGGCTCGCGTGCTGGTTCTTCTGCCTGAGCCCTTGATTCATCAATGGTTTGTGGAGATGTGGCGACGGTTCAATTTGCTATTCAGCATCTTCGACGCCGACCGGTGCAGTGCCATTGAAGTCAACCAGGTCGGCGCTAACCCTTTTCTGGACAGTCAATTGGTGATTTGCAGTCAGGCGTTTTTAGCTGGGGATCCGCTGCGTAGGACCCAAGTGCTTGAGGCGGGATGGGACTTGTTAGTGGTAGATGAGGCGCATCATCTGCAATGGAGTTCTCAGGGGCCAGGGCCAGAATATGCTTTAGTCGAGGAGCTTGCTGCGAAAGTTCCAAGCTTGCTTTTACTCACTGCTACTCCCCAGCAACTGGGACCCGAAGGTCATTTCGCCAGACTTCGACTCTTGGATCCTGCGCGATTTACGAGCTTGGAGGCTTTTAGCGCGGAGGCGCAGAACTATGAGCGGGTAGCGGCGGCGATAGACCGTCTGCGGGCGGGGCGATTGCTGACGAAAAAGGAGGAGTCCTTGTTTGGTGGGCGTTCGGCGCGGATTGCGAGCCTGAGCGCTGCATTGCGCGCGGAGCAGACAGAAGCGCGAGCGGCTCTTGTGGACGCGCTTTTGGATGCGTTTGGAACAGGGCGTGTGATGTTTCGCAACACACGCGCGGCACTTGCAGGGTTTCCGGAACGCAAGGCCTTTCTGGTGCCTTTGAAATTGGCCAAGGAAAAGGACGCGTTCGCGCTCAAACTAAAGTGGCTGGTAGAACTGCTCAGGGAATTACCGGAAGCGAAAATTCTACTGATTTGTAAAAGCCGGCCTCTGGCTGAAAGGGTGCATCAAGGATTGTTACAAGAAATCAATGTGCCATGTGGCCTCTTCCATGAGGGACTGACTCTCGTACAGCGGGATCGCAACGCCGCTTTCTTTGCTGAACCTGAGGGGGCTCGGCTTTTGATTTGTTCGGAGATTGGTAGCGAGGGGCGTAATTTTCAGTTCGCACACGATTTGGTGCTATTTGATTTACCGCAAAATCCTGAACTACTGGAGCAACGTATCGGGCGTCTCGATCGGATTGGACAGACAGAGACGATTCAAATCCATGTGCCGTATGTGACTGGTACGGAGGAGGAAGTTTTGGCGCGGTGGTATGCCGAAGGGTTGGGATCGTTTGAGGTCAATCCTCATGGGGCCTCGGAAATTGCCGCCGTGTTACGGTTAGAATTGGACGCTCTATGCGCCACTTTTAGTGCGGCCAAACTGAAGACCTTTCTTAAAAAAACGACCGCATTACTCTCCGAAGTGACCGCTAAATTGGAGCAAGGCTACGACCGACTGCTGGAGTTAAACTCTTACCGCCCTGCCGAAGCCGAGCTCGTTTTGGCGCAAATCCGTGCCGCTGATGCCGACGCGGATTTTCAGTCCTTTTTTATGCGGCTACTGGATTTCTATGGTGTGGGCGCCGAGGACATGGGGGGGGGACACCGCACTTATTTGTTTCAGGCCGGTCCTCTAGTCAAAGAAGCTTTACCCGCGCTTCCTGTGGAGGGTTTGAGTGCGACTTTCAATCGGGCGTGGGCGTTGCATAGAGAAGATGTGGGTTTTATGAGTCAAGATCACCCGCTCGTAGGGGGGGCTTTGGACATGCTACTAGGGAGCGAATCTGGCAATGCGGCCTTCGGGGTTTGGAAGGGCGCGACTAAGGAGTCGTTGATGTTGGAAGTGATTCTTGTCGTGGAGTGTGTGGTTCCGACTGCGCTTCATGCGGATCGATTTTTACCCGCAACACCGGTGCGGATTTTGGTGGACCACGAGCTGACGGATCTGACCGAGGTACACGAACCTGGGAGTTTGAATCTCCAAAAAGGCGAGGTGCAACGGCTCTTAGATAAGGCGGTTGTCCGCAAGAAACTGTTTCCTGCGATGCTTGAGCGAGCACAGGAACTGGGGGGCATCCAAATGCAGGTGCTTGTGGAATTAGCCTTGGCGCGGATGAACTCGCACTTGGGGGCAGAGATTGCGCGTTTGGAACAGCTACGCGAGTTGAACGACCACGTGCGGCCTGAGGAAATTGCGCTTCTACAGGCGCATCAGGTTGCTTTGGGCGAGGCGTTTGCTGGGGCGCGTCTGCGGGTAGATGCCTTGCGGCTCATCCTTCGAACGCCGTAGCGAGGGATAATCGTGGAGGCGTCGTGGCGTAAAGGAGGGAGTGCGACAGGGTGTGAGTCGCCGGAGGGCGGAAGCTTGCCTTTGAGCTTGGGCAGGCTCCCGCCGAGATTGCATTTTTAGCGGAGCTTTTGCAGGTACTTATCAGGATTTGCGTGGAACTTTTTAACGCAAGGAGTGCAGCAGAATTTCACTTCTTGGTCGTTATAGACCTCGGTCACCGTGTCGCCCATGGAGTCGAGTGTATTGCCGCTCACGAGGCAGACTTTCAAAGGATAGGCTTTCATGTGAGAGGTTTGGGCGGTTTTGGGGGTATTAGCGGTTGTAGTGCTACAGGCCGTTGCAAGTAGAGCAATGGCGGCAGTCGCGCAGAGGATCAGGCGGGTTGTTGGTTTCATGGGAAAAATGGGATTCGAGGGGAAGGAGCTCTTGTGTGTGGGGCACCGTGGTTAGAAGTGGAAAGATAGGCCGGCTCCCAAGCCGTAGTCGGTGTGGTAAGCGGCGGACAGGGAGAGGCTTTTGGTGAGGGTGTAGCTGGTTGAAATCGCCTGCTCCCAACGTTGACGCGTGTCATACTGAGAACGCAGATTGACGTTGAGGCGGGGCGTGATCTGGAAGTCTTTTGTGAGCGCCATACGGAGCGCACCCTGAGCGTCCACCGTCCCTGTTGCCGTCACAAGATGAGGCAAGCGGTACCATGCGCCCGCTACAGGACGATTTCCGCCGGGATGCTGGTTGCTGAGACGTATGCCGCCGATGGCACCAAAATTGGGCGTGATGTAGCGTTCGTATAATATGTCACCTTCGTACTCTGTGGGGCCGTGGCCTCGTTTCTTACCGACTTCCCAAGGCACAACCAAGCTGTCGCGGCCGCTCATGACTCTTGCCGTGCCCTCGGAGAGGTTTCCTAGGACGTTAAAGTCTGCAAATGCATGGCGCATCGGCATCGCATGTTCGCCTAGGTGAGGACTTGGGGTAGCTTCAGAGATGTTTTGTGGTGGATTCTCCTGCTGGTAATGGAGAACCCGCGCCATTCCCTCCATCATGTGATAAAGGATATGACAATGGAACATCCAGTCACCCGTCTCGTTTGCTTCAAACTCTAGGATACGCCGACTCATGGGCGGCACATCTACGGTGTGTTTCAGTGGAGAGAATGCGCCCTGTCCGTTAAGGAGGCGAAAAAAGTGTCCGTGGAGATGGATGGGATGATGCATCATGGTGTCATTAACTAATTCCATTTGTAAAACCTCGCCGCGTTTCACTGGGATGAGGCTTTCTTCGTCGATAGTTTTCCCATCGAAGGACCAGATGTAGCGCTGCATGTCGCCTGTGAGATGCAATGTAACGGTGCGCCTGGGCAGATTGGTCGGCAGCGTTGTGGGATGGAGCGCCCTGAGGGCGCGATAGGGCGAGAGTGGGCGCTCGGAGGAGGAGCTGCCTATCATGGGCGTTGTTTTTTCCTTCGACGTCGGCGTCGTTGTAGGTGCGGCCTTGTGCATGGAGGGGGAGTCCACCATGGGGGAATCTGCGTCATCGAGGGCGCTCATCAACATCGAGTCCATGTTGTAGAGGTTTGGGCGGGGAACATCCGGTGCAGCGTGTGCGGGGCCTTGTCCGATGAACGCTGAGGCATTGCCTGAACCGTCCTGTGAAGTGGCTCGGATTTCCCAGCTGCCGGTCGCAGGGATTTTGACGACCAGATCGTAGGTCTCGGCGATGCCAATGAGCAGGCGCTGAATGTCTGTGGGCTGCACGGACGGCCCATCTGCGGCGACGATGCTCAAGGGGCCTGTGGCCGATTCAAGATAGAAATAGGTCGCGGCTGAGCCGTTGACGACGCGAAGACGAACGGTTTCGCCGGGGAGGCCGTTCACCTGAAACTGGCGCTGTCCGTTGATGAGAAACGCGTCATAGGCAACGTCGGAGAGATCCATTGGAGGCATCCGTGTCTTCTCGCGTTTGAAGTAATTCGAGAGTTCGCCGGCTTGAATTGCGCCAGTGATGGATTGGGCCGTTCCCTTTTTGATGGCATACCAGTTGGAATTGCGTTTCAGAGTGCGCAGCACTTCGTTGGGATGTTCGTTTGTCCAATCGGTTAGAACGAGGACTTGTTCGCGGTCGGTCTTGATTGGCTCGCCGTTGCGGGGAGCGACTACGATCGACCCCAAGGCACCGCGTTGTTCTTGGAGACCGGTGTGCGAATGAAACCAGTAGGTGCCTGACTGCCGAAGGGTAAACTCGTAGGTGAGAGTTGTTCCAGGCGCTATGGGGGGGGTGGTGAGGTGGGGCACGCCATCCTGATCATTGGGGACCAGCAGTCCATGCCAGTGCAACGAGGTTTCTTCGTGAGATAGGCTGTTGTGGACATGGATCCGGGCGGTGTCACCCTCGTAGAAGCGCAGCGTGGGCCCGGGGACGGTTCCATTGATGGTTAACGACCTGACCGGTTTTCCTGCAGGGGCGAGGGTTTGCTCAGCGATATCGAGGTTTACATCGACGATACGTCCGGTGGAGAACGTGTTGCAGTGGCAGTCGGTTGCGGTGGAAACAGATGCCTTTTCTAAATGAGCGGAGGCTTTGTGATTCCCATGCGCGAAAGCCGAGGTGGGAAGTTGTAGGAGGCAAAAGAGCGCTAATGTGGAGCGAAAGTTCATGGCGAAAACCTCAAGTGACCTGAGGGTTGGCGTGCGGCGGTGAAGGCCGATGCCCGCGAGGGGCGTTGCAATGACTAGTTGGTGTACCGGTTTCGTAGAAAGAAACGCGGCGCTTAGGGACGGAGAACGATGTCTCCGGGTACAATACGTCTGTAAGAGCCCGTGGCTCAGATTTGGAAGGCGCAGTGCCTGAGACGAATTTCGACACGGGCCGCAACTTGCTTACGAGTGGCGTGGCGCCAATGGAGGGTAGCGGCGGATCTCTCTGAGAGCTTTCCCCAAGAGGGGGAGAGTTCAAGGAGACTCCAAGGCGTTTCTTGGGCTGGTTCGCGTGAACTCGGCGAGGCCGGAAGCGAGTCCGAGGGAATGGACTTGGGCTCGGGGGGGAGATCGCAATGGCACGTGTGCCCAAAAGAACTACAGCAATCGAAACAACCGTCTTCGCAACCCACATCAGTAAGGCCGGTGAAGTCGGTGACATCAGTGTTGCAGAGCTGCGGATTTGTGCTCGCGTAGGCAGGCTCAACCCCCGAATGGGCGTACAACGCACTCCGGCCTGAAGGGCCAAGTAACATCGCCAACACCAAGATGAGAGCGCGAATAATCATCCCCACCCCTTGAGTCTCGCACAGCTCAGCGCCTGTGGCAACGGGGCAAAGCGAGGAGGGGGCCCTTTTTGAAAAGTTTCCGTGGCGCAGGCAACCGTCTGGAGTGCGGCGGGCGATGTAAGTTGTGGAAGCAGCTACATCACATGGGTGTGCTTCCGCGGTAGCGTCGACAGGGGTGGCGACGCTACCGCATTTTTTTTTTGCCCCGATGTTTGCGCAAATGGGCTCGCAAATGTGTGCTCAAACTCAGCCTATTTTACCACGCCGCAGGTTGCTCTGAGGCCTTTACTTAAATTGCGGTACCACGTGCAACCGGGGTTCTCACCAGCGGCGATGTAAGTTGTGGAAGCAGCTACATCACATGGGTGTGTTTCCGCGGTAGCGTCGACAGGGGTGGCGACGCTACCGCATTTTTTTTGCTCCGATGCGGCCTCTGTGAGAAGGGTGCGCCGTACCTGCGCAATGTGGGCGGGTTTGTTTTTAAGATTGCATCCTTGCACTTTTGCGAGCACGTCGGAGGATTCGGCTGGCGCTATACCCATTCCGACCGCTTATGACACAACCCACCCTAAAAAGCATGGAATCCCTCGTTGAGGCACTGCCCTACATCCAAAAGTACAGAGGACAGACCTTTGTGATTAAATACGGCGGGAGTGCCATGGAAGATGAGGCGGTAGTGGCAGGAATGCTTCAAGACGTGGTTTTTTTGGAGGCGGTTGGAATCAATCCTGTGCTTATTCATGGTGGAGGCAAGGCGATCACCCAGCGTATGAGCGCGGCGGGGTTGCCCGCACGGTTTGTCAATGGATTGAGGGTCACCAGTGCGGAGGCCATCCACATCGTTGAGGAAGTGCTCGATACCGTGGTCAATCCCTCCATTGTCAAACATCTCAACGCCTCCAAGGGCAGGGCGGTGGGTATTCCGGGAAAACGTGTTCTGATAGGGCGCAAGCTTGTTCCTCAAGCGGACGGGGCTGAACTCGTAGACATGGGGTTCGTGGGAGAGGTCGTGGAAGTGCGCTTGGATGAAGTTGAGCGCGCGATTGCAGCGGAGGCCGTGCCTGTGATTTCGCCTTTAGCTCAAGACGAGTCGGGTGTGTCTCTGAACATCAACGCCGACATTGCAGCGGGGACGGTCGCTGGTGGGCTGCGTGCGGCTAAGATGATTTATCTGTCCGATGTCCCGGGATTGATGCGGGACCACCGCGATCCATCGACTCTGATTCCTTCCGTAAACCGGGCGCAGATTCAGCAGTTGGTGGCTGAGGGGATTATCGCCGGAGGGATGTTGCCCAAGGTGAATTCAGCTCTAAATGCGCTCGAACGCGGAGTCCGGAAAGTCCACTTTATCGACGGGCGTATCCCACATGCGCTCCTCCAAGAAGTGTTTACTGACGAGGGTATTGGCACGGAAGTCGTGCGGTAAGGCATCGATGCGCAGGCGCGCGAGAAAAATTGCTCAGGGTTGATTCCCTCTCGCGCTCCGACTGGAGAGCTCCTGGTTCGACATGGCAATCCGGTGGCTCTCGTCGCCCTAAGACTGACACCACCGGTATCCCAGTTCTCAGTCTTCGGCCGGAGCTTTGACGATTAGAACTCTATTAGGACTATTTTTGGACCCCGTTTGGGGCGGTACATTCAAGAGCCCTTCCTCCAGGGGCTAGCTAATCAGGCGTAGTATTTCGTCGCGGTCGGCCTTCGCCGTAAGGAGTTTATCGAACTGCCCTTTAGCCACATCGGGATCCTTCAGGCCGTGGCCTGTGACAGTACAGACAATCCGCGAGCCCTCGGGGAAGCGTCCGGCGTCATAGGCGCGATTGGAATCGGCGTCCAGCGACTTGAAGAGACCGGCGATGCTTGCCGCGCTAGCCGGCTCAACGAAGATGCCCTCATTGGAGGAGAGCCAAAGTTGGGCTGCGAGAATCTCTGCATCCGTGACGATGTCCACCGCGCCACCGCTGTTTGCAATAGCTGCATCGGCCTTGTCCCAGCTAGCCGGGTTGCCAATGCGGATGGCGGTTGCAATTGTTTCAGGGCTTTCGATGACGCGTTTGTGGAAAATGGGGGCTGAACCCGCCGCTTGAAAGCCAAGCATCACGGGGGTGCGGCTGGATTTTCCTAGGGCGTGAAACTCTTGGTATCCCAGCCAGTAGGCGCTGATGTTTCCCGCGTTGCCCACTGGAAGGATGTGGATATCGGGGGCATCGCCCAGTTCTTCGATGATCTCGAAGCTGGCGGTTTTTTGTCCCTGGAGACGGTCTGGATTGATCGAGTTGACAACAGCTACGGCCTCAGTCTCGCCGATTTCACGCACGAGCCGGAGGGCATCGTCGAAGTTGCCTTCGATGGCGACGACTTTGGCTCCGTACATGAAAGCCTGGGCGAGTTTACCGTAGCTTATTTTACCTGCTGGAAGCAGCACGATACACGCGATGCTTGCGCGCGCTGCATAGGCGGCGGCAAGA
>CAIWVL010000045.1 GCA_903916085.1 uncultured Spartobacteria bacterium
CCCGCGGCCGTACATCAAAATGAGAGTAAGGACGATGGCCAAGTAATAAAGCACGAGGGCTACGCGACGCATCCCGGGATGCCCGGCAAAAAAAGTGTCGAAGTCCATGGTGCCTTAAAACTTGCAAAAGCCCGGATCTAGGAGGCGATACGTTTTTCGATGTCGGCCACCAGTTTGGAGGGGGTGGCCCAGTTGGCCTGCTCAAATTCTGCGGGCGAGATTTCCACCTCAAACTCACGGCCGAAGGCGACGATCAGTTCCACGGTCTTCATGGAGTCGAGAATTTGAAGGTCGTAAAGCGCCAAGTCGGGTTGCTTCAAAACCTCGGAGGTTTCGGCAACTTCGGCGAGGAGGGAGAGGATTTTGTCTTTCATGGTAGTGAGCAACTAACGCTTGGTTTGCTGAGCGACTGGGGTGAGTCCGAGGCGATCATGGTAAAAATCGTCGAGGACTTTGTTATAGTACCACCAGCCTTTCGAACCAATGTGATCGTGCTGATCGACAAAAAAGACGGGGTCACTCTCGTGATCCTTAAAATAGACGAGGGGTGCGTTGTATTTTTTCACCAAGGCCTGAAGGCGCTCGCCGTACTCGAGGCGCCCCGTTTCAGACACTCCTTGTGCCTCCAACACATCCGCATGCAGCGGCATGGATAGCACCAGTGGATGGGCTCCAGCTTCTTGCAACAACCGAAGCACGAGTTCAAAATCCCTCCACTCCTGCGCTTTACGCATTTTGGCTACAAACTGCGCGTCCCAAGTCCCCTTCTCTCGGGTCACTTTGATGGGGCGACGTCTGGACTTTGCCGCCAGCGTTTTTGACTGCTCCTCCGCCGAGCGAAACAGATCGTCCCAATTGAGTGCGCGACCGCGCTTTGGACGAAACTGGTTGGTTGGTGCCAGCGGCGGTTCGCCATTCAGAGCGAAGGCGGCTTCCATGTGATCCTGTAGACGACCGATCGCGCGATCAAAAATTGCGTAAGGCTCTATAATCCCGAGCAAAAACTGATTCAGAGGGCCGCCTGCGGCACACTGATTGAGGGCGTAACCGAGAACCCAGTCACCTTCAATGACTTTGGGGAATTTGAGAATTTCGGTAGCGACTTCCTTTTTAAGGCCAGCGCTGTAGCGGTCGCTCCACAGAAATTCCTTCAATTGCAGCTTGGAAGAGTTTCCCTCAAAATACTTAGCATCCACCACTTCTGTCTGAAAAAAACTAGGAGACAGAGACAGTACCACCTTTTTCCCAACCAATTCTTCGCCGGCACCGCCCAACTTTTGAAGGACCGACAGCGCGGTGGTGCCTGCCTTACCCACAGGGAACACGGAGAAACCAGTCGGTGATTCCGCAAAGAAATCGACGCCCTTCATGGGCACGTCGGGGATGAGCTCGGAGCTGCCAAACAAAAGAAGCGTATCTGGACGAGACAAGGCTTCACGGATGAGAGCGACTCCATGGAGCTTGGCATCGCAAAACTCGGGAGCAGCGCTATGCAGAAGACGCTCCTCCTTATCACGCGCCCAATAATAACCTCCGAAAATAACGGAGGCAGCGAGAGCGAGCGCCGTGGCCAGAGCCATGAGGTGAGAGGCACCCGCGACAAAAACAGGCGCGGAACCACCTGTGGACGAGGTCGCTACAGGTGCGGCAACGGGACTGGACTTTGGAACTGAGGGCACCGGTTCAGCCGGAGGAACGGCTGAAACGACGGGTGCGGGGAACCCGGTTTGAACTGTGTTCATATTCTGGGAGGTTGGGGGAACCTCAAGAATAGCAGATTTGTCGTTTTGGACAACCTTACATCCACGTTACCTTCCAAAGTGCAACGTGGAAAATCCTCGGGACCAATGCGCTGGGAGAGTTACTGGTATGACTCCCCGAGAATGCTACAAACCGAGCAGCAAACGCATTGGGTTTTCCATGCAGTCCTTCACCCGGACGAGGAAGGTCACCGCTTCTTTACCGTCCACAATCCTGTGATCGTAAGACAAAGCGAGATACATCATTGGCCGAACGACGACCTGGCCCTTGATTGCCACGGGGCGCTCCTGAATTTTGTGCATCCCTAAAATCCCGCTTTGTGGGGGATTCAGAATCGGAGTGGACAAGAGAGAGCCATAAATACCTCCATTCGAAAGTGTAAAGACGCCGCCTTGGAGATCTTGCAACTCGATTTTGCCCTCGCGCGCCTTGACGGCGTAGGCTGCTAGATCCTTCTCCAACCGTGCGAAAGACTTCTGATCCGCATCGCGGACCACGGGGACCATGAGGCCTTTTTCGGTGCCGACAGCGACGCCTATGTCAAAGAAGTGATTGAGGATGAGATCATCCCCATCCATGCGTGCATTGATAGCTGGACAGGCTTTCAGAGCACTCACCACGGCCTTGATGAAGAAGCTCATGAACCCGAGTTTAACGCCGTGTTCAGCAACAAAAGCGTCCTGCATTTCGGAGCGCAACTTCATCACGGCGCTCATGTCACACTCATTGAAGGTCGTGAGGATGGCGGCCTGGTGCTGCGCTGAGACCAACTGCGCGGCAATTTTACGGCGTAGCGGGGTGAGCTTCTTACGAGTGATTCGCCCTTCCGCCAAGGGGTTGGCAGGCTGACCATTGCCTTGAAGAACCCCCAGAGATTGGTTGGCGGATTCCACCGCCGCGCGGAGCGTGTCGGCGTTGGAAGCGGCCACCGCAACTGCCGGTGCGGCAGTGGGCACCGGGGCAGCGGCTTGGACAGGAGCCGGTGCAGGAGCGGCCACGGCGACAGGAGCAGCCGCCTGGACGGGCGCGGCAGCCACAGGAGCTGATGCAGTGGCAGCCCCCTCAATCACAGCAACCACTTGGCCGATGTTCACTTCCTCACCGACCTGCACTTGGATGCGGATCACGCCGGACTCCTCAGCAGTGAGGTCGGTGGAGACCTTGTCCGTGTCGAGAGTGAGGAGCGTATCGCCCTTGGTAACCGCCTCTCCATCAGCTTTATGCCAGGCGGAAATCACGCCGCTGGTTATAGATTCTCCAACGGAGGGAATTTTGACTTCAAGGCTCATAACTAAGGATCGCGAAGGTTTGGAATGGGTGTGAGAACTGAGGAGGAACCTGCCGGGAATCAGCTCAGTGTGAAAGCGGCTTCAATGAGGGCGTGCTGCTCAATTTTGTGCAGGGCGAGTGCGCCAACAGCTGGGCTTGCCGAGGCTTCGCGACCTGCGTAATGCACGGGTTTGCCCAACAAATCAGAGAGCTGGTTGCGAATGTACCTCCAGGCCCCCATGTTTTCAGGCTCCTCTTGGCACCACACAAAAGTCTTGGCCTTGGAAAAGGACTTAAGAATTTCACTGAGCTTCTCGGTGTGTAGCGGGTAAAGCTGTTCGACACGTACGAGCGCGACATCTGCCAAATTGTGCGCATCGCGGTGTTTGAGCAGGTCATAGTAGACCTTGCCCGAGCACAGCACCACGCGGCTAACCTTATTAGCTGCAACGGAAAGCGGGCCGGGCAGAATCTCCTGGAAGTGTCCCGAGGTGAAGTCTGCTTCGGTTGAAACACATTCGGGCGCGCGCAAGAGACTCTTGGGCGTCATCACGATGAGCGGCTTCCGGAAGTTGCGCTTCATCTGACGGCGCAATGCATGGAAGTATTGGGCTGGCGTAGTGAAGTTACACACCTGAATGTTTTCTTCGGCAGCAAGCTGGAGGAAGCGCTCCAGTCGGCCCGAAGAGTGCTCGGGCCCCTGCCCTTCATAACCGTGTGGCAGCAGAAGTACGATTCCGCTGGGACGCTGCCACTTAGATTCGCCTGCCGAAAGGAACTGATCGATGATGATTTGGGCACCGTTACAGAAATCGCCAAACTGCGCCTCCCAAAGGCAAAGCAATTCGGGGTAATGAAGCGTGTAGCCGTAGTCGAACCCGAGCACGGCAGTTTCGCTCAGGAGCGAGTTGTAGACGTTAAAACGGCCTTGATTCTCGGCGACGTGCTGTAGGGGGGTATAACGTTCGCGATTGGTTTCATCGTACAAAACAGCGTGGCGATGGGAGAAGGTGCCACGGCGGCAATCCTGACCTGAGAGACGCACGGGAGTGCCTTCAGCGAGAAGGGAACCAAAGGCGAGGGCTTCACCGAAGGCCCAGTCGAAGCCGTGACCGTCTTTCCAAACCTGCTGCCGTTTTTCGAGGAAGAACTTCTTGAGCCTGGGCAACATCCGGAATCCATCGGGGAGCGTCGTCAGAGCTTTGCAGACCTGATCGAGGACATTCTTCGAGATGGCGGTATCCGCAGGTTGATGCGAAAACTCTGGTTGAAATACGGAGTTGGAGTGGGAGAACTTATTGAGTTCTTTATTCTGCTCTGCGGCTTTGACTTCAGCGAATGCAGATTCGTACCTGGCCTCAAACTCGCGATCGAGTTCGGCTGCCTGCTCGCTGGAAAGGATTCCGTTACCGAGCAGCGTCTGACGATAGAGCGTGCCCAACGTGGGGTGCGCGCTGATCTCGCGATACATCACAGGCTGCGTGAAGAGGGGTTCGTCGCCCTCGTTGTGCCCGTGACGACGGTAACAAACGATGTCTAACACCACGTCGCTCTTGAACGTCTGACGGTAGTCCAGAGCGAGTTCTGCGCAGGCGCGTACCGCGACGGGATCGTCTCCGTTGACGTGGAACACGGGGGCGCTGATCATCTTAGCAACGTCCGTGCAGTAGCGCGAAGAGCGGGCATCGGCGGGCGAAGTGGTAAACCCGATCTGGTTATTGACCACCAAATGGACGGTCCCACCGGTCCGGTAGCCTTCGAGCTGAGACATGTTCAGTGTCTCAGCCACAACCCCCTGTCCCGCAAAGGCAGCGTCGCCGTGGATCAACACAGACACCACGCGCGACCGATCCGAGCTGTCGCCACGCACATGCTGACGCGCCCGTGCCATGCCTTGCACAACAGGGTTGACCGCCTCCAAGTGGCTGGGATTTGAAGCGAGTCGCACAGAAACCTCGTACCCGTTCTCAAGCTGACGCTTGGTTTTGTAGCCGAGGTGATACTTCACATCCCCGTCTCCCGCCACAGTGTCTGGCATGTAGTTCTCAGAGAACTGCGCAAACATCACCGAAACAGGCTTTTGCAGAAAATCGTTAATCACGCTGAGACGGCCGCGGTGTGCCATTCCCATCACAATCTCTTCCAACTTATGGTGCGGGCAGTTTTCAAGAATCCCGTACAACGCAACCATCAAAGATTCGCCGCCTTCGATCGAAAATCGCTTCTGTCCCACAAATCGGGTGTGAAGAAACTTCTCAAAGCTCTCTACCGAAAGGATTTGGCGAATCATCCGCCGCTGTGTCTCCGCTGGCACGGCCACCGTGGCGACCGCCTCAAATTTTTCACGCAGCCATTCGCGGACAGCAGGATTTTCAATGTGCGAAAACTCCGCACCAATGTGGCGGCAGTAGACGGATTCAAGATTGGCAATGAGTTCGCGCAGGGAGAGCGTTTGACCATTACGAAAGAGGCTGGTGGAAACAGGTCGATCCAGATCTGCTCCGGTGAAGCCCAGCGCACTGAGTTCCAAGAGAGGCGCCTCCGGCGGATTCGCTGAGAGCGGATTTGTGTGCGCCTTCAGATGCCCCAAGGACCGGTAGGTTTGCACCAAGTGATCTACCTTGGTCTGCCAAAGTCCGTCAACGGCAGATGGTTCTGTGCCACTGCGAGGGGCGGCAGTTGACTGGCCCGTGCCATTTTTTGAGGAAGCGTTGCCCAGTTCAAAGCCTTCAAAAAAGGCGGACCAAACGGTGTCAACGGACGCAGGATCCTGCCTCCAACGTTCGTAGTTAGATTCGAGCAGATCAGCGTTTGGGCGGTGCGGCAGGGTGGTTGCCATAAAAATTACAATTAGTTCTGGGAGCCTGCACCATAGATCAAGGCATGGGCATGGGAGAACATTTTTCTCTAGGTCAACTGGAAGCCTGTTGCAGTGCGGTGATTACGGCGTCGGCAACCTCCCGGGCGGAGACGCCTCGCATACAGGCGAAGTCGAGGGGACACTCCCTCTTAAAGCAAGGCCCGCACGGGACGCGATGCTGCACGACCACGCTACGCAATCCCAGCGGTCCAGTGAGGAGGGGTTCAGTGGAACCAAAGATCGCAACCAATGGAACACCAAGCATCGCAGCAAGATGCATTGTACCAGTATCGTTGGTGAGCAAAAGATCGCACCCTCTTATAAGCTCAATAAGCTCGCCTAACCCAGTGCGTCCAATCTGGTTATCTACAGACAACCCACCCACCTTCGCCTGAATCAGCACCCCGATCGGCGTATCCTTGGTTACCCCAACCAAAATCCAGTCCACTTCGCGCCCTTCTGAAACGAGGCGCATCGTTTCGGCATACTGCTCTGGAAACCAACGCTTTGCGGCACCGTACTCAGCCCCGGGACAAACCGCAACCCGCCATGGTCGGGACACTCCGCCGGCAGGAAGCGTTTCACGTGTCGCCACCCACGCAGACTCTTCCAAGCGAGGTGCCCCCAAAGATTCGACAAGATCCAGATAATCATACACTTGATGACGCATCACGCCACCCTCCGCATTGCGCGGGCCGGTCTTGGAGGGCAACTGGTTCAACAGCCACTTGCGCCAATGACCCGGATAACCAATGCGTCTGGGAATTCCCGCCACCCAAACTTCCAAGCCGGTGCGCAAAGAGTTCGGCAAAACAAGGGACGCATCAAAATTTTCAGCCTTAAAAAGACGGGCAACCGCAGCGATTCCGGCACCTTGCGGCAGTGAAAGCACGCGATCCACTTCGGGCACCGCGCGCCAAAAACCGACAAGTTTCGCCTGACAAGCCACGGTGATTTCGAGATCGGGCCGGGTGCGCTTCATGGCGCGAAGGGCGGGCACAGTCATGACAGCATCGCCGAGCCAGTTGACAGAGCGCACAAGGAGGCGGAAATGCTGTAGGCCTGGGGGGGCGACGATACCACGTTTCGTACCGATGCTGAGGAACTTCGGTTTGGGAGTTTTCCAGCGATTATGCGACCAAAGCCAGTCCGCAGGCGAGGTGCGGATCATGGCTTCCAGTTCCCCATTGATTTGAGCAGTGAACGCCGCAATGTCTTTGGAGTGCGGCACGACGGCGGGGCGTATCACCATACGCCAGCGCCCTTTGGGCTCGGTGTAAACGGCGATCCCGAGAACAGCGGCACCCGTGCGCAAGGCCATCGTGGCCACCAGCGGCGAGGTGGAAGCGAGACGATTAAACAGAGGACACCATAACCCTGGATCGCCGGCGTGTTGATCGGCCAACACCCCGACAATGCCACCCGAGCGCAGGAGTTCCATGGCTCCGTGAAAGCCTTCTTTACGCTCAAACAACGCTAACCCCTCAGCCGCGCGCTGCCGCCGGATCCAGGCATCCACGTATGGGTTGCTCAGCCCTTGGTACACACTGCCGCAGGGACACGCAAAAACGCCGGGACTCAAGCGTGCGAGCAATTCCCAATTCCCCAAGTGCCCAAGTAATCCGAGCACTCCCTTACCCTCTGCCTGAGCTTTTCTCAAATGCTCGAGGCCTTCGATGTGCACCCAGTCAGTGAGCTGGGAGGCGGGGATGCGTGCAAGGCAGGCACCAGCGGCGATGTTGGCTGCCAACCTCGCGAAATGCTCGCGGCCGAGCTTATTTTTTTGATTCAGGGTGAGCGATTCACCGAAAGCGATGGAGAGGTTACGGCGCACGAGACGGCGGTAGCCTGGTGCCAGCGCCCAGCCCAAGGTGCCGATGGCGCGAGCGAGCAGCAGCACGAGGCGCAGGGGGAGCCGCCCCAACACAGCCCAAACAAAGCGAAGCGCGAGATAGGTGAGACGATGCATTGGCTAACGCTTTTTCCAGCGCAGATACCGCAAAGGATGTTCATCGAGGAGGTTAGATTGCATGCCCTCGAGCTTGTCGGCATCGTAGAACTGAATACCCACGTAGAAATACAAGGGACATACGACAGCCTCCTTCTCGACGAGGAGCTGTTCCGCCTGCTGAAAATGCCTAAAGCGCTGGATGAGATCAGGTTCCCGTGCTGCCTCTGCAATAAGCGAGTCGTAGCCAGAATGACTCCAGCCCGTGCGATTGTTCCCATCGCCAGTGACGAACATGTTCAAGAAAGTGTTGGGATCATTGTAGTCCGCAACCCAACTGGACCGGCAAAGGTCGTAATCTAACGCCCCCTGAGCCGCTAGATAAACGGTCCATTCTTGAGGCTTGAGCAGCATCTGCACACCTAGCTCCTTCTGCAACACGCCTTGGAGTTCCACCGCGATGTCGCGGTCCAAATCCGAGTCTCCCTTGTAAAGGTAGTGCACCACAGGAAACCCCTGACCTCCGGGGAACCCAGCCTCGGCAAGCAAACGCCGGGCCGCCTCAGGATCGCGAGTAAAACCGAGGGGAGGCTCGTAGCCGTGCCCCGTTCCCGGTGGAACGAAGCTTCCAGCAGGAATTTCTCCGGCCCGAGTGATCTTGTTCACCAAAACGTCCTTATCAACGACAAGACTGAAAGCCTTGCGCACCCTGGCATCTGCAAAGGGAGCGCGGCTGACATTAAACCGGATAAAGTAGGAGCCCAGAAAGGGAGCGGAGTGAAAGTCCTTGCGCAGGCGCAGTTCAGACATGAGGGAAGTCGGGGCGAGGCCTTTGTCCATCATCAGATCTGCGGCACCTGTGGCGTACAAGTTAAAGGCAGTCATGGGCCGCGCTACAGGAAGGACGTCTACACTGGAAAGACCGACTGCCGATGCATTCCAAAAACGGGGATTTTTGATGAGGCGGACCCGATCAAAGAGACGCCATTCTTTGAGTAAAAACGGGCCGTTACCTAAGAAATGCGCAGGACGAGACGCCCAGTCGGTGTACTGCTCGACAGTGGCCTTGTGCACGGGGAGATAGGTCGAAAAGGCGCACAGATCGGGAAAGTATGGTGTGGAGTTATCTAGCTGGATAACGAGCGTATGCGCATCTGGAGCGGAGACACCGACTTGGGAGAAGTCGCTCAATGTGCCCAGATTAAACGCCTCGGCGTTGTGGATGGGATAAAATTGAGAGGCGTACTCGGAGGCGGTCTCCGGCAGAAGTGCACGCTTCCAAGAGTAGATAAAGTCGGCGCTGGTTAAGGGATCACCGTTGGACCAACAGGCTGAATCTCTGAGGTGGAAGGTGTAGAGGCGACCGTCGGAAGAAACGTCCCAATGGGTGGCGACGCCAGGTTGGACTGAGGCATCGGGGCCGAAGACGGTGAGCCCCTCAAACAGGGCCGATGCGATGCGACTACTGGGCTGAGCAGTGATGAGAGCAGGATCGAGAACCTCAGGTTCTGAACCGTTCAGGAAGACGAGTTCCGCGCGATCGCCGCTCAAGCCACAGCCCCCCAAAAACAGGCAATAAGTGGCAAGGAGCGCGGCAGCACAGCATCGTTTGATCTCCGAGCCAAGGCGAAGAACAGAACTGGCCGCCGGAACCCGAAACAAACTAATGCGCCAAGACCTCAGACTTTGCCGAAACAGGAGCAGCATTGAGCTGAGGAGTTACAGCCAAATTCAAAGAAGGTTCAGCGCGTAGAAGATCAAGTCCACCAAGCAATTGGGGCTTCGGCTCCTCACCAGGAGCCTTCGGGACTTCAGGCGAGGGCTTCACGGCCTCAGGCGCGGGTGCGGATGGCTCCACGGGGGCCTTCGGGGCTTCGGGCGCGGGCTTCACCGCCTCAGGCGCGGGTGCGGATGGCTCCACGGGGGCCTTCGGGGCTTCGGGCGCGGGCTTCACTGCCTCGGGCGCAGGTGCGGCGGGCTCCACGGGGGCCTTCGGGGCTTCGGGCGCAGGCTTCGCTGCCTCAGGCGCGGAGGGCTCGGCGGGAACCTTTGGTACATCAGCAGGCTTAGGTGCCTGCTGCAAGCGCTGCTCTACCCCGGTCTTCTCCCTACCCTGACGGGCGTACAACGCAGAAAGAACTAAAGTGAGTACAAAAAATAAGCCTCCCAACCACCGCGTAACCGTTGCCAAGACATTCGTGGTCTGGGTGCCAAACAAAGAGTCGGTCATTGCTGAACCAAACGCCGCGCCAAGTCCCTCGTTTTTGGGCCGCTGCATCAGGACTGCCACGACGATCAAAAGGCAGACCAAAACATGAACAACCAGAAGCAGATTGATGAAAATATTGAGCATGACAGACCAGGGTGAAAAACGGCCTCCGCAAAGGCAGAGCCGTAAAGACTCGCCACAAGACCGCAGAGAATCAAGCTAAGGCTTCAGGTAAGGAAGGAAGAATGGAATTCGAGAGGAGAAAAGAAGGATCTCGGGAAGAGCAACCGACGGGCGCTGCATCACGCCGGCTCCTCCCCTCCCATTGCAACCGCCTATGCGTCGCCTATTACGGGTTCAGAAAGACCCGACCTGTTCGAGGATCCACAACTTCAGCATCCCGCGGGATGCCCCGGACATCGATCAAGCCACCGCCGTACGGCGAATACACATACCCACGCGTCCCGGAGTACCGTCCGTAAGGCATCTCATGGCGGTGACGATGGTAAGCAGGAGGCGGTTCCGGCGCGTAGTACACCTCCCGCTGAGGCGGCGCGTACACAGGTTGCGGTGGAGGCGCGTACCCGCCTTGAGCTGCTGCATAACCCCTCTCGCGTTCGACTTCGCCGTACTTGCCCAGCGCGTACCCACCCACCCCGCCGATCACCGCTCCACGAGCAACGTTCCGTCCACCACCCTTGAACACGCCCCCTATGGCAGCTCCAGTGGCCGCTCCCGCCAATGCCGACTGCCCCGGGGTGTCGCACCCGGTAAATAACACAGACACTGCACACAGCCCGCTAATAACGAGGCTCATTCGTTTAATTCGCTTCATAAAACATACACTATCGCACACGATCCACATACGGCAACTTTTCACATGGCACACGCGTCTCGCCCGCCGTCGCAACCAGGGTCCGCGTAAATACCGATGCTGCTAACCACACCTTGCGCCCCCGACTCAGTCGATACTCCCGCTTCCACACCTCGAACCCATCGCGTTCCATTCGATCCAGAAGCGTTCCGTAAACCTCGCGCATAATCTCGGCCGCCACCATCACACGACGTTCACTCGCCGGAAGCGCTGCCACCGCCGCCGCATAGTGCCGACGCGCGCGCGCCGCTTGAAATTGCATCAATGCAGACCAACCCTCCGGACGTCCAACCACCCATGACCCCGCGTTCACGCCGAACCGCTCCAGCTCTTCCTCAGGAAGATACACCCGCCCGGCCATGGCAAAGTCCTCGGCCGAGTCCCTTAAAATATTTGTAAGTTGAAGAGCGAGTCCTAGTTCCTCTGCATAAAGCTCGCAATGTCGACCTCCAAAAATTCGGGCACTCACCAAACCCACGGCGCTTGCGACTCGGAAGCAGTACTGACGCAACTGTTGCCAAGTAACGTACTTGGTACCAGCAAGATCCATTTCGCAGCCCCGAACAACCTCAATGGCCCACTCCGCAGGCACCTCTCTTCTTCGAAATACTTCGCGCAAAGTCTCCGCTAACGCAGGCTCACCAGCGCGCTCCTCCGCTGATTCAAGCGCTTCCCGCCAAGCCCGTAGCCCGTCCTGGCGCTGTTGCAACGGAAGCCCGGGTTCATCTGCCAGATCATCCACAAGCCGACAAAATGCGTAAAATACCCGCATATCGCGCCGACGACCGCGAGGAAGCACCCGAAGCGCGAGCGCCAAATTGCTCCCGCTAGCAGCGGTAATGGCTTCCGCAGAGGGACTTGATACATCCGCACTCATTCCCAACGCTCCCTTCGGCAACCTACATAAGCCACCCCGATCCCTAACAGCACCTGGCTCAACAAAACGAACAAAACCATCCCGAGCGGCATGAGCGGCGTTTGAGTCATCTGAAGCACCGCATTGTAAAAGCGGGTATCCTGAAGCGTTTGAAGAAACCCCGCCCAACCCCAGTACGAGGCGATCAAAGGTCGCGTCAGCTTGCCGAGCCATTCAGGCAACGCCAGCACCGCGCCGGACAACGGTAACTGAAAGCCCACGAGATAGACCGACAGTAATGAGCTCTGCTCAGCAGTTTGCATGACACCGGAGATGCCCAGTGAAACCGCTGTCATCGCACCATTCACAAGCACCAACAAAAACGTCTGCGACAAAAGATTACCGGGCATTCGAATGATCGCATTCACGAAAAGCGACATCCACACCGATTGCACCAACACCAGCACCGCCAGAAAGCAGACCTTGGACGCCACATAAGCCATTGGACTCACACCTGAGAACTTTTCTTTCTCCAAGATCAGCCTTTCGCCCGCAATTTCACGTGCCGCGTTGTTGGCCCCCATCAGAGTCAACAGCACCACTTGAAACATAATCAAACCGGATACCGTGCCCCCTACTTTGAGGTATTCAAGCTTGGTTGCAAAATCGCTCACCAATTGCCGGAGGGGATCCTCGGGTAGCTCCGCTGCCGCCCGCAGAGCCGGCAAACCGTTCAACGCGAACACCACCACAAGACAAGGAAATCCCAGCATCAAAGCTAACTGCAACCGAACCTGACCTTTGTCTCGCCAAAACAACTTCCAGCGCCGAGCGAGTAACACCCTCCATTGTCGTAACACTCCAACTCGCACATTCCCGAGCGGCACTGGGCCGAAACCGTCGTGCTCCAGAACGCCACCGGCATCGAGACCCTCATAAGCGTCCCGATGCTTGGCCCACGAGTTCGCCCAGTCTTCCGCAGTACGCTGGGCCAACCGCGGATACAAATCCTCCGGATGACTGATCCCAAAATAGTGGAGCAACACAGACGGTGGCGCATGAAACACGAGACGTCCCTTGAACAGTACCACCACAGAATTATGTGAACGCAAATGCTTCAAACTGTGCGTAATGTTCAAAACAATACGCCCCTTGTCAGCAACCGCGCGAAGCAGTGCCGTAATGTCGTCCTCAGCTTTCGGGTCCAGCCCGCTGGTCACCTCGTCACACAATAATAAGTCAGGGGAACTCACTAACTCCATTCCAAGAGCGAGTCGCCGTTTTTGGCCGCCTGAGAGCACATCCACTCTCTTTTCCGCGATCTCCTGCATGCCCACTTCCAGGAGTACGCTGTCTACGCGCTCCTCAATTGCCTCCCGATCCAAGTCCCCGCAACGCAACCGAACCGCGTCCTCGATGCACTCCCAAACCTCCAACCGCTCGTGGGCAATGCTGAACTGCGGCACATAACCCACCTCGTGAGGCTCAAAATCCCGTTCCTCAGCAAGGTTGCGCCCGTTCCAATGCACCTGGCCTTCGGAGGCCTCCTTGAGCCCGGCCACAACCTTCATGAGTGTGCTTTTCCCGCAGCCTGAGGGCCCGAGGACCGCCACCAACTGCCCACCCGGCTTGAGCTGTAGGCAGACATCGCTAAGCAAATGAACCACGTTGTCCGCCTCACCTAACCGGAGGCTGATGTTCTCAAGATGAAGCACACCTTTGCATCTCCGCGCGGACGCAAAAAGCCAACAGTAAACCGCTAGCAACCAGAAAAAACTATCGCACAGAGGGCCGCAACGCGTGGGAATTTCGCTCGTCCAACAAAAAACGCAGCTACCCGAAGGCAGCTGCGCTTTTTGAAATAACTGAAATGTACAGCCTAGCGGGAGTACAATTCGACGATGAGCTGTTCGTTCACAATCGGCGCGATTTCTTCGCGGCTAGGAATCCGGGAGATTGTACCCTGGAACTCCTCGCGATTGAGTTCGAGCCAGCCCGGGATCGGAGCGATCTGGGTCAACTCGAGGCCTCGCACCGCAAGACCACGGGAACGGGCATGATCCCTCACCGAGACAACGTCGCCCGGCTTCACGTTGTAAGACGAAATGTCCACTTTGTGGCCATTCACCTTGACGTGACCGTGTCCCACCATCTGACGGGACGCAGAGCGGGAGCTCGCGAAACCGAGGCGGAAAACGACGTTGTCTAAGCGTGTTTCAAGTAACTGAAGAAGAATTTCGCCTGTCACCCCACGCTTGCGCTGGGCGATCGCGAAGTAGCGGCGGAACTGCCGTTCGAGCAAGCCGTACTGGTAGCGCAGCTTCTGCTTCTCCGCTAGAGCCACAGAATACTCACTGTGCTTACGCCGCGAGCCCTTGGGGCCGTGGATGCCAGGAGGGTAATTCTTCTGCTCGAGCGTCTTGTTCGTTCCAAAAATTGGAACTCCGAACCGGCGGCTGATTTTGTCTTTTGGACCCGTGTACCGTGCCATGTTGCTTGTCTGTTCTAAAAGTTTCTGTAATCAAACAACGTCAGACGCGGCGCTGCTTGGGAGGACGGCAACCGTTGTGCGGCACCGGAGTGACATCCTTAATGAGGGTGATGTCGAGGCCGACAGCCTGAACGGCACGCACTGCGGATTCACGCCCTGAACCTGGGCCCTTAACGCGCACTTCCACTTCGCGCAAGCCGTGGCCCATTGCCTGACGGCAAGCATCCTGAGCCACCATCTGAGCCGCGTAGGCAGTGCTCTTACGAGAGCCCTTGAAGCCAACCTTGCCTGCACTCGACCAGCCTATCACAGAACCATTGTGGTCCGTAATGCTCACGATCGTGTTGTTGAAGCTTGCAAGCACGTGCACCACACCCGAGTGGACATTCTTCGAGCCCTTGGCCTTGATGACCTTAATAGGCTCAATAACGGAGTTCGGATCGAGGGAAAGGTTTTCAGCCTTCTTTTCTTCAGCCGGGGCGGCTTCCTTCTTGCCGCGTGGGGCCTTTGCCTTGGCAGCCTTCGGGGCTGCAGCCTCAGCTGCAGCGGGAGCGGCCACAACAGGAGCGGCGGCGGGTGCCTCCACAGCTGCTGGTGCTGGACTCGTGATTTCGTTCTCTTCGGACATATCTTTTGTTCCTTATTTGCCGTCTTTGGCGCGCTGCACACCCACCGTCTTACGCGGTCCCTTACGAGTACGGGCGTTGGTGGAGGTCCGCTGACCGCGCACGGGCAGCCCACGACGATGGCGGATCCCGCGATAGCAGTTGATCGCCTGTAGGCGCTTCAGGTTACCCTGGAGCTCCCGACGCAGATCGCCTTCGATAGGCAACCCGCTGGCGGTGATCGCCTGGATGATCTGGTTGAGCTGTTCGGCACTCAAGTCTTTCGCGCGGAGGTCAGGGCTCACATGAGCCTGCTCCAGGATGCGCTTAGCCGTTGTAGGGCCGATGCCGTAAATGTATGGCAGAGAAGCTTCAATTCGCTTGTCGCCGGGGATGTCTACTCCAAGGAGTCGGGGCATATTCTTTTCCAGTTATGGGGATTAACCCTGCCGCTGCTTGTGGCGCGCATTCTTACAAATGACACGTACCACGTTTTGACGCTTCACGATGCGGCACGATTCGCAAAGGCGTTTCACTGATGCTCTCACTTTCATAAGCTCAATCTTTCTCTACTAAAATTTATGGGGAAATTTGCTGGGCGCACCTAGCCTCCGCAAGACCAGTTGACACCGCGTTTGAAGACGAAAAAACCGCAACCTGCTCAGGAACAACGTCCTCGCTAGATTGCAGACTCAAAATCCGTCCTGTGGACAGATCGAAAGCCCTCAACTGTAACTGAACCTTGCTGCCGGGCAAGCACAGAACCTCGTTAGAAATCACTTTTTCAAGAAGACTACCCTCTAGGTGCGACACAACTTTGTGCCCATTAGATAGTTCCACCTGAAACAATGCTTTTCCCAACTGCTCACGCACCGTCCCAACTACCGATATCAACTCAAACCGCTCCATGTCAAAATCTCGGGCTCGCCCTTGGTAATTAACACAGTGTGTTCGAAGTGCGCTGACAACAAACCGTCGGCTGTCACAACCGTCCAGTTATCACTCAGCACCTTCACTCCAGGTTTGCCCATGTTAACCATGGGCTCTATCGCCAACGTCATCCCAGGCTTCAACTTGGGGCCGTCCCCTGGAACTCCGAAATTCGGCACCTGCGGCTCTTCGTGCAGTTTCTTGCCGACACCATGACCGACAAACTCGCGTACTACGGAAAACCCCTGGGAAACGACTGCCTGTTCAATGGAGGCGCACAAGTCACCAAGCCGCTTTCCACTATGTGCATGGAGTAGGGCTCCAGCAAGAGCAGTCTGCGTCACTTCCAAGAGCTTTTCGACAGCCGGAGAGACAGTACCAACGCCCACGGTCGTCGCGGTGTCACCAATCCAACCGGACTTGTTGACGCCAACGTCCAGCTTCACAATGTCACCTAACTGCAACCGCCGGGGACCGCCGATACCGTGCACGACCTCTTCGTTTACAGAAATACAGATGTGACCCGGAAACTTGCGATAGCCAAGAAAAGCACTTTTGCACTTCTCCTCGACCATAAAGTCAGCGGCCGCCTGATCAATTTCCTTGGTTGTTACACCAGGTCGCACCAGCGCTGCGATCTTCTCAAGAACAATTCGTGCTGCGCGCCCTGCGGAACGCATCAAAACAATCTCACCCTCACTCTTGATCGGAATCACGCTAGGAAAAAGACAGAAAGCCACAACTAACGCCGGGCAATGAACAGAATGACACCGATCAGCAGAAGGACAGCCAGACCGACGTACATAGAAACCATCGTCTTCTGTTCGGTGAGCTCACCGCGCCCTTCGGGGGTACGCTCGGACCGACCACGAATGCGGCCCTTCTTGAGGAAACCATCGTAATTCTTCTGGATGAGGTGTGTTTCGACCTGACGCATGGTGTCCAACACAACACCCACGACAATCAAAAGGCTCGTGCCGCCGAAAAACTGTGCAGTCACGTCAGGAACGTTAAGCTGCTTGGAGAGCATCTGAGGAAGGATCGCGACTACCACTAGGAACACAGCACCTGCAAAGGTAAGGCGTGTCATCACGGTATCTAGAAACTTAGCGGTGTCCTGCCCAGGACGCACCCCTGGAACGTAGCCGCCGTATTTCTTGAGATCGTCGGCAATCTGCTGAGGCTGGAATTGTGTCGCCACCCAGAAATAACTGAAGAAGAAAATCAGGGCTGAATAGAGCACGTAATGCCAGAAACCCTGGGCCAGCAGGTTAGCAATCTTCTGCACCTCGGGGGAGTTACGGAAAGCCATCATAGCGATCGTCGAAGGGAAGATCAGCAACGCCTGCGCAAAGATAATGGGCATCACACCTGCGTAGTTCACCTTGAGTGGCATGTACTGGGTCTGCCCGCCGTAAGTCTTCCGACCAACGACACGCTTCGCGTACTGTACGCTGATACGACGCTGCCCTTGGGTCAGGCAGATCACGGCAGCGATGACCGCAAACAAGAAAGCGATCAAGAGCACCAACACCAGAGGACTTACCTGGCTTGCGACCCGGTCACTCGGTACAAACGTTTTCCAAGCTTGAAGCAACCCTGCCGGAAATCGCGAAAGAATGCCGACGCTAATGATCAAGGACATTCCATTACCGATCCCACGATCAGTAATCTGATCACCTAGCCACATCAGAAGCATTGTGCCTGCAGTGAGCGTCAAAACGACGATCACACGAAACGCGAATCCGGGGTGGTTGACCAAGGGCACACCCATCTGAGCGATGGTCTGATCGATCCCATGAAGAATGGGACTTTGACCGGGGTTCTCGAAAGAAAGCGCGAGCAAATAGCCTTGAAACAAACACAGCCCGATTGTCGCGTACCGAGTTAACTGGGAAATTTTGTGCCGCCCACCCTCTTCGCGGGCGAGCTTACCGAGGGTCGGAACCACAGCGGTGAGGAGCTGCATCATGATGGATGCGCTAATGTAGGGCATGACCCCTAGAGAGAACACGGCGCAGTTCTCGAGAGAACCGCCGCTAAAAATGTTGAAAAGCGCGGCAACACTGCCACCTGCTTGCGAGTTGAGCTGGTTATCAAACCAATGCTGCAACACGGAGGCATTGACACCTGGGCAGGTAATGAAAGCGCCCACCCTGACGACAACGAGCAGGGCGAAAGTGAACAGAATCCGAACGCGCAGCTCGGGGATTCGGAAGATGTTCGTGAAAGCGGAGATCATGTTCGGTAGGCAAAAAGAGGGGTGACGGTCGGGTCACCCCTCTTTGCAAACTCAATTAGTACGACAACTACTCGACGGTGCCGCCTGCAGCCAAAACCTTGGCTTTGGCAGCTGCACTTGCTGCCACACCCTTGAAGTGCAGCGCGTAGGTGACCTCGCCAACGCTCAAGAGCTTGACAATACCCTTGCGATTGGGAACGAGACCAGCAGCAACAAGATGCGCTGGGTCGACGGTTGCGCCTGCGGCGAAGTGAGACACAACACGCCCGATATTCACGGGAAGGAACCCCTCCCGGAACTGATTGTTGTTGAAACCGCGCTTCGGCATGCGGCGCATCAAAGGCATCTGACCGCCTTCGAACCCGAGACGGATAGACCCGCCGGAACGAGCCTTTTGCCCTTTGTGGCCTTTGCCGGAGGTCTTACCATGGCCGCTACTTTCGCCACAACCCAACCGCTTGGTCCGGTGCTTGGCCCCTGGGCGGGGCTGTAAATTACTCAAGTCCATAACTCTAATCCTTATCTAAACTTAAGCGTGAACCGCAGCAGCAGGGCTGAAACCGCGCTCTGCAAGCCGGTCTTGCCGTGTGCGGAGCTGGCTGAGAGCCGTGAGCGTCGCCTTGACCACGTTGGCGTGGTTGCTGGAGCCCATCGACTTCGCGAGAACGTCGCGAATGCCTACAGCCTCGAGTACGGCGCGAACGCCACCACCAGCAATGACACCGGTCCCGGGGCTGGCGGGCTTCAACAGCACCTTACCCCCACCGAACTCACCGTAGGCGTCGTGCGGGATTGTGTTCTTGACAACAGCAATCTTCACCATCGCCTTCTTAGCAGCTTCGCTAGCCTTCCGAATTGCTTCCGCAACTTCATTAGCCTTACCGAATCCACAGCCCACTTTGCCCTGCTTATCACCAGTGACGATGAGAGCGCTGAAGGAGAACCTGCGGCCCCCTTTCACGACCTTGGCACAGCGATTGATGAACACAACCTTCTCTACGAAGTCGCTCTGCTCTTTTGGACGCTCATCACGCTGACGACGTCCGCGATTACCTTGAGGTACTGCCATATAATTAGAAGTTCAATCCCGCTTCGCGAGCTGCGTCAGCCAGCGCCTTGACTTTGCCGTGGTAAAGAAAGCCACCGCGATCAAAAACGACCTTGTGAATGTTGTGCGCTACAGCACGAGATGCTAGCTCCTTGCCAACTCGAATAGCCGTTGCCACATTAGCGGAAACACGTCCACCTGCCGCAAAGCCTTTCTCAGTTGTACAAACCGCCGCAATGGTCTTGCCGATCGTGTCGTCAATGACCTGTGCGTAGATGTGGGACCCTGAAAAGTGCACCGCCAACCGAGGGCGCTCAGGGGTGCCCGAAATGCGCTTCCGTAAACGGATGTGGCGCATCTTAAGGGCCGAAATGTTTTTAGTTGAAGCCATAACTACTGAACGGTCTTGCCTTCCTTACGTTCGATGTGCTCGCCAGAGTAACGCACGCCCTTGCCCTTGTAAGGCTCCGGCGGATAATACCCGCGAATGTTTGCGGCGACCTGGCCGACCAACTGCCGATCGATGCCTTCGACCTTCACCTTGGTGTTGTCTGCCACTGTGACCTTGATCCCCTCTGGGATCGGAAACAGCACAGGATGCGAGAAACCCAGAGAAAGATCCAGGAACGCGCCTTTCACAGCCGCCTTAAAACCAACACCGTGGATCTCAAGATCCTTCACGAAACCTGCGGAAACGCCGGTGATCATGTTAGCCAAGAGAGCGCGGCTCAAACCGTGCTTGGCACGATCGTCACGGCTATCAGAAGCACGAGTCAGAACGACTTCGGTCCCCTCAGAAGTTACACTAATGTTCTTAGGTAAATTCCAAGAAAGCGTGCCCTTGGGGCCTGTCACGGATACGTGACCTGTAGAATCCACCTGCAGCTTTACTGCAGCTGGCAAAGTAATTGCCTTTTTCCCAATACGAGACATACGCGCCTTTCTACCAAACAAATGCTAGAAGTTCACCGCCAACATTCTTCCGCTTCGCTTCCCGGGAACTCATGATCCCCGAGGAGGTGGAGAGAATGGAGATCCCAATGCCGCTCAATACGCGGGGGATCTCGGTGGAACCAACGTAGCGGCGAAGTCCCGGACGGCTCACGCGCTTGAGGTCAGTAATGACCGAGCGTTCGCCGACGTACTTCAGGCCGATGCGGAGGAAAGGACGGCCTTCGACTGTCTCGACAGAAACAGAACTCACGAACCCCTCTTCCTTCAAAATACGGGCGACTTCGCCCTTCATCTTCGAAAACGGAGCCACTACCTCTGATTTCCCGGACCGCGCGGCATTACGCACACGGGTCAGGAGGTCAGCGATAGGGTCAGACACATTGCTCATAATGACGATACCCTTTCAGTTAACTACTATTCAGCGACAACCGCTGCTGCCTTCACAGGCTTCGGCTTGTCCGTAAACGGAACGCCGAGTTCAATCAGAAGCGACTTTGCTTCTGCATCAGAACGTGTACTTGTGACAATTGTCACGTCAAATCCCACGTTCCGCTTGATTTTATCGAGTTCGATTTCCGGGAAAATCGACTGATCTGCCACGCCCAGCGTGTAATTACCACCGCCATCGAACGCCTTGGGAGAAATCCCACGGAAATCGCGAATACGGGGGAGCGCCATACGAATGAGACGCTCGAGGAACTCGTACATGCGTTCACCACGGAGGGTGACGCGTGCGCCGATTGCCTCGTACTGGCGGAGCTTAAAGTTAGCGATGCTCTTTTTAGAAGTGGTGGTCGCCGGCTTCTGGCCGGTGATTGTCGCCAACTCGCCACGAGCATCTTCGAGAGCCTGTTTGGTGTCGGCCTGGCTGCCGACGCAGGTGTTTACAACCACCTTCACCACCTTGGGGATCTGGTGCACGTTCTTATAGCCGTGCTTCTCCTTAAGAGTGGGGATGACGTGGTTCTTGTAGAAGCTTTTGAGTCCTTCAGACATACAATTACTGAGCTGCGTGAGAGACTACCTTCACGTTACTGATGTGAATCGTACCTTCTCGTTCGATGATACCCCCCTGTGGCAACGCCTGGGAGCGCTTGGCGTGCTTCTTGATCATGTGAACGCCTTCGACGATCACAACGTGCTTCGCGGCGGAAATGTCGATCACCTTTCCTTCCTTACCGCGATGATTACCTGCGATGACCTTGACGTGGTCGCCCTTCTTGATGTGGGAACTCATGTTAAAGAACCTCCGGTGCGAGGGACACGATCTTCATGAAGTTCTTTTCACGCAATTCACGAGCCACAGGCCCGAAAATACGTGTTCCCTTCGGATTCATGTCCTTGTCAATAATGACGATAGCGTTACGATCGAAGCGGAGATAACCGCCGTCTTCACGACGCACTGGATGGCGAGTACGCACAATAACGGCACGAACGACATCACCCTTCTTCACGGAGCCGCCTGGGCTTGCTTCGCGAATGTGAGCTGTGATCACGTCACCCACCTTAGCGATCAAAGTACGCTTGCCAATGACGCCGATCATCTTTGCCATTTTGGCACCGGTGTTGTCGGCTACGTCAATCCTGGACCTGACTTGCAACATAAAAATGTACCTCAGTTTAGTGCTTGATCACCGACACGAGGCGCCAGCGCTTCAGCTTCGAGATGGGCCGGGACTCCATGATAGACACGGTGTCTCCCAACTTAGCAGTCGAGCTTTCGTCATGAGCGTGGAAACGCTTCACCTGCTTCACAATCTTCCCGAACCGGGGATGTGGCACGCGTGTGGTGGTTTCGACGATGATCGTCTTTGAATTCTTTACAGAAACAACTTCGCCCACCCGCTGCTTCCGCTTGGCGCGGGCGAGATCGTGGTCGGCGTGTGCGGCTGTATGCGTCGCTGTTTTTTCCATGGTCGTCATTTAGTGGGACGTGGCATGCTCCTGGGCAATAGTCAGCACGCGGGCCAACTCGCGCCGCACGATCCGTGCACGGACGGGATTTTCCAACTGCCCGACCTGCTTCTGAATACGCAGAGTGAACAGTTCCTTGCGGAGCTCTAGCTCGCGCTGGCGCAATTCGGCTGCGCCCAATGCCTTGATTTCCTTCAATTTCATCTCAAACCTCTTAGACTGCAACGGCGGCGGCGTGACGCACAATAAAGCGCGTGCGAATGGGCAACTTGTCCGCTGCGAGACGCAGGGATTCGCGGGCCAGCGACTCTGGAATACCGTCAAGTTCAAACAACACATTGCCTGGACGAATGACGGCGACCCAGTACTCTGGGGAGCCTTTCCCCTTACCCATTCGGGTTTCGGGCGGACGGGCTGTCACAGACTTGTCTGGAAACATACGGATCCAGAGCTTTCCCTTACGCTTCATGTTACGCGTGAGGGCCACGCGGGCCGCCTCGATCTGCGTATTAGTAATCCAAGCCCGCTCAAGGGTCTGGAGGGCGTAAGCACCGAAATCAATCTTGGTGGCGCGAGTAGCGTTCCCGGCGCGGCTGCCGCGATGGGTTTTACGATACTTAACGCGTTTGGGCATCAAAGGCATAAAATTCCTCCTGAGTTAAAATTTAGTGGGCCACTGGTGCCTGCTGAGAGTGACTATCGCGATTGTCGCGACTGTCTCTATTGTCGCGACGCTCATGGCGGTCGCCCCGCTCAGGGCGCTGCACCACTGGAGCTTCCGTCGGACGCCAGAGCCACACCTTCACACCAATGATCCCATACACGGTCCGGGCTTCAAAGAAGCCGTAGTCAATCGGAGCACGCAACGTATGGAGTGGCACCTTGCCTTCGCGGAAGCACTCGGAACGTGAGATTTCAGCCCCGCCGAGGCGCCCTGCACAGCGAATCTTGATGCCGATCGCACCAAAATCCATACTGGACTGGATGGTCTTCTTCATGGCGCGGCGGAAGGAAATACGGCGCTCAAGCTGCAAAGCGACGTTTTCAGCAACGAGCTGCGCGTCAAGCTCAGGTGTTTTAATTTCCTGAATGTCGATCTTCACTGACTTACCGCCACTCATGCGGCCGATTTCCTCGGTCATGCGCTCAATTTCAGAGCCCTTACGTCCAATGACGACACCAGGACGGGCCGTGAAAATAGTGACACGAATGCTATTCCAGGCGCGTTCGATGCCAACGCGCGCAACAGCGGCCTGGCGAAGCTTGTCCTTCACGTAACGGCGAATTGCAATGTCGCTGTGCAAAAACGCAGGGAAATCCTGCGGTGATGCGTACCAGCGCGACCGCCAGTCGCGACTCACCGCGAGGCGGTAACCAATTGGGTTGACTTTCTGGCCCATAAATAAAGAGGTAAAACGGCTAGAGGAAAGCCTAGCTCAACTTTTCAACGAGAATGATACGAATGTGACTAGTGCGCTTCCGGATGGGACCCGCGCTGCCACGTGCCTTCGGCTGGAAACGCTTGAGCGTTGGGCCTTCGCCTACGACCGCTTCCTTAACGACCAAACGATCGGCACGGAGGTTGTTGTTGTTTTCGGCATTAGCGATTGCGCTTTTGAGCGTCTTTTCGACCAGCCGAGCTGCCTTACGGGAGGTGTGGGCAAGAAGGTCCAGAGCGCTAGATACGCTCAATCCCTGGATCTCGCGAGTCACCTCGCGACACTTGAATGCTGAGAGGCGGGCTCCCTTGTAAATGGAACGAATTTCCATGTGTATATAATGGTAACTGTGCTACTCGGAAAGCCGACTTTAGCGAACCGCCAACTGTACAGGCAGTCCCTCCAACATGGCGAGCTTTCCCTTAAAAGAATTATCTACAAGCGCCGCGGAAACCGTTTCACGCGACTCTACGATCTTTGCAACCACATTGCGCCCAAGGGAAACCAGCGCCCCCTGAACCGCCCCTGCGGACCTGCCGGAAGACAAAATAACCAAGCGCTCCGGCTCCAAGACACTGACGACAGTGCCTAATTTTGAGGACTGGGTTCCGCTAGGTTCGGTTGAAACATCCAAACCAGCTTTCTCCAACTTTGCCTCGGCATCCAATGCCCGGCGTCTCCACTCGCTTAATTCCCGCACCAAAGCGATCACAGCAGAGTCACCTTGCCCTAGTGCGGAGATGGCTCGACTTGCGCCGCTTGCAGTGACCTCGTTTAAAACCGGGGAAACCCCAATTTCTGCACCCTGCCCCGCCCAAGCCCCCGAACCTAGCGCAACCATCGAAATAGCGACGCAAAGGGTGAGAGAGCTGGAGCGGAACGTGAGCATCAAAAGGCCTGCAATGAACTACTTACTGACCTTGGCGGTGTGAGAACCGTGCTTCTTGAACACACGCGTGGGAGAAAACTCGCCCAACTTGTGCCCCACCATGTTTTCAGTGACAAACACGGAGTTGAAGATCTTTCCGTTGTGAACGAGGAAAGTGTGACCCACGAACTCAGGTGTAATTGTCGAACGACGCGACCAAGTCTTGATCGGACGCTTGACGCCTGAGTCGTTCAGCTTATCGATCTTTTCGAAGAGATGCATCTCTACGAAAGGACCCTTTTTGAGTGATCTGCCCATACGGATTCCTAAATTAGACTACTTACGAGCCTTGCGGCGTTCGACGATGAAACGGTCACTGGTCTTGTGTTTGCGGCGGGTCTTGAAACCACGCGCCAACTGACCCCATGGAGACACAAGATGCTGGCGACCGCCACCACCCTTGGATTTGCCCTGACCCCCACCGTTCGGATGGTCCACTGGGTTCATCACCATACCGCGTACAGTAGGACGAACCCCCTGCCAACGGCTGCGCCCAGCCTTGCCGCTAGACACATTCATGTGATCAACATTGCCGACCTGACCGAAAGTTGCGTAGCAGTCTTCGTGCACACGACGGATTTCTCCGGAAGGTAACTTGAGAAGCGCATAGCCGCCTTCGCGGTTAGAGAGAACGACGAGCTGCCCGGCGCTTCGTGCCAACTGGCCGCCTTTACCAGGGACCAATTCCACACAATGCACACTGGAACCGAGAGGCAGCTTGCTCAGAGGAAGGGAGTTACCTACCTTAGGCTCTGCATCCGGACCCGCGGAAACCTTCATCCCAACAGTCAAGCCGACTGGAGCGAGAATGTACGCGCGTTCGCCATCTGCGTACTGCAGCAAAGCAAGCCGAGCGGAGCGAAGCGGATCATATTCAATCGAGAGTACTTCCGCGACGATCCCGCGCTTTTTGCGCTTGAAGTCCACCAACCGGTAACGCTGCTTATTGCCGCCACCGATATGACGGCAGGTGATGCGACCGTTGTTATTACGACCGCCAGTCTTCTTCCGGGTAACCAGAAGGCTCTTCTGCGGCTTCGAAGTCGTGATTTCGTCGAACGCGGGCAACGCTTTGAAGCGGTTGGCCGGCGTGAAAGGACGAAAAGTTTTAAGTGCCATACTTGTCTCCTTTTCCTAATTATGCCAGATCCAGCTTTTCACCGGGGGCAAGGGTCACTACGGCCTTCTTCCAATCGGAGGTATGGCCAGCGGCGGCAGTGCGTTTGCGACGCGCCTTGCCGTGATGGTGGGACGTGTTTACCGATACCACCTTCTTGCCGAACAACTCCTCGATGGCCTTGCGGATCTCGATCTTGTTCGCGTGAGGCGCGACTTCAAACACGTACTTGTTGAGCCCCTCTGTCAAAAGAGTGGACTTCTCCGTAAAACGGAGGTTGCGGATAATCTGGGTCGAAAGATGCATAACGACTAGCTGTTAATGCGCTTGGCAATCTCCTCAAGAGCGGAGGGGGTCACTATGACCTTTTTGAACCGAAGCAGATCTTCGGCATTTACGTCAGAGGAGCGAATCAAGTGAGCCCACTGGACGTTGCGAGCCGCGAGGTACGTCTGTTCCGTGAAGGAATGCGATACAATCAGAACGCTTTCAGTGCCCGACAGACCGGAAACGAGTTTCACGAAATCCTTGGTCTTCGGAGCAGCCACTTCAACAGAGGCCACAGACAGAACAGAACCCGCCTTGAGACGTTCGGAAAACGCCTTTTTCAAAGCCGCCCGCTTGACGGTCTTGGAAATCGTCTTGCGATAGTCGCGAGGCTTCGGCCCAAACACCACGCCGCCCCCCACCCAAACGGGCGAAGACTTGTAACCCGCACGGGCACGTCCAGTACCCTTCTGCCGCCAAGGCTTGGCACCAGACAGATTAACTTCTGCCTTCGTCTTCGTGTTTGCAGATCCGCTACGGCGTGCCGCGCGGTAGGCCACGACCACGTCGTGCAAAGCCTGAGTGTACCGGCCGTTTTCTACGACCGGAATTCCTGCCGCCTTTGCAGCCTCAATTGTGAGAATAGATGCACTCATTTTATTACTTAGCAGCGGCAGCAGCAGCGGCAGCCTTGATTGCCGGACGGACAACCACGTAGCTACCAGTTGGGCCAGGAATCGCTCCTGCAACCAGGATCACGTTATCTTCAGAACGCACCTGAACAATGCGCAGGTTCTGTACAGTGCAACGCTTGTCACCCATGTGACCTGGCATCGACTGATTCTTCCAAATACGTCCGGGAGTCGAACGCATCCCGATGGCACCCGTACGGCGGTGCATCATGGAACCGTGGGAGGCTGGCTGACCCGCTGCGTTGTGCTTGCGCACCACACCTTGGAAGCCCTTGCCCTTCGATTTGCCGATGACGTCAACGACGTCGCCAACTTCGAACTGAGTGACAGCAAGGCTGACACCTTCAAACTCGGAGCCGTCACCCTTGGAACGGAACTCCTTCACGCGCTTCTTGGGAGCAACGCCAGCCTTCTGGAACCGGCCGAGAGTCGGCTTGTTCAGACGCTGGGGCTTTTGATCGTCAAAGCCAACCTGGATGGCTGCGTAGCCTTCCTTTTCCACTGTCTTGGTCTGCACCACGACGTTTCCACCCGCTTCGATGACCGTCACAGGGGTCGAGCGGCCGGACGCGTCATAAACGCGTGTCATTCCAAGCTTTTTACCTAAAAGTCCAATCTTCATGTGAGCTACTTAAATTGAGGTCCTGCTCAGATCTTGATGGTGATGTCCACGCCGGCGGGAAGGTTGAGCTTTTTGAGCTCGTCCACAGTCTTGGCGGTGGGTTCCATGATGTCCAAAAGCCGCTTATGAGTGCGAATTTCAAACTGGTCCATGGACTTCTTGTCCACGTGGGGCGAGCGGTTCACGGTGAACTTCTCGATCCGGGTCGGAAGGGGGATTGGGCCTGCCACCTTGGCGCCTGTGCGCTTGGCGGTTTCGACAATCTCGCCTGCAGACTGGTCCAACATGCGATAATCGAAGGACTTGAGGCGGATGCGGATGCGTTGTCCGGTCATAATTCTTTGTGTGTTACCTGGTTCCTGGTGCTTATTCCTTGCTCTTCTGGTCGAGAACAGCGGCTTTCACCTGTTCAGGAACCTGCTCAAAGTGCGAGGGTTCCATCGAGTAGCTGGAACGTCCTTTAGAAAGGGAGCGAATTGCGGTGGAGTAACCGAACATTTCCGCCAGCGGCACTTCAGCCGTGATGATGGAAAGACCGGCCTTGTGTTCAATCTGATTGATGCGACCACGGCGACGATTCAAGTCACCCATGATGTCACCCTGAAACTCTTCGGGTGTGGAGTTTTCAACACGCATGATCGGCTCAAGCATGATTGCCTTAGCCTTCTTCATGCCGTCCTTCACAGCGAAGATGGCCGCCATCTTGAACGCCATTTCGTTGGAGTCGACGTCATGGTAGCTGCCGTCGATGATGTCCACATTGATGTCGATGACGGGGTAACCGCCGACGACACCGTTAAGAACAGCTTCTTCAATCCCCTTCTTACAGGCAGGGATGTAGTCCTTGGGAATGGTGCCGCCAACGACCTTGTTCTCAATCGTCAGCCCCTTGCCGCGCTCATTCGGCTGTACATTCACAACAACGTGTCCGTACTGACCGCGACCACCGGACTGCTTGACCAACTTCCCGTCGCCCTTTGCAGCTGCGGTGATGGTTTCGCGGTAAGCGATCTGAGGCTTGCCAGAGTTGGCTTCGACCTTGAACTCGCGAAGGAGACGGTCACGAATAATTTCCAGGTGCAACTCACCCATCCCTGCGATGATCGTCTGACCTGTGTCTTCATTAGTGAAGACGCGGAAGGTAGGATCTTCTTCAGCGAGCCGCGAGAGAGCCACAGACATCTTCTCCTGGTCCTGCTTCGTCTTGGGCTCGATGGACATCGAGATAACGGGATCAGGGAAGGAGGGCGGCTCGAGGAGAATCGCGTTATTTTCATCACAGAGCGTGTCGCCCGTCGTGATGTTCTTGATCCCAACGATTGCGGCGATGTCGCCTGAATAAACAGTTTCGACGTCTTCGCGCTTGTCCGCCTGGATCTGAATGATGCGGCTAATACGCTCGCGCTTGTTGGTGCGAGGGTTGTAAACGGTGTCACCCTTGGTGAGCTTGCCGGCGTAAACGCGGAAGAACACGAGCTTGCCAACGAATGGATCGCTCCAGAGTTTGAATGCGAGGGAACAGAACTTCCCGGCGTCATCCGTTGTCACGGCCATAGGCGCGAGAGAATCGGGATCAATGCCACCAGCGGGAGGAATATCGAGCGGGCTCGGCAGGTAATCAATGACCGCGTCAACCAGGTACTGAACGCCCTTGTTCTTAAAGGCGGACCCACCCACGACAGGGCAAAACTTGTTGGCGATCGTCTGACGACGGATCCCCGCCTTGAGCTGTGCAGGCGTAATAGGCTGCTCTTCGAGGAAGAGTGCACCGATCTCGTCGTCCAGGTTTGCAATCTGCTCAACTAAGTTGGCATAAGCCTCCTCAACTGTGGCCTTCAATTCTTCAGGCACTTCTTCCACCGTGTAGGCAGAGCCGAGCTGATCATGGTCAGAATAGATAACAGCCTTATTATTGACGACGTCGAGTTGCCCCTTGAGGTAGTCTTCGGCACCAATCGGGATGAGCACGGGCCACGCATTAGCTGCTAGCTTCTTGCGCATCGAATCAATGGCTGCATTGAAGTTTGCACCCACTCGATCCATCTTGTTGATGAACGCGATCCGGGGAACGTTGTACTTCGTTGCCTGACGCCAGACAGTTTCAGACTGAGGCTGAACACCTGCCACGGCATCGAATACAGCGATGGCACCGTCAAGAACACGGAGGGAACGCTCGACCTCGGCCGTGAAATCCACGTGACCGGGAGTGTCGATGATGTTCACGCGCATCTTCTGACCAGCGAACAGCTTGGTGATGCCTTCCTGCTCTAGCTGAAGCCAGAAACAGGTCGTCGCAGCAGAAGTGATCGTGATACCACGCTCACGTTCCTGCTCCATCCAGTCAGTCGCAGTGGTGCCCTCATGGACTTCGCCCATGCGGTGAATGCTGCCCGTGTAGAACAAGATACGCTCAGTGAGCGTGGTCTTGCCTGCGTCAATGTGCGCCGCGATACCGATGTTTCGCGTCTTTTCGAGCGGATACGCTCGGTTAGGAGAATTGGGATTGGTAGACACGGATGTCAGAGTCTAATGCCAGTAAAGGAAGTGAAATCCAGGAAGGATTAGAAGCGGAAGTGAGCGAAGGCACGGTTCGCCTGCGCCATTTTGTGGGTGTCATCACGCTTCTTGATGGCATTACCCTGACCATTAGCAGCATCCCGAAGCTCATTTGCGAGAGCGTTAGCAAGACCGGTGGCCTTGCGGGACTTAGCGTAACCCACGAGCCAACGCATTGCCAAAGCGAGAGCGCGGGCTGGAGCAACTTCCATAGGAACCTGGTAAGTGGCACCGCCAACGCGGCGGCTCTTCACCTCAAGACGAGGGCGCACATTGTCCACCGCCTTGTTCAGCACTTCGAGCGGATCAACCGTTTCGGAGTTCTGACGGGTTTTTTCGATTGCGGTGTAGACGATCCGCTCGGCCAGAGACTTCTTGCCGCTCTGCATAACAGCAGCAATCATCCGAGCCACAACTGGACTACCATAGCGGCTGTCCAATTTTTCTACCTTGTGAATAACGCGACGACGACGCGACATAACGAATAAATTCTAAAAAATTACCTCTTACCCTTGGCGGCAGGCTTGCCACCCTTACCCTTCGCGTCGGCGGCTTGGCCGGGCTTAGGACGCTTGGCTCCGTACTTGGAGCGGGAGCGACGACGGTCCGACACCCCAAGGGAGTCGAGCGTTCCGCGGACGATATGATAACGGACACCGGGCAAATCCTTCACACGACCACCACGGATCAGCACGATCGAGTGCTCCTGGAGGTTGTGTCCTTCGCCGGGAATGTAAGCAATGACTTCGAAGCCGTTTGTCAACCGAACCTTCGCCACCTTACGGAGAGCGGAGTTGGGCTTCTTTGGCGTACGGGTCATGACCTGCGTGCAGACGCCGCGACGGAACGGGCACTTCGTAAGAGCTGGGCTCTTGGATTTGACCTGAATCTTTTGGCGCCCCTTACGGACGAGCTGGTTGATCGTTGGCATGAAACTCTGGAATGTGTGAGACTCCGTTGGGTCGGCCGGGAGAATTGGCCGGACAGGTTGCGCTCCTGAATAACGCCTATGAGCGATTCTTCTGGAATGTCCCTTATCAACTTCGGCTCTCATCAAGGCACCTCTCGAGCGTCCACGGCCTTGTGAGGATGATCCTCCTAGGGTCCGAAGCCGCGAGAGCGCTGACCGAGGTCAACGAGAGCGCGAAGGGGTGGCGTTTATACGTGCATCACCTAGAGAGGGCAAGGGAGAGTTTTCTTTTTTTTGAAACTTTTTACGTCCCTCTGGAATGCACCTCAAATTCGCATCCTCCGAGCGCGTCTTCCAGAGCAGACCTTTGTTTCTCTTATCTCCTCAGAACGTTCGACTTATCTTGTGTACG
>CAIWVL010000046.1 GCA_903916085.1 uncultured Spartobacteria bacterium
AGGTGATGATCTTTCCGTAATTGGGGGTGAACTTATTTTCAGGATCCTCAGTGGTGACGCGGCACTGCACCGCATACCCGTTGCGAGGCACTGACTCCTGCGCGGGAAGCATCAGTTCTGGGCCGTGCAGTTGGGCGCCCTGCGCAATAAGAATCTGGGAGCGAACGAGATCAATACCTGTGATTTGCTCGGTGACCGTGTGCTCCACTTGGATGCGCGGGTTCATCTCGATAAAAAACCAGGCCTTGGTGTCGAGATCGTACAAGAACTCAACCGTGCCTGCGTTGTCGTACCCGATCTCGCGAGCGATCCGGACGGCTGCATCGCAGAGTTCAGTGCGCACGCGTTCGTCGAGGCAAACCGAGGGTGCAATCTCAACCACCTTCTGGTGGCGACGCTGCACGGAACAGTCGCGTTCGTGCAGATGCAAAACGTTCCCGTGGGCATCTCCAAGCACCTGCACTTCAATGTGTTTAGCGCGTGGGATGTATTTCTCCAAGAACACGGCAGAATTCCCAAAAGCGCGTTCCGCCTCGCCCTGAGCCTCATCGAGAAGTGCTGCGAGATCCTCGGATTTCCGCACCACACGCATCCCGCGACCGCCGCCCCCGAAAGCGGCCTTGATGATCAGTGGGAAGCCGATTTCCTTGGCAATCGCCAGGGCCTCAGCCCGGTCGCTCACGGGATCTTCCGTACCCGGGAGAGTGGGAACGTGGAGTTTTTGCGTGAGGGCGCGCGCGGCGACTTTATCGCCCATGAGCTCCAGCAACTCTGGCTTCGGCCCCACGAAAGCGATTCCAGCCGCCGCACATGCACGGGCAAAGTGGGCATTTTCAGCGAGAAAGCCGTACCCTGGATGGATCATGTCGACGCCCTTTTCTTTGGCGAGGGCAACGATCCCTTCAATGTCTAAGTAAGCTCCAACCGGGCCTTTACCTTCACCGACGAGATAGGCTTCGTCGGCCTTAAAGCGGTGCATGGAAAAGCGGTCTTCCTGTGCGTAAATGGCGACCGTCCGGAGGCCAAGTTCCGTGGCTGCTCGCATGATGCGAATGGCAATTTCAGAACGGTTTGCCACCAAGAGCTTTTTGGAGCCGATGACGGAAGCGAGAGAAGTAGTCGAGCAAGACATAAGGGGGTCGCCGGAAAGATAAAGGCAAGCTAGTGGGGATGGGAAGAATGGGATTCAAGGAGAGGGAGTCCCATGGAGTCCCATTGCCTCACGCCAAATCCACAGCCACGGGGCAGTGGTCGGAACCAGTCACGTCACCTAAGATCCACGCGCGATTGAGCCGGGGGCGTAGCGTGGCGCTCGCCAAAAAGTAGTCGATCCGCCACCCAATGTTCCGTTCCCGCGCGCGCGCCATGGGACTCCACCAAGTGTAGTGGCCGCCGGCCTTCTCAAACTCGCGGAACGTGTCCACAAACCCGGCATCCACAAATGCCTGAAAGCCGCTTCGTTCTTCGGCGGTAAAGCCATGATTCCGGGTATTATCCTTGGGGCGAGCAAGATCCAGTTCCTGATGCGCCACGTTTAAGTCCCCGCAACACACTACCGGCTTGAGCGCCTCCAGCGCTTTCAAGTACGCCAAAAAATCCCGATCCCACTCCTGTCGATACGGCAAACGTGCCAGTTCTCTCTGCGAATTAGGCACATACACGCACACCAAATAAAACCCCGCAAACTCAGCTGTTAACACCCTGCCCTCCCGATCGTGTGCCGCTACGCCGATGCCGGTGCTCACAGAGAGCGGTGGGATCCGAGTCAGCAATGCCGTCCCGGAATACCCTTTCTTTTCTGCGCTGTTGAAAAAGGCGCTATAACCTTCCCAGGCTGGGGTCACATCTGCCTCGGTACATTTAGTTTCCTGCAAGGCAAGAATGTCGGGCGCTTCGGTAGCAAGAAATTCACCAAAGTTCTTGCGCATCACAGCGCGCAACCCGTTAACGTTCCAAGAGATAAGTTTCATGAGGTGGTAAGTTTTCAGTCCCGCCAGCGGCGCCCAGCACTGCGCCGATCGTACGCACAGCCGCACTTGTTGCGCGGACGTTGTGCACGCGGAAAATGTGCGCGCCCCGCAGCATTCCCTGAACCACGCACGCCACTGTGCCGGCGTCTCGCTGGGCTGGATCTGTAATGCCCAACACATTTCCAATGACCGTTTTACGCGATACAGGGAGAAGCACAGGCCGACCGAACCGATTGAGCCGCTCCAAATGCGCGTAGATCCGGAGGTTGTCGGCAGTTTGTTTGGCGAAGTCGATGCCCGGATCAAGAATCACAGCTTCACGTGGCAGTCCGGCGGCTTCGACGAGCGCAAGTTTTTCCTCAAAAAACAGTTCCAACGCCTCCAACACGTCTGCGTAGCCAACGTGTGTGTGGGGAACCTTGGGCAGCCCAATGCTGTGCATCACCAAAAGCGCGGCTCCCGTTTGTGCACAAATGCGTGCATTGGAATCGTCCGGCAAAGCGCCGATGTCATTGAGTATATCGCCTCCGAGCGCCAACACTTCCCGTGCGACTTCAGGGCGCCAGGTGTTTATGGAAAGCGGCTGTTCGATGCCACTTTCGATCCAGTGCTCTACAAAACCACACAGGCGATCGACTTCCTCCTGCACGCTAATGGGTTCACGATTGGTGCGGGCGCTCTCGGCCCCGACGTCGATAATGTCCGCGCCATCGGATAAAAGCTGCTGTGCATGGGCGAGACACGCCGTGGCATCAGCAAGGCCATCGCCTGAAAATGAATCTGCCGAGAGGTTTACAATCCCCATCACCAAAGGTTGGCGGGGGAACTCAAAGACATGACCGCGCGCTCGTAAAATCATTCTGCACCCTCCGCCCTTCGCGACGCCGGGAGAGGCACGCTAATGCGGCGCCCCGCCTCAAACCGCACGAGTTCGGTATAACCCACCTCACGCAGCATTTCGACCGTAGCCTCGAACCCAGCGCCAAGCTCCTCTACTGCATGGGCATCCGAATTAATCAGAACGGGTACGCCCGCTTCCTTGGCCAGTGCCACAAAGCCCCGCGCCGGGTACAGTTCGCGACAATCCTTACGCAGCCCAGCGGTGTTCACTTCATACGCAAGCCCTGTGTCCACGAGCGCCTGGATGCTCCCCTCGTAAAACCGCCGCAAATCGCCCTTCGGTACAAAGCCAAACTTCTTGGGCAGATCAGGATGCGCCATAAAATCAAACCAACCGGAACGAATGCACTCCTCATAGCGAGCCCAGTATGCGGTCCAGATTTCCTCGGGATCCTGGTCTCGATAGCGGCTCAGATACTTGGGATTATCGACTTCAAAGCCGTCGCCCAAATAATGGACACTCCCAATCCAAAAGTCCCAAGAAGCGGCACTACGAAGCTCCTCCCACCAGGACTGGCAGCCATCGAGATAATCCATTTCGAGACCGAGTCGGATTGGGAGCTGAGGCAAACGCGCCCTCACATCTTCAATGGATGCAAGGTATTGGGGAAGCTCTTCGCGGAGCATACGCCAGTCGTCAAAAAGAGACGGCATGGGGTTATGGTCGGCAAATCCGAGTTCATCCAAGCCCAGAGCTAACGCCTTCTGCGCCATTTCCAACGGCCAGCCTTGCGCATGCCTGCAAAGGGGCGTGTGCACGTGGTAATCGGTGAATCCGGAAAGGGGCATCCGAACTTTCTACGACAATCCCGTAGCGATTGGGAGAGGTGAAACGTCCCGCCTTTGCGTTCGATGTGAGCTTGACGTTAGATTCTCGTAAAATGGAGCAGCCAGACCTCATTCCTTTTCAGGCCGACACCCCAGGCATAAGTGGACGCGCGGTACCGCCCTTCTTCGCCGAGTCCGGACCAATCACATCTGTTATTTTTGGCGAGGCCCCGGGCCCACGCGGAGCGGACCGCAGCGGCATTCCGTTCTGGGGCGATGGCGCTGGCCTGCCGTTGTACAGAGCGTTGGAGCGCGCAGGCTGTGCACACATTCCAGATCAAGCATGGGAGCCTTGGGAAGGAAGTCGTCTCATTGCGGCTGGCCTGCGCCCAACACTTTCCGGCGTAGCGCTTAGCAACGCGTTCCCACGCTGCCCCACTAACGACGGACGCCGTTTCCGCGCTCCCTCGCGAACAGAACTGCACTCTGCAGAAAATCTCACAAGACTGGAAAACGAACTGCGTGCCGCCATGTTACGAGGAGCCGTCCAAGTCGTAACACTAGGTCGATGCGCCGGGGACGTTCTTGCACCGCTCGCGGAGAAGCTGGCGCTTCGGCTACTGGCGCTACCGCATCCCAGTGCACAGGGACTCCTCTCAGACGCCCCAAATCGAGGCAAAGGCCAGCGTTTAGCGGATCTGCAAACTGCTTGGGAAGAAAGATTAGCGGCGGCTCTCTGCAACCAACCCACGGACCATTTATGAATCTGACAATTCCGCACCCGTTTAGAGGGTCCCAAGCATCTCCCCCCAATTGATCGGCTCCGCTAAAAGCGCAGGCTCATCAAACTCGCTCCGCTGGAATTTTTCTAACGCCTCAGCCACGTCCTCCCATGGCTGCAACTCAAAGCTCACCCGGTCCCCCGGACGCAGCCCCGCCGCACTCGTGAGCACCTGCTCCTTCATACTCCACGTCAAAACGAGGCACTCCTGCCCCGAGCCCACGCCCTCCGCCTGCACATCCACAAGGTGAACACACACAATGTGTTCTCGATACGGAACACTCCCCGGACGAGGCACCGACGAAAGGCGAGATACGATGCCAGTCACCCTTTGACGTGAGCCGGTGGCTATCCCATAAAAACTCGCTGGCGGAGACTCCCCCGTTTGCATCGACAGCTGCTTCCAGTCTCCAAACGCCAACTCCCGGGCGGCCAGCTCCCAAACGACCACGCGTTTCCTGCGTAACCGGTCGTGACCCGAAGCCAATTCGCGTTGCAGAAGCTGGCGGGTGGCAAACGCGCCGTCACTGTTACGGACGATCGCGTCCACTGACCGACCAAGCTTGACGCTCAGCTGCTCGGCAAACCCAGCACCCTCGCCCCAGCCCATCGCACCCATAGAAAAGATGTTCGAGAAACTGTCTCCCAATAAGAGAACATCCGAGTCTGGCGAAGGCTTCCAGAGTGCATTTTCTTGAGTCACCGGTTGGATTTCTACGGCCTCAGGCGTGAAAAGCGCCTGGTCCTGGGGCAAACCCAACAACCCAAGGGTATCGCCCAAGCCCGAAACCACCACGGGACGGTTACGCTCCAAACCACGCGTCGGGGGGGCCGACAGCGGCTCAATGGCACGCGCCACCGCGCCGGCAACCGCCTCCATAGCAGTAGGGGTCCAGTGCGTGTCAGTGGCCAGATACTGCGGTTCACCCGTTGTTTTGAGGCGCTCCAAAAGTACGTCGGTGGCGTCGTAAACCGTCACGCCCTGTTCCCGGAGGCGGGACACCCAGTCTTCAAAAGAGACATTGTGCCGCGCTCGAACCACATCGGTGCCAGTCAGCCGGTGCCCTTCAATACACGGCTTCACCGGGACAGGCACAACCACAAGCCGAATGCTTCTTGCGGCTAGTTGCCGTTGAAAATCCACAATACACCCGAGCGAATCTGGGTTGATGTGCTCCTTTGACTGCCGCGCCTTCTGCACATTCTCCTTCAAAAAGGGCGCGCCATTCACGTAATCCACGTCTTTACGAAAAAAAAGCCACCCACCAGCGGCAGGCAACACTTGCTGATTACCCGTGCCTAAAAAGTGCGTCAAAAACGCCTGCACTCTCGGACGCAATGCGCTCATAAGCTGGGAGTGATCCTCCAGCCCCTTCTCAACATCACGCGTCGCGCTTGGGGACGGAAGCAACGCCCAAATTGCGGCAGGTGTGCGCGCCTGAACAAGCAACTCGGCCCTAGGTAACAACCGAGCGAACGCAGCACCCACAGAAACGTGATCCGAGGTATGAGGGGCTTTTATAAAGAGCGCCGTAGCAAAACCAGCACCCAGCATCAGCAGAAAGCCAACACACAAAACGACTCGCGCTCCCCGCGAAAACCGAGTTCCTGTCAAATCGCGCTGCGCCTCCTGCTCACGGGGAGCCAAAGGAGAGTGGAGCGCAGGCGTCTGCTCTGGAGAAACTGGCGGGGCGCTGTGCATTCTAAAAAATGGAGTAGATGAAAGGATTGTAGTCCTGAGTAAGCAGAGCCACAACCGCCCCCCAGCCTAACAGAAGCGCCACGACAGCCTTTTGCCAGGACAGGCACTGGGTCCATTCCCACGTCTGCTGACCGAAAGCCACCACCGAAGCCGCGACCCCTAAGTGCAGCACCAGAAAGGGTTGCTGCCAGGGACCACCCAAAATCTCGCGCCCCACGGCTGGCCCCCGCGAAAACGCGAACATGCTGCCCAAATAGTCCAAGGCCTCACTCAAAGTTGCCGAACGAAAAAGCACCCAACCCACAAGCACCACACACAGCGTCAAGGAGCGGCGAAAAAGCAGAGGCAAGCGCAGTCCGGGTGCGACTTTCCCGACGATCCGCTCAAAGGCGAGCACGGCGCCATGAAGAGCACCCCAGAGGACAAAGGTCCACGACGCGCCATGCCACAAGCCGCCCAAAAGCATGGTAGCAAATAGATTCAAACAGGTCCGCGCTTCTCCTTGCCGGTTTCCTCCGAGAGGAATGTACAAATAATTCCTAAGCCATGAAGAAAGAGAAATGTGCCAGCGCCTCCAAAAGTCTGTTATCGAAACAGCCGAGTAAGGTGCATTAAAATTACGAGCGAAAACAAATCCAAACAGCAGGCCTAAGCCAATCGCCATGTCGGAATAACCACTGAAATCAAAATAGATTTGCAGTGCATACGCGGTAACGCCCGTCCACGCATCCACAACACCACGCGTTGCGGCATCAAAAACTGCATCTGCCACTTTGCCGCAGGGATTAGCGAGAAGCACCTTTTTGCTAAGGCCCAGGAGGAAGAAAGCGGCGCCACGAGCGCATTTGTCTAAGGAAAGAGACCGAGACTTAAGCTGTTCAGCCAAAAACGAGAATTGTAGAATCGGCCCGGCGACCAAGTGTGGGAACATCGAAACGAAACAGGAGAAATCGATAAAGTTTTCCATCGCCTCCGCTTCACCCCGATAGACATCTATAATATAGCTAAGAGCCTGAAACGTATAAAAACTAATTCCCAAAGGAAGCACTACTTGCAAGGTCGTTTGAATACTCGCCGAGGATATTCCCAAAGCAGCAGTCATTTGATTCCAACTCTCCACACCGAAGTGAAAGTACTTAAAAAAACCCAATGCCAAGAGATTGCTACAAATAGAAAGCAATAAAGCGCATTTACGCGTTTGACTGGGCTTACCAGACGCTCCCAATGGCGGCGACGCAACATCGCCGGATTTACTCCACCAACGCCAGCGGTTTCTGGCGATGACTAGACTCAACAACCAATCAAACGTAGTGGTCGCAAACATCAGCACGATAAAGCGTGGCTCCGCCCAGCCATAGAAGGCGTACCCAGTCACCACCAGCCACAAATTACGCAACCGTTGCGACGCACCCGCAAGCAGGTAGTAAACCGCCAGCGACACGGGTAGGAAATAAAACAAAAAAAGGTGCGAGCTGAAAACCATGCGAAGCGGGCACTAAAACTCTGGTCAGCAAAATCAGGATTGGAAGCCCAACTGCTGTTTCCTTTATACTCTCGAAGCCCATTTTCAAATAACGATGACAACGATTGTGCCCCGGATGCGCTTTTTCTTACGCACGCTTCTCAGCCTGCTGGCGCTGGCCGCCCCAGCACTCTCCATCGCCGTGGACGCGAGAAACGCCTCAACTACCAACTCAAGCGCTCAAGCGCCCAGTCCCGTCGTGGAAACAGAAAACGGTACTCTTTTCCTCACCTCAGAACTGCGCTTCCTCCAGTTCCCGACGTTCTGGGCGGAAGCCGCCCTCAAAGCCGCCCGCTCCCCAAAACCCGAGAATGCCGATCCACTCCCAGCAATTGTCGATTTCCATAAGCAACTCGCTGAAATGGGAATTCGTTTGTTGCTCGTCCCGGTGCCTCCCAAAGCGTGGTACGCCAAGTTTGCTCCAGAAATCGAGGGCGAGCTCCACGGACGCCAAACCGATTCTTTAAGCCAATTCTACGCCCGCCTCGCGGAGGAAGGAGTCCAGTGTATCGATTTACGCCCCTCCTTCGCACAACACGAAGCCGCTGGAGAGGCTATGTACTGCAAAACCGACTCTCATTGGTCCGGCGCTGGGTGCGTCGTCGCCGCACAAACCGTGGCCACCCAACTAGCTGCGCTTCAAGCGCTTCCCGCCAGCCCGGCATCGCCCCCCGCGCTGACGCAACGCTGGAGCGACGTCCAAATAAAGGGCGATTTACTGGAGTGGAGTCACGCCTCCAAGACCACCCAGGAAGCGCTCCGTGTGCGTGAAATCACTCTTCCCCAACACCAGCCGCTGTCTCCTGATGTTGCGAGCCCGATCCTCATCCTTGGCGATAGCCATACTCTTGTGTTTCACGATTTTCTCGCGGAACACGCCGGATTTCCCGATCAAATCGCCCTGGAATCTGGTCGCGTCCCAGACTGGATCGGAACCCGTGGTTCAGGCGCTAACGCGGTGCGTGTGAGCTTATTCCGGCGCAACCTCAAGGATGCGTCCTATCTCGCCGGTAAAAAGGTGGTGATTTGGTGCTTTGCAGCTCGCGAGTTCACGGAAGCCGAACAGGGCTGGCAGAAAATACCGCTCACTCCACGTGCCAACACAGGGAAATAAACTTCGCCCTTTGCCTGATCGTTGATTGCAATGAATGCCGTTTCCTTCCTCCCAGCCGAACGCTGGCTCAAGCGCCTTTTACCGCTCAGCATCTGCTGCCTCGCCACAGTCTTTCTCGCGACTCATACGGTTGCAGCCGAGAACACCACGGCTCCAGATCCCGACTGTCCCTGTACAAACGCTCCAGCACCCAACACACAGCCTCCCAAACCCCCTAACAAACCACAGCCGGTCGCGAAGGCGCAACCCCCGCAGCCACCACAGGCAGCGCCCCCCCCAGTGCACGCCGCACCTACTCCCCAAACCGCCAATGCACCAACCCGAGGGCGGGGGGCCTCGATTCTTTTCCTTGGAGATTCACTGGGGCTCTGCGGTTTTGGAAAATCTTTAGACTCCAGACTGCGAAGTTCTCCCGACGTGTCTGCGGTTTACACCTACATGGCCTGCGGAACTGTACCCATTAGCTGGCTCAAAACGGGCCCCTTGGCCCGGGCGCACACAGGGTGCGGGTACTGGAGCATCGAGGGTAAACAGAGCGAAAAAGCCGCTGAAATCAAAGATACATACGGCATGGAAAAAGGCCGCCGCCCGGGCTCTCATCCAGTGCCAAAGCTAGAAAATTTATTAGAAGAACATCATCCAGACATTCTTATTATTCAAAACGGCACCAATCTTTTGAGCCTGTTTAGTGATGGAAAGACCCTCCTGCCTGCGCGCCACGAAGTACAACTACGCGCCTACATTTATCCCTTTCTGGAACATCTCGCAGAAAAGGCGCCCACGTTAAAAAAAGTGTATTGGGTTTGCCCGCCTGTCTCCGGAAGAGTCACTCCTGAGATCCAAAACTTTCTATTCACTCGTATAAATACACACGCCAGTCCTTTTTTACAAACCATCGACAGTCGGACGCTCATCACGTTTCCTTACAAAAATACGATGCCGGATAAAGAGCATTTCATCGGTCACGACATGGATCTGTGGGCGGAGGGTGTGTTCAAGATCATATCTCAAGACGTGGCAAGAGGCATCAATCGGGTGGAACCCACAGCACGCCAGGCCATTCTCTCCGGTGCGACCAAAGCAGGTGCCCCACAGAAGCGACGTGACCTCGGCACAGACCGCGAGGCGATCACCGTGAAAGCCTCGCTTCTTTCCAAATCCGAGCCTCTGACATTAGAACGTCTACTGCCCTACCAGGAATCCATGGTGAGCTATCTATATCATGTGGACTCCGTCCTTTCGGGCGAATACCGCGAATCCGAAATCGTAGTCATGCACCCGGCTCACATCCGCTCAAAGCCCGAGGCACTCACCGAGTTTAAGGTTGGAAAATCTTATAAATTAGAACTTTTAGATTTTGAAGGCTCACCTTGGGAGTCGATCAAGCGCAGTGAAGGAACCGGAAGAATTGAATTGCGCCCATACATTCGTAAACAAGACGAAGCGCGTTTTCCCTCTCTGGCTCGATAGAGGAGGAAGCACATGAATACAGCCCGCATCTTCCTCGTATTTCTATTGGCATTCACCGCCACCCCCGCGAAGGCAGGATACACGCTTCCGCTGTTCGGCTCTCGGCAGAATATTTTGCTGATTGGAGATTCTCTTTCTGTAGGGCCCTTTGGCCGTGAAATGCAATCTTACCTGACTGAAGAGTATGGTGAGAATCGGGTTTTTATTTACGCCGCCTGCGGCTCCTCCCCAGAAAACTGGTTGGATAGCGAGCCTTCTTTCCTGTCCAAATGCGGGGCACGTGTCAAAACTCCGCGTCTTTTTGTCCACACCGAGTACGAAAAAGGGCGGCCGCCCGAACCCTTTGCCACCCCGAAGCTCACCCCCGTTCTCCGGAGCGCGCGCCCGAACGTGGTGCTGGTTCAACTAGGTACCAACTGGTTTGATGTGCTCGAAGGAAGCTCCAGCCCAGAGGCACTCAATCGACTCGCCGCCATTCTAGAACGCTTTGCAGACACCATTCTCAACTCGGATTCCCATCCCACTCTGGTATGGATCACCCCACCCGATTCCGAACGATACCGCCGCGTTCAAGCCGACGTCACCAAAATGATCTGCTCCATCGGCCAACGCAAAAAATTTAGAACCATCGACTCCTCGAAAATGGTCCATTACGTCATGGGCCAGTCCGGCGGCGACGGTATCCACTACTACGGTCCGGACGCCTTAAAGTGGGCGGATGCAGTCAAGACGCGCCTGAAGCGTATTCTTTAAGCGGTACCTATTCCCCGCAAACATTCAGCCGCGACTTCCGGCCAAACGCCGTTGACCCACGAGCCCGTTGCCAGCTCCAAAGGCCCACTCGGGTAGAGTCTCGGTAGGATCTCAATGTGCCACCGAAAGTCGCGCTCAATAGACCCCCAGTGGTCTTGGCGCTGAGTTCGGGTCGGGGCAGTGATGAGGGCGAGTTGGTAAGGGGGATGGTCCAACGCACCATTAAGCTTCGTTAATGCGACCTGCAAGGCATCCGCCAACTGCACCACTTCGGCGTCTGTGATCGCGAAATAATCTGGGCTCTGGCGTTTTGGGTACACCGATAGCTCAAAAGGTGTCCGCGAAGCGTACGGGCAGAATACGCAGAATCCGTGGTTTTCGTACACCACACGAGAGCCGGTGCGGAGCTCTTCACTGAGAATGTCCTCAAAAATAGAGCGTTTCTTCTGACTATAAAAAGACCGCGCCACTTCCAGCTTGCGCTTCAAGCGAGCTGGGATCACGGCCATGGCCACGAGTTGGCTCAGGGCATGCGGCAGCAGCGCGCCGGCCGGCCTGCCAACAGCTTTGACCACGGAAAAGGCCCGCAAGCGCACATCACGCATCAGGTCGATCATCCGCAGTTTCCAAGCCGCAAGCACTTGTTCAATTTGCCAAAGATCGAGCTGTTCGAGAGCGCGGCTATCGCTGGTTTCAATAATGACTTCATGTGCGCCTAAACCATCCATGTGGTCATAGAAACCGTCGCTATGACGGGTCGGATCACCTTCGACGCGGAGCACTGGCGCGCGATTCGGAACGACGCGTACCTTCCATTGCCCATCAGCAGTCACCTGGTGAAGAGTGTGTGGCGAGTACTGTTCCAGCCCGGCCAAAAAAGGGTTTGCAGCCGTTTGTGCCGCGTTTTCCTCCAGCACAGAAGCCGCCGGAGCCTGATGCGCGCGAGCCTCTGAAAAAAGCGTCCACTCATCCGTCAGCGGATCCAACCGCATCTCGTTTTTGTGCATGGGGCCGTTTTTAACGGTACGCAGGGTATTGTACAAGCCAAGGGGCGGAATAGCGTGCAGCTATTAGATAGTACGAGCTAGAAATACAGACGAGGGCAGGGGAGCGTTTACTCGCCCAGGATCGAGACGACTAGGGTGCGTTGATGCGGGGCGCGGCGGTGTTCAAAAAGGAAAATTCCCTGCCACGTGCCCAGCTGAAGCCTCGCCTGCGCAACGGGAATCACCTCGCTTGTGCGGGTAAGCACCATGCGTAGGTGCGACGGCATGTCATCCGGTCCTTCGTCGGTGTGCACGAAGTAGTCCGTGTCTTCGGGCACCAAACGTTCAAAAAAAGCGGCTAGATCGTGGCGGGCGGTGGGATCTGCATTTTCATAAATGACAAGGCTCGCGCTGGTGTGCTGGATGAAAACGGTGACTGTACCAGTGCGCACACCGCTTTCCTGGAGGAGACGGGCGACGGGGTTGGTGATTTCGTAGGTACCCTTGCCGTGCGTCTGAACGGTGAAAGAGCTGGTAAAAGCGCGCATGGCCTGATCCCAGCGCAAGAGGCGGGCGCTTGGCAAATGCTGTTTACCTCGGGGGAAAGCGGCTGCTATACTCCAAAGCCTTATGGGTCGCCAGTGGTTACTAGCCAAACGTCAGGTTAACGCAAAGAAACGCTCCGCCGCCACGGGGAAACTCGTCAAGGAAATCGCCGTCGCCGCCAAAATGGGCGGCCCCGATCCGGACGGTAATGCTCGGCTGTTCGCAGCCATCGAAAAAGCGCGCAGAGAATCCGTCTCCCGAGACGTGATTGAACGCGCCATTAAGAAAGGCGCGGGGCTTGGGGGAGAAAAGATGCTCATGGAGGAGGTCGCCTTCGAAGGCTATGCCCCGCACAAAATCCCGCTCATTGTGGAAGTCCTCACCGATAATAATAACCGCACGGCACCCGAGATCCGAGTGTTATTCAAAAAAGGACAGCTTGGTGCGCCCGGAAGTAACAAGTTCCTGTTTGATCACGTGGGGCTCGTGGAAGCCCACCACGCTGCCGACGGGGTGGATCCCGAGGAAGCTGCGATCGAGGCCGGGGCTCAAAATTTTGAACCCCTCACGCACGAACAGAACGACGACATCCCAGCGGATGCGCTCGGGGTCCGGTTCATCACGGAGCGCACAGACCTGCATTCTGTTTCGAAGTGGCTGGGAGCGCATGGCTGGACGATTGTAACTTCGGAAATGGGCTATCTCCCCAAGAACTTCCCAGAGCTCACGGAAGCGCAGCAATCTGAAGTGGCCGAGTTTTTAGAAGCCTTGGACGAACATGACGACGTCCACCGTGTGTGGGCGGCGGTGCGATAGGTAAAACGTTGAGCGGCGGGTGAAGCAGATTTCCGAGGAGCCACAGGGGAGAGCGCGGAGAGCGAAAGGAAATCTGCGCGCAAAACGGCCAAAAAACAGACTAAAACCGCCGGAATTACCCCTAGAAGGGGCCTCCGGCAGGTGGGGAAGGTGTCCATAGCGGACACCTCCCATCAAAAGCAGCACTCTGCGCCTCTCGGGGTCCGTTGTTCCACGTGGAACAACGCCAAGCCTACGCCACGTCCCCGGTGGGTTCTGGCTCATGCCACGCCGCCCGAGGCTTGTCCAACAACAACCCCAACAACGCCAAATCCGATGGCGTCACGCCGCTGATCCTACCCGCCTGTCCCAACGTTGCAGGACGGAACTTCTCGAGTTTCTGCCGGGCCTCAATCCGTAAACCTCGCACCCGCGCGTAATCCAAATCCGGCGGCAACGCCCGCCCGTCCTGGGAACGCAACTTCTCAACCGCCATGTGCTGGCGGCTAATGTACCCCGCGTAGCGCAAATCAATCTCCACCGCATCCCAAGCTTCCGCTGGGAAGGGACGCCGGATTTCCTCCGGCAACTCGCGCCAATCCGTCTCTGGACGTCTCAACCACTGCGCCACACGCCCCTCGCCATGCCGCGTTTGCTCCGCATAAGTCACAAGTTCGGCGAGCTGACGACGGCGCGCTTCCGCCCGGTCCGCGCGCTCGGTATCCACCAAACCCGCCTCCCGGGCCAGGGGAGTCAGCCGCAAATCGGCGTTATCGTGACGCAAAAGCAACCGGTGCTCGGCACGGCTGGTGAACATCCGGTACGGCTCCTCGGTACCGCGGAGCACGAGGTCATCCACCAGAACGCCCAGATAAGCATCCGCCCGGCTCAGAATCAGAGGCATTTTTCCGAGCACCTTCAGGGCAGCATTGGCACCGGCTAGAAGTCCTTGGCCAGCGGCTTCCTCGTAGCCAGAGGTTCCATTGATTTGACCCGCGAAATACAACCCGGGTAGGCGCCGCGTTTCGAGGGTAGAATGGAGCTGCGTCGGCGGGCAGTAATCGTATTCGACAGCGTACCCAGGCCGGAGAATCACGGCGTTTTCAAGACCCGGCACAGTGTGCAGAAAGGCGTATTGAACCTCCAGCGGGAGCGAGGTTGAGATGCCATTGACGTAGAATTCCTCAGTATGACGACCTTCGGGTTCGAGGAACAGCTGATGCCGATCCTTCTCCGCAAAGCGCACCACCTTGTCTTCGATGGACGGACAATAGCGCGGCCCCACGCCTTCAATGTGCCCGGCGTAGAGGGGAGATTGATGAAGGTTATCGCGGATAATCCCGTGGGTCGCGGGGTTAGTGTAGGTGCTCCAGCAGGGCATTTGTTCCACGTGGAACACACCCGCACACCACCGGTTCAGGGTGAAAATGTCGTTTCCTCCACCCCCAATCCGCTCCGGCAAGCTCGAAAACGGGACCGGAATTTCATCGCCGCCCTGGACCTCGCACTTTGAAAAATCAATGCTCCGGCCGTTCAACCGGCAAGGCGTCCCCGTCTTAAAACGACCCACCTCAAACCCCAATTCCCGCAGACTGTCGCTCAAGGTGGAAACACTATCGCCAAGCCTTCCACCCGCCGCGTTCTGAAGCCCGATATGCAGCAACCCCCGCATGAAAGTTCCCGTCGTCACCACCACCGAACGCCCCAAAATCCTTAGCCCCAAACTCGTCTCCACACCACACGCCCCATCGTCATCCCGCAGAATCCGCACCGCGTTGCCCTGACAAAGCGTCAAGCCAGACGTGCGCTCCAACTCCGCCTTGGCCCGAAACTGGTACGCCTTCTTGTCGCACTGCGCGCGGGGAGACCGAACGCTCGGACCTTTCCGAGCATTTAGCATCCGGAACTGGATTCCCGTGGCGTCGGTATTCAATCCCATGAGGCCGCCCAGAGCGTCAATCTCACGCACGATCTGACCCTTGGCCTGACCGCCGATTGCTGGATTGCAAGACATCTGCCCGACGGAGTCCAGGTTTTGAGTCAGCAATAGCGCCGAGCACCCGAGACGCGCAGCGGCCAGGGCGGCCTCGATTCCGGCGTGTCCGGCGCCGAGGACGATCACATCGTAGCGGGTGGGGAGAGTGTACATGAAGAGTAGGGTGCGAGGTGGCTGAGCGGTTCGTGGGAGGGGGACCGGAGAACGCATCCCAAGCATAGCAGACCAGAGGCCCAAGCCAAGGACAGGCCGTGTTCCACGTGGAACAATGCCAGTTCTGAGGCAATTTTTCACCACCCGTCCGCTATAGTCACCCTCTATGCCGTATACTGACCCCTTTAAGGGCCATTTCTGGCGTTTTCGAGGGTATTTTTCTCTCAAACCGGGGGAGCGCACCCCCATCACAGGTCCCGCTTACCCGCGCACCCCCCACCGGGACCAAATCGCTTCCGTCCGCCGCACTAACTCCGCCCAATCCGTGGGCGTTGTGTCCCAACCCGCACTGAAGCGAACCGACCGGTCGCTCTCCTGCGCTGCTACGCCCATGGCGGCTAACACACGCGACGGTTTTTCTTGGCCGCTCGCGCACGCCGACCCCGCAGAAGCAGCCACGCCTGCCGCGTCCAAGCGAACCACCCAACGCTGGCGACAATCCCCCAAAGCGGGGAGCAAAAGCGTGCACGTGTTCCAAAGCCGATCCACGCCCGCACCCAACACGCGCGCCCCAGGTGCCGCGCGAAGCAACTCCGACTCCACCTGCGCACGCAACGCCAGACGGTTTTCCACCTCCTGAAACCGCTCCCCGCACGCCTCTAAGGCGGCGACCAAAGCCACCGCGCCCGCCACATCCCGGGTGCCTGCACGCCGACCTTCTTCTTGAGCGCCTCCCCGCAACAAAGCACCCAAGGGCGTGTTGGTTTTTAAAAAACCGATTCCCACAGGCGCACCGCATTTGTGGGCGCTGGCAAACAGATAGTCGCATGCACCCAGACCACGCGCCGGGAGACGCCCCAACCATTGAGTCGCATCGCAAACAAACGGAACGCCGCTCGCCCGACACGCGGCAAGCGCTTCCTGCCAGGGCTGGAGGACACCCGTCTCGTTATTGGCCGCCATTAGAACCACCGCTGCGGGACGGGGACCGGTCAGAGCCCCGGCCAAAGGGGCGAGCTCCAGACGACCGCTCGGAGAAACAGGGAGCTCCCGTACACGGTTAGGAAACCAATAAGCGGCGGCTTCACTCACGCAGGGATGTTCGATCGCGGAAATCCAGAGCGGCGCCTCGGGCGGGGAAACTGCGGCGAGATGGGCAAGGATCGTAGCTGCGGCTTCTGTGGCACCACTTGTCCAGACCAGGGATTGAGAAGGGCAGTCGAGAAGGGCGGCGAGGGTTTCGCGGGCGGCTTCCAGAGTGAAATCGGCGCGCTGCCCGAGGCGATGGGCGCTCGCTGGGTTGGCAGGAAAACGGTCGTGAGCGTCTAGCCAGGCGGCGCGGGCGGCTGGGTGGAGCGGGGCGGTGGCGTTGTGATCGAGGTAAAGCATGGGGGCGGGGGCGTGTTCCACGTGGAACAAAGCGCACTCAGACGATCTTCGCACTGGGCTCAGGCTTCGTCATCACCCACAAAACAACTCCCGCGAAAAGCAGGACGGCGACCGGCGCCAGCCCAATTTGAAGCTCCGGCCCCACCCAAGGCAGCATTTCGAGCTTTCGTTCAGCAGCCTTGGAGAACAGGAGCTTCACCAAAACAAGCCCCCCATGAAATCCGATGCTCACCCAAAGCGAGCCCGTTCGTTGCACCGCCAAGCCTAATACCAGCCCCAGCACCAAAAGGGTGCCAAACCCACCCAGGAATAAGAGCGGCTGCGCGAACTGATGAAACATGTGGGGCACCAATTCAAAACCCGACAGCCACCGTACCGTCTCCACCTGCACCGCCGGATCCGGCTTCAAGAAATGCACCATCGCGAACAGTCCACTCGTACACCATAACGCCACGGTCCGGCCTCGCGCCCGTTCTAAAAGCCCGCTTATGCCGCCCCGAAACAGGCTTTCCTCCAAAACCGCCACCGTTACCGCCGAGAACAGGACCTTGAAACAGACGCCGGTCGAAGGCAGCGCATCCCAGACGTACACGCCACTCGCCAAATAGCCCCAGGCTAGCACCAACATCGCCCCCGCACCCATGCCGGCACCCAACCATAAACGTCGCCGCCACAGCGGATCGGGCCGGAAGGCGGGCGGCGTCCAGCCCCGCACCCCGAGCCAGCGCACCAAAGGCCAGAACAACGCCACGGCAACGACCAGCACTGCTCGGTTGAAATACTTTTGAAAGGCGTACTTTTTTAGAACCAAAAGCCAGCCCGCAGCCATCAGAGCGTGAGCCGCACCGTAAAGAGCCGGCGCCAGGAGAGCGCCTCCCACTAAAACAGCACCCAAGTAAGCCAGGATTTTTGCGAACTCTTTCACGATGCCCCGTATTCTCAACAGGCCGCGTCCATGCTCCACTCCAAAACCCGCAGATCCGAATGTTTCCCGTGGAAAGAACGGCCCGAGACAGGCACGCTATGGACATGAGAAATGTTCACGTCTGGAAAACCGTCACTGACGGTGAAAAACGAGAAGCTCGGGCCGAACGGTTCGGAGGCCGTTGGCGCTTCCAAGCCAAACTGCGCTCAGAGGCCGTGTGGACCTACTACGATACGCCCAGCCTCGAAGACCTCGAAGAATTGCGGGACATCCTGTGGCGAAAGTACCAGCGCAAACGTCTTCCCTGGGACGACGTCGCGTCCCTGGACAAAATGCTCGAAGACCGCCGTGCCGCCGAGCCCGCTGCGGACTCCCCCGCAACGGAACCTCCCACCGAGTAATCTTCCCCAGGGCGGGGGAGGGCGCCCAGTCCGTGTCTCCCCACCCGCTCACCGCCCACCGCCCGTACCCATCTGCAACCAAACTTACTTCTGGAGACGGCCGGTCACCCACAAAATCCCGCGGCTGACTAGTTCGAGATACTCGGACGAGGCCACAACCGGGTTAGAATGACCCAGACTTGTGGAAAAAGAGCGCACCTTGCCGGCCTCGTTGACCCAGACGACCGGGTTCTCTTTGTTCAGCTTGTCACTGTGTGACGTGGCCAGAACCGTGGCGGTGTCCCACAGTTTCTCGATAATGTAGAGTTCGTCTTTTTCCGGAGTCACGAACTCAGCTGGAAAACCTGCCATCACCGGGTGCTGAGGCACCGTCGGTTTGACCGTGAGAACGGCAGCGGCTTCATGGTACATGCTTTTCGAGCCGAGAAGATCGCGCCAGAGGTTGGCATCTGCATCAGCCGCCTTACGGTAGCTATGCACTGAGCAGTGAAGAAACACTGCGGGCACTCCGCCCTCGGAGTGTGGCTTCGTAATGCGGGCAAGCATCGCCGGATCCTTCATCTCGCCGTAACACTCGTCGTGCACGACCACGTCATAGCCCTCGGCCCAGTTTTCCTTCGCGTACACCGAGGAAAGGTGATCCCGCACGGCCGCAGTATCCTTGCCATCGACCATCTCAACGTCGTGCACCACAGTCCACACAATGGGCACCCGGGCAGAAATGCCTTCTGTGAGAATGCGCTTCTGGTTTTCGTAATCGTGACAGCAGCCGCCGGCAATCAGAAGGGCCCGCAGAGGTTTGGGAGTATCGGCGATGACAGTCGAACCGAACAAGAGAAGGAGGGCGAGGAGCCGGGGCAGCATTTGCATGACTTGGGACAAGCGTTGGGGGTTGAAAATGCCACGGCACGCATGACACTTGGTATCTAGTTGAACCGCCTTTATACTTAAGACATTTCCCGTGATTGCGTCAGCTATTTCCATTCGTAATCTCTCCAAACAATTCCAAGTGCCGTTCCGCCGCGAACCGGTGCACGCACTTCAGGACATCTCTTTAGAAATCCCCGCGGGCGAGGTGTACGGGCTACTCGGACCGAACGGTTCGGGAAAAAGCACCGCGATGAAAATAGTTCTCGGCCTTGTGAGTCCCACTTCGGGAACCACCTCTCTCTTTGGAATGGATTCACGCCAGGTAGAGAGCAGAGAGCAGGTCGGATTTTTACCTGAAAACCCCTACTTTTACAAGTACCTCACGGGCTTAGAAACACTGCTTTTCTTTGGAAAACTATGCGGCCTTCGCGGCACAGCATTAAACGACAAAGCACGCGCATTGCTCAAAACCGTGGGCCTCAGCGAGGCCGCCGACCGCCGTTTGGGCGGCTACTCGAAGGGGATGCTCCAGCGTATCGGTCTGGCACAAGCGCTTGTCGGCGACCCACGTTTGCTTGTGCTGGATGAACCCACGGCGGGCGTCGATCCCGCCGGTTCCCATGACATCCGCGATCTGATTCTCCAATTCAAGGCGCAAGGCATCACCGTTCTGTTGTGCTCACATCAGCTTAGCCAAGTGCAGGAAATTTGTGACCGTGTCGGCATTCTGCACCAAGGCTGCCTCGTCGCAGAGGGGCGCATCGAGGATCTCGTCTCCACTCGAAACCAAACGGAACTGGTGCTCGAAAACGCCACACCCGCCTTTTTAGAAGCGCTCGCGACCCTCGCCCAATCCTCGAACACGCGCATTCTCGCCCAGCGCAAACCGCACGCCGACCTGGAACGGTACTTTCTGGAAGTCACCCGAAACCAAGCCTGAGTTCTCACCTGCACCCGCCTTTTTCTGATGCACGCCGCCCCCGCACACCACCTGTTTTCGCCTCGCCGGGTGATCGCCCTGGCGCACAACACACTCTTGGAACTCGTTCGACTGAAGGTATTTTACTTTCTATTGCTGTTCGCCCTCCTCGTGATTGGGAGTTCCATTTTCACGGTAAAATTCAGCTTCCAAAACCCGCTCCAAGTTCTCAAGGACGTCGGCCTCGGTGCCATGAGCATTTTCAGCTGGCTCTTGGGTCTGTCGTGCACCGCTAACCTGCTTCCCAAAGATCAGGAAGACCGCACCCTCTACACGATTCTCGCAAAACCCGTGTCCCGATTTGAATACTTACTTGGCAAACTCAGTGGCGTGTTTCTGCTGCTGACAGTCGCTGTACTGCTCATGAGTGCGATGTTTGCCGGGGTGCTAGGGGTTCGAGAGCAGCAGGAGATTAACGAACTCACATTGAGCACCCCCCCCGAACTACTCGCTCAAGCGGTAGCGGCGGTGCACGCAGCCGCTTTCCAGGTCAGTCTTATTCCGGCAATCGCCCTGATTCTGCTCAAGGCTCTGCTGTGTTCCACCCTGACACTCTTCATCTCCACGTTCGCCACTTCTTCTGTATTCACGATCCTAACTTCGGTCGTGGTTTACCTCATCGGACACGTCCAAGGAATCGCCCGAGAAGCGTGGCTTGCAGGCGGGGAAGCCACTGCCTTTTTGAAAGTCTTGTCCGCCGCCGTGGCTCTCCTGTTTCCAGACCTCCAAATGTTCAACGTGGTGGATGAAGTCGCAGTCGGCACTGTTTTACCGGCCGGTCTATTTTGGCAAGTGAGCGGGTTTGGGGTACTGTACATCGCCGTCTATTTTCTACTGGCACAGGTTGTTTTCGCGTCCAAAGAGCTATAGCCGCCTTTCATACGCATGAAAAAAGTGCTTCTGGTCGCCGTTATTCTGCTGAGCTTCGGGCTTTTAAAAACGCCGCTTGAACAACACCTGCTCCAAACCCAACGGACCGCAGGCTTTCAAATGGCTCGGCTCAATCTGAACTCACGCACCCAACTGGGCCAGGGCGGGTTCATCGCCGCGCTGAGCGGATTCCGCGCGCTCATGGCAGATTTGCTCTGGATTCGAGCGGGAACAGCCTTTGAACAAACCGCCTGGTCCCGAATGGAGCTCCTGCTGCACTCCGCCACGCAACTGCAACCTAAAGCAGTTTTATTCTGGGAAATGGCCCATTTTCACATGGCCTACGACGCAGCCACAAGCCGACGTATGGACGATAAACACCAGCCCGTGGCAGCGTTGCGCCGTAAAGCTGAGTTAGAGTTCATTCACATTGGAGAAGGCTTTTTGAAGGACGGCCTGGCCTTTAACCCAGAAAGCTCCCGGCTTTGGGAAAGGCTGGGGGACTTGTACAACCGACGCCTGAGCAACCACGCGAGTGCCGCTGAGGCGTATGCCATTGCAGCAATCAAGCCCGGTGCCATGGGCTACCTGAGACGTTTTGCCGCTTATGAACTCGCCCGAGTGCCCAGCCGCGAAAACGAGGCCTACACCCAACTACGCGCCCTTTACGACGAGGGACCTGCTCAGAGAGTGCCCACCCTCGTCCATCTCGTACAGGAGTTGGAACAAAAATTGGCTGTTCCGATAGCCCAACGTGCCTATGTTCCTAAAGCGGCACCTGAACCCAGCGATCCCCCGCCAGCCCGCTAATCTGGCGGAACTCGCAGGGTCGACGCCTTCAGCACCCGTCCAACACCCCACGCCTACCCCACGCCTCAGCGCACTTTCCACACCGCACGCGAAACAGACCGCGACCGCCCCTTGTCTTTCCCCCATGCGCTACGCGATATTTGGCGACATCCACGCAAATCTCGAAGCCTTCCAAGCCGTGCTCCTCGATGCACGCGCCAACGATGCGACAGAATACGTGTGTCTGGGCGACATCGTCGGATACAACGCCGACCCGTGCGCTTGTCTGGAAATGGTTCGCGACCTGCAATGTCCGGTTGTGAAGGGTAATCACGACGAGCAATCCGCCGAGTGGACTGATCTTGCCTACTTTAACGCCCTGGCCGCTCGCGCTATCCAATGGACGCGGGACCAGCTTACCCAAAGTCAAAAAGACTGGCTACGCGCCTTAAAGTTCAGTCGCCTCGTCCGCAACTTTACCATCGTCCACGCCACGCTCGATTCTCCGACGAGCTGGGGCTACGTCATCTCGGATTTAGACGCCTCCGCGAGCTTCAGCTATCAGTGCACCCAACTGTGCTTTTACGGCCACACGCACGTCCCACGCGCTTACGTGCGCGATGTGCGCATCAACGAAGTCCCTGCTTCCTCGCTCATCATCGAGCCCGGAAAGAAGTACTTCCTGAACGCAGGCTCCGTCGGCCAACCCCGTGACCACGATTGGCGCGCCTCCTACGTCCTGTACACCCCCGCCACCCACACCGTGGAATGGCGTCGGGTTGAATACGACATTCAAACCACTCAAAACAAAATCCTCGCCGCCGGTCTTCCTGAACGCCTCGCAAGCCGTCTCGCTGAAGGGCGCTGATCTCGCAACCCGCTCCGCGTGAGAACGGCGTTCCAGCTTCCCGAACCACCCGGGACCATCCTCATCCTGAAGCCTAGTTCGCTGGGGGACGTCATTCACACACTCCCCGCAGTCGCCGCCCTCAGGCGGCACTGGCCCAAGGCACGGATCCGTTGGCTAGTGAACCCCGAGTGGGCACCTCTTCTCCAACACAACCCTGTGGTGGACGAGGTGCTCCTGTTCCCGCGCCCAAAGTTTCGCGGCCCGCTCGGTCCTCTACGCATGCTTTCTTGGGCACGCTCCTTTGCACCCGCGCACAAGGCTGACCTTGTGCTAGATTTCCAGTGCCTACTGCGTTCCGCCGTCATTGGTCGACTGTGCCGCCGCGCCCATTTTTATGGCCTCTCTGACGCTCGAGAAGGTGCCCGCTTCTTTTACGACGCCGCCGCGCCTGTACGGCGTTCCCAGCACGCCGTGGACCGGTATCTCGCGCTTGTTCGGGCACTGGGCGTACCTGTGCCACAGCCACCGGCACCCCTGGAATGGACCTTGCCACCCTCCAGTCTGCCTGCTGGTTTTGAATGCTCAAAGCCCTTTATCGCCCTACATCCCTTTTCCCGAGGACAAGGTAAATCCCTCTCCCTGAATGAGGTGACGCTTCTTTGCAAGGCCTTGGCACCTGCACGCATTGTCCTCTTAGGACGCGCTGACACTGCGCCTGCGCCGCTGCCCAATGTGGAAAACTGGCTCAACCGGACCTCTCTGCCGGAGCTCACAGCCGTGCTCCGCCATGCGACTTGGACCATCAGTGTAGATAGCGGCCCCATGCACATCGCGGCGGCGCTCTCGCCACGGGTGCTAGCATTGCACACTTGGAGCGACCCTCAGAAGGTTGGCCCCTATCCAGCGCAAGCCTGGGTTTGGAAAGATGGTGCGCTTTTTCAACGTGGAACCCCTGAAAGGCACATTGAAGCGCGCAATCTAACCAAGGTGGCAGCGTGGATGGCTAAACAGATGCCTTGAATTAGATACACAAGGTGTTTCTCATTATTGCCAAACTCGCTGCTTCCCCAAAAGCCCGCGTGCCAACCCAAACACCACCCCTATGATGATCACCTCCCACTCCAAAGCCGCCGCCGCTGCTCTCAGCGCCGCCGCATTACTCACAGGTGCCGCTATCGCCGGCGATAGCTGTTGCAAAGACGGTTCCTGCGCCAAAAAAGACGAAGCACCCAACTTCCCCGGACTCACAGGCGACTGGGGCGGCGTGCGTTCCACTTTGAAAGAGCACGGGTACGAAATTAACGCCTCTTACACCGCCGAACTCTTTGGCAACGTCAAAGGCGGTATGCGCCGGAGCGCCGTATTCGACGGGTTGCTCAAGATGTCTCTGGACGTCAATTTGGAAAAGGCCGTTGGTTGGTCCGATGCAACCTTCCGTATCAGCGGACTTTATCCCCATGGCACGAGCGGAACGCTCCGCAATGTGGGCGATAAATCTATCTTCTCCAACATCGACGCCTTCGACACCTACCGCCTCGTAGATTTCTGGGTAGAACAGAAATTCGCAGAAGGCAAACTCGCGTTGAAAGTCGGACAGATGCGTGTGGACGATGAATTCGGCGTCACGGACTCTGCTGCGCTCTTCATCAACAGCACGTTCGGCGTCCCTAACCCGCCCTACACCGCGATGCCCATCGCCGACTATCCCGTGGGTGGCCTTGGTATTCGGCTACGCGTCGAGCCTCTCGAAGGTCTTTACGGCATGGCAGGTATCTACGACGGAAATCCCTCCTCTGGCGACTTTGCCGACCCCTCCAACGGCCAGATCGGCGGTGCAGCACGCCACGGCACCGATTGGGCCCTCCGCAAGAGCGAAGGCACGCTTTACACGGGCGAAGTGGGTTATCAGCGTTCGAACTGCGCTTATCCCGGCGCGGTGCGCGCGGGCTTCCTGCGTCATACCGACGACTTTGCGGATGTTTCAGGAAACGGCAACCAGCATAGCTCCAGCACGTCCTCCTACTTCGTGATCGACCAAATGGTGTGGCAGAAAGCACCAAAGTCCACGGAAGGCCTCAGCACCTTCTTGCGCGGCACGATGGCCCCCAAGGGCAGCAGCCCCATGGACAACACCATCCAAGCTGGCGTTGTTTACACAGGCCTCGCCACCTCCGACGACAAAGTCGGGCTCGCTTACGCCCGCAACAAGTTCAGCCCCCACCAGAGCGACTCAGCTGGCAATTCGCTCAATCGCGAAGCCATCACCGAGCTCTCCTACCAGATCCCGGTGCAGCCTTACCTCCGCGTCCAGCCTGACTTGCAATACATCAGCCATCCCGGCGGCTCCTCCCTCAACAACAACGCTTGGGTCATTGGCGTTCGCGCGATCCTCGACTTCTAAAAAACTCGACGCCTTCTTAGAAAAGACGGGAGCCACCCTCACAGGGCGTGGACTCCCGTCTTTTTTTTGGACGCGCATCCCCCCATAATTCCCCTTTGCAGAGCGTCCGGCGGGTGTAGCGTTCGGGCATATCTTTTATGGCACAAAAACCCGACGCAACTCCGGACGACAGCAAGGCGACCGCCGCCCGCAACAAGAACCTCGATATCGCCCTCCAACAGATCCACAAGGACTTTGGTGATGGAGCAATCATGCGGTTGGGCTCGGCGCAACAGATGGATGTGGAAGTCATCCCCACAGGCAACATTCTGATCGACAGAGCTTTGGGCGTTGGGGGTTTCCCTCGGGGACGTATCGTTGAAATCTTCGGCCCAGAGTCCTCTGGAAAAACCACATTGACACTCACGGTCATCGCTCAGGCCCAGAAAATGGGTGGACTGGCTGGTTTTATCGACGTGGAACACGCTCTGGATCCCGCTTACGCCAAGAAACTGGGCGTGAACATCGAAGAACTACTGGTTTCCCAGCCTTCTTCCGGGGAAGAAGCGCTTCGCATTTGCGAAACTCTTGTCCGCTCCAATGCTTTGGACGTCATCGTGTTAGACTCCGTCGCAGCGCTCGTCACCAAGGCAGAACTCGAAGGCGACATCGGTGACGCCACCGTAGGCGCCCAAGCACGTCTCATGAGCTCCGCGCTGCGTAAGCTCACCGCCCTGATTTCCAAGGCCAGCACGGTGGTCATTTTCACAAACCAAATCCGCGAAAAGATCGGGGTCATGTTTGGCAACCCCGAAACGACACCAGGCGGGAAGGCGCTTAAGTTCTACGCGAGTGTGCGTTGCGACATCCGGCGTATCGGTGCGATTAAAATTGCTGACGGCACGGTCACCGGCAACCGCACGAAGGTGAAGATGGTGAAAAACAAAGTTGCGCCTCCGTTTACGGAAGCTGAGTTCGACATCATGTACAACGAAGGCATTTCTTCCACGGGTGCCCTGTTGGATCTAGCTCTGGAACAAGGCATTGTCGAAAAACGTGGCTCCTGGTTGTCCTATAAGGGCTCGCAGTTGGCACAAGGCCGCGACGCCGCCAAGGAAGTCCTCAAAAATAACGCCGAGCTGTACGCAGAAATTGAGACTGCGGTGAAAGCCAAGCTCGACGAACCCTCTACCAAATAGACGGTTAGGGCGCTTTCTGGGGTCTTCTGTCGCCCCAAAAAGCGCTCCGAACCGCAGGCTTGCCAGAAATTAGAGACCGGTGGTTCCAGCCGCTACGCTCCTGTCACCACCATCCGATTTCTTCCGAAGCCTCCGGTTCGGTTGCCAGCCTGGACCTTACAGCAAGCCAAACAATTTCACCGTACTGCCCACTAGGCTGTGAATCCTTAAAACCTGCACTATGCGCTGGGAAACGCCGCTGAATGAGCTGCCCTGGATTGGGCCACAACGGGTTAGACAGCTCACTCGGTTTGGCCTCGAGACCCTGGGGGATCTCGTCTCCCATTTTCCCAAGCGCTGGGAAGACCGTTCCCGATTCGACCGCTTTCCCCGCGAGGAATCGGACACTCCGGTATGCGTGTGCGGCGTGGTCCAAGCCACCACAATCCAACGCCGGGGCCGCGCTCGCAACTTCGAGGTGCTGCTTGTCGAAGAAAATGGAGGCGCACTTTCCGGCCAAATCACGGTCCGTTGGTTCAATCTGTTTTGGGTAGAAAAAGTAGTCGCAACAGGCTCACGCCTTGTTATTTACGGCAAACCTAAACGACGCGGCCGCCAAATCGTTTTCGAGCAACCAGAATTCGAAGTCTTAGAGGACGAATCCGGCGGTTCGCTGCACCTCCAGCGCATCGTACCGATCCACCGGGCCACCGAAGGACTGTCTACACGGATGCTCCGCTGGCTCATTTGGGAGGCCTTGCAACTGCTTGAGGCAGCGCACCTTCCCAATCTTATACCAGCCAACCTGGACGCCTTCCCGCGCGTCGAAGCACTCCGCCAAATCCATTTCCCAGACTCGTTTGAAGCCCTCGCTCGGGCACGGAAACACCTCGTGCTCACCGAGTTTTTTGGTATGCAGCTCTTCATCGCGCAGAGACGCGCCCAGCAACAAGCGGAACCCGGTCTCTGCCACGCCGCATCCTCTGTTCTCCTTGAACGTCTCCACGCCAACCTGCCCTTCCCGCTCACCGGCGCACAGTTACGCTCCATTGCAGAGATTCGCGCGGACATGGCGTCCGAACGTCCCATGAACCGATTACTGCACGGAGACGTCGGTGCCGGCAAAACGCTCGTCGCCCTATCTGCGATGCTGCTAGCCGTTGAAGCAGGTTTCCAAGCCGCCCTCATGGCACCTACGCAGATTCTCGCGGAACAGCATTATCTCCAATTCCAAAGGCTCTGCACGCCGCTGGGCATTCGAGTGGCTTTGCGCACGGGAAATCGACGCGAAGAATCCGGACCGATGCCACTTTTTGATCATGACCGGTGGCAGCAAGCGCTCGTGTCGGGAAGCGGCGAGCGACCAACCGCGCCTGCGCAAGAGCCACCGCATATCGTTGTCGGCACCCATGCGTTATTGCACAGCAAAACACTTTTCTCGCGCCTCGGCCTCGCGGTGATCGACGAACAACACAAGTTTGGCGTCCTCCAACGCGCCACCCTCCGGGCGCAGGGCCGGTGTCCGGACATGCTCGTGATGACGGCTACGCCCATTCCGCGTACGCTCACGATGAGCCTGTACGGGGATCTCGATGTTTCTACGCTGGATGAACTTCCCAAGGGACGCGGCAAGATTATCACCGGCGTCCGGGACGCCTCCAAAGTCCCAGAGGCAGCCAAGTTTATCCGCGAACACCTGGAGGCAGGAAGACAGGCTTATGTGGTGTATCCGCTGATTGACGCCTCGGAAAAGTCCGAGGCCAAGGCAGCGGCGGCTGAGTTTGAAAAGTGGCAGCAACTCCTCGCTCCGATGCCCTGCGCCCTGCTTCACGGCAGGATTCCGCCTGAGGAAAAAGAGAGCATCATGGAGCAGTTTCGTTTGGGGAACACGAAGGCGCTGATCGCAACGACCGTGATTGAGGTGGGCATCGACGTTCCCAACGCGAATTTGATGCTCATCGAGAATGCCGAACGCTTCGGCTTAGCACAATTGCATCAGCTACGAGGCCGGGTGGGGCGAGGCGTTCACAAGAGCTACTGCATCTTGCTCACAAACGCGGCAGAACCCGGTGCCCTTGAAAAGTTGCAGGTGCTTGAGCGCACCTCCAACGGCTTCGACATCGCAGAAGCCGACTGGGAGCTACGAGGTCCCGGGGACCTCCTGGGAACCGCCCAAAGCGGCCTGCCGCCACTACGCATCGGCAACCTGTCGCGTGACTCCGACCTGATGCATCAGGCGCGGGGAGCAGCTTTCGTGGTCGTGGAACGCGATCCCGCCTTGGAAGAGCCCTCTCACCGACCCTACCGTGCGCTACTCCACGCGAAACCGGCGAGCGACCTCTCACAGGTGAGCTAGCGGGAGAGGAGGCTCGGAAGCATGGGATCCAGCAAGGGGAGATAGGGGAGACACAAGCCCGCCATGAAAGAGCAAAAGACGCTTGCTGATTAGCGCTCTTCCATTGCCACCCATTCCCTCCCCTTGATTCCCATTCTCACTTCTCGCCTTCTCCCCCTGAGACTCCCTACCATGCCCGCTTTTGCACCCATGATGACGAGCGCCCAGATCCGCCAATCGTTTCTCGATTTCTTTCGGGGGAAACAACACACCCTCGTACCCTCCTCGAGCCTGCTCCCGGATTCCCCCAACCTACTGTTCACCAACGCCGGGATGAACCAGTTCGTTCCCATCTTCCTAGGCCAAAAGCAGCCCGATGTGACGCGCTGGGCCTCCGCCACGCCCACCCTCGATACACGCGCGGCCGATACTCAAAAGTGCATCCGCGCCGGTGGTAAACACAACGATCTCGAGGACGTCGGCCTCGACACGTATCACCACACTTTCTTTGAAATGTTGGGAAACTGGTCCTTTGGCGATTACTTCAAAAAAGAAGCCATCCAATGGGCTTGGGAACTTATCGTCGTCATCTGGAAATTCCCGCCGCAGAGACTCTACGCCACCATCTACCAACCCGACCCCGCACTCGGCGACCCTGCCTCCCGCGATCAGGAAGCCTGGGAACTCTGGGCCGACCTATTCCGTAGCGTCGGTTTGGATCCAGCGGTTCACATCGTTAACGGCAACAAGAAGGACAACTTCTGGATGATGGGCGACACCGGTCCCTGCGGCCCCTGCTCGGAACTGCACGTCGACCTCACCCCCTCGGGCGACACCAAGGGTGCCCTTGTCAACATGGGCTCAAGTGAGTGCATCGAAATCTGGAACCTCGTCTTCATCCAGTTTAACGCCAACCCTGACGGCTCATTTTCGCCCCTCCCTGCCCAGCACGTGGATACTGGTATGGGTTTTGAACGCGTCTGCTCTATTATCCAAGGCACGCGCAACTTCGCAGAGTTCAGCAACGTACGCATCTCCAACTACGAGACGGACGTTTTCCGTCCCATTTTCGACGAACTCGAAAAACTCAGCGGCCGTCATTACGCCAGCACGCTTCCTCAACAAAACGCCACCGGCCAATACGTGGCCGTCACTCCCCAGGAACAGCTCGACGTCGCTTTCCGCGTCATCGCCGATCACATCCGCACCCTCTCTTTCGCCGTGGCCGATGGCATCCAGCCCGGTAACAACGACCGCAATTACGTTCTTCGTCGCATCCTCCGCCGGGCCATTCGTTACGGACGCATTCTAGGCTTCCGCGAACCATTCTTCTACAAACTCGTCCCTGTGCTTTCCCGTACGATGGGCGATGTTTTCCCCGAAATCCGCACTCGCCAGGCCTTTGTGGAAGAAGTCTTAAAGCGTGAGGAAGAGGCCTTTAACAAGACCCTCGACCGTGGCATCGCACTCTTTAATGAAGAGTTGTCTCGCCTGGACGCTGCGGGAAGCCGCGCCGTTTCAGGCGCATTCGCCTTCCAACTTTACGACACCTCAGGCTTCCCTCTGGATCTCACCGAGCTCATGGCTCGTGAACATGGGTTCAGCGTCGATACCGCTGGGTTTGAAGTCCTCATGGAGGCCCAGCGTTCCAGAGCCCGTGCCGCTCAGAAAAAAGAAATCATTGAACTTTCTCAAATAGAGACAGTAACACCCACGCAGTTCATCGGGTACGACGCTCTCTCGACCACCGCCAAAGTCATCGAGGTCGTTTCTCTCAAAAACAAAACAGCCGTTATTCTCGACGTATCTACCGCTTACGCCGAAATGGGCGGTCAAATCGGGGATTCTGGTGTGCTCGAATCAGGTGCCGACTACTGGCAGGTTCTGAACACCACCAAGAGCGGTCCCGTGTGGCTCCATTTCATCGAAGGCGAGCACGCTCCCGCTGTAGGCCAGGACGTTACTTTCTTCGTCAACACCGACCGTCGGCGCGCCGTCGAACGTCATCACTCCGTCACGCATCTCCTGCATTGGGCTTTGCATGAAGTCGTTTCCAAGGAAGCCTCTCAAAAGGGCTCTTTCGTCGGCACAGATAAACTCACTTTCGACTTCTCCAGCAGTGCTCTTTCACCAAATCAGTTGCGCGATGTCGAGCGACTCGTCAATGAGCGCATTCTGGAAAACGGCCAAGTCAGCTGGCACGAACTTCCCTATTCAGAGGTCAAAAAACAGCCCGGCATTCTACAGTTCTTCGGCGAGAAGTACGGAGACATTGTGCGCGTTGTCCAAATGGGAGGAAAAGCCAGCGCCCTCGATGGTTACTCCATGGAGTTGTGTGGCGGCACGCACGTGCGTCACACCGGCGAAATCGGTCAATTCAGGATCGTTTCCGAAGGTGCCGTTGCTGCAGGTATCCGCCGTATCGAAGCGTTCGCAGGCCTTCCAGCGTATCATTCCGCTGTCGACGAAACGGCGAGGCTGAAGGCCGTCGCCTTGCAGCTTGGAACGCCTCTCGCAGATCTCGAGCGCAAGATCGAATCCCTTCTGGCCCAGCAACGTGAGTTAGAAAAAAACCTCAAAGCCGCTCTCCAACGTGAGGCCGCTCAGGAGGCGCACCGCTTGCTCAAACACGCAGACACGTTCGGTTCCACCCCTGCGATCATTGCCACCGTGCCAAACACTTCCGCAGACGCGATTCAAGCCATCGCGGACGCTCTCAAAAGCCACTTCGAGGGAGTCGTATTCCTCGCGGCAACGCTCGACTCCAACGTCGCTCTTGTTGCCACCGTTTCCCCCAACTTCACCAAAGTTGCAGCCGCCGGAAAACTGATCCAGACGGCAGCTCCTCTTGTTGAAGGAAAAGGCGGGGGACGACCAGACGCTGCGCGCGGGGCGGGGCGCCATTTAGCTGGGGTTGCTGCGGCATTACAATCGGTGCGCGAGACGCTCGCTGGGACTGCATAGTTTCATTTAGCCCAGAAACTTGTTATGTGTTGTAAATGAACCCTCTTGAGCAACGCATTCAATACAAGTTCAGGAATCCGCTTCTCCTAGCCGAGGCCCTGACTCATCCCAGCCTCGGCTACGAGACTCAGCGTCATCACTTTGACAACCAGCGTCTTGAGTTCCTTGGAGACGCTGTGTTGCAACTTATTTTCACCGAATTCCTATTCGACTCGTATCCTGAACTGCCAGAAGGTGAGTTAACTAAGCTCAGAGCGCGTTTAGTTTCACGCGATGGGTTACGCGTCAACGCAGAGGCCCTCGACCTTGGCAAGTATCTGATGATGGGACGTGGCGAAGAGGCCACAGGTGGTCGGGGCCGCGCCTCAGCACTCGCAGACGCCTATGAGGCCATGATCGGTGCCCTCTACCTGGATTCCGACTACGTCACCGTAAGGCGGATCGTCCTTACCGAAACGCGCGAACGCCTCGAAGAACTCGTTGTTGAAGATCCAACTGCCAATCCCAAAGGCCGTTTGCAGGAAATTCTTCAAGCCATCACTCCGCAGAGTCCTTCCTATGAGGTCGTCGAACAATTCGGCCCTGAACACATGAAACAATTTGTCACTCGGATCCTGTGGGAAGGTCGGGAACTCGCGCGCGGCAATGGACGCAGCAAAAAGGACGCCGAAGTCCAAGCGGCTCGAAAAGCCATTGAACTACGCGCGTGGGAGGCCTCCACTTTGCCCCAACCCAACGCATCTTCTCCCACGAACAACTTTGCCGAATAGCTGTGAACAACTTCCCACAAGTGCGAGCAACTTTGAACCATCCACAAACTCCACGTCTTTGTTCACAGCCATTCGCCAGTTGTACACAGGCATTTTTACTACATAAATCCCTGCTCAAACGGTGGTTATTGGTGCCTTAGAGCGCTTATTCACACACTGAAGAAGAAGAAGAATGGCCTCGTTTTTTCTATATCTCTTCAGAAGCTGTGTACAACTTCCACATCTCCTGCCTCGCTCCACTTCGGAACCTTACCTGCCATACTGTTGGAATGGGGCAGCGATCATCTCTTAAATCATGCCGAACATTTGCTTGGTTTGCGGTGCTAGTTAGAGCGCCTAAAAAAGAGAGCTCACGCGGAGATGCGGAGAACGCGGAGCTTTTATAAAACCTTATTTCGAAGGTTATTCCGTAATTTCTCCGCGCTCTCTGCGCCTCCGCGTGAGCCCTCTTTTTTGGGTTAATTTAGGCGTTCTAAGTAGTGCGATGAAATTGTTCGGACTGCTAACAGGTCCAAGTCGGCAACCGAGCCGGAGGCTTCAGAAGCGAACTGATCCGACTTTCTTGCCCGTACTACCTACTAGACGCCTCAATTTCACTTCCATCCTTGGAACCTCGCACCCTTCGGCATTACCTTGCTGGGCTTCCTTCCGATGAGCGCCTCCGACTCCCTGATCTACTTAGATAATAATGCCACCACTCAGGTGGATCCTGCCGTCTTGGAGGAAATGTTACCCTTCCTCTCTCAGCACTACGGAAATCCATCCAGTCCGTACAAACTGGGCAAAACCACCGCCCAAGCTTTGGAATTGGCCAGAGAACGCGTCGCAGCCCTGCTTCAGTGTGAAGCTCAGGAGGTCATCTTCACCAGTTGCGGTACAGAATCGACCAATGCCGCCATTCATTCTGCTTTAGCCGCAGATCCTGACCGCCAACACATCGTGACCACCCGTGTCGAGCACTCCGCCACGCTGAAGACTTGTGAACTCCTAGCCAAACGTGGCCACGAAATCACCTGGATCGGTGTGGATTCCAAAGGACAGGTCAATCTTGAGGACATTGAAAAAGCCGTGCGTTCAGACACCGCTCTCTTGAGTGTCATGTGGGCTAATAACGAAACAGGAACGATCTTTCCCATCAGTGAGCTCCAGCAAATCGCTCACCGGAAAGGCGTCTACTTTCATACCGATGCCGTCCAGGCTGTCGGTAAAATCCCGATCCTCTTAAAGGACGCCGGTATTCAATTCGTTTCTGTTTCCGGTCACAAATTACACTGTCCCAAGGGAGTAGGCGTTTTATATGCAAACCGCCGGACCCGTTTTAATCCGTTCATGACGGGTGGAAGCCAGGAAAACGGCAAACGCGGCGGGA
>CAIWVL010000047.1 GCA_903916085.1 uncultured Spartobacteria bacterium
CAATTCGACATCGGCGGGGATCTGTCCCGCGAACCCCAAACTTTCGGCCTTGTCTGCAAGCTGCGGGCCTTTTGGCTTTGAGGCGGCGTGTTCGTTCCCCACGGAGGCATCCGGCGCCTTGGGGCCACAGCCTAAGAAGGATAGGCAAAGGGAGGTTGCAACAAGCAGCGTGATCGGGCGGGGACGGAGGTGGACCATTTGCTTATGGCCTACCAGCAACAATGTCTAACGACAACGCCAAGCTGAAGGGTAGGACGGATAAGTCTGACGTATCCGGGTCAGAGTTTCTTCAGCCCCAAAGATTAAAAACAAAAAGCCGCTCCCAAGTCTCCCTGGAAACGGCTGTTTTGGCACGCCAAAGCGTTGGTGCGCGATCGACTAGAAGGCTTAGACGTGTTTCACATTCTGCCACTGGCCGCTCTTCGCGGAATCCAAGACGGCGTCGCACACGTACTGAGTTTCCAGCGCGTCGCGGAACGTCGGAGCCGCAGGGGTACCCGAGGCCACACCCTGCAGGAAGTCGGCCACCTGATGGACGAAGGTGTGTTCGTATCCGATCTGCAAACCGGGCACCCACCACTGGCTCATGTAAGGATGGTCGCCATCGGTCACATGAATCGAACGCCAGCCGCGCAGGTTGCCCCGGTCGCGGTGATCGAAATACTGGAGGCGATGGAGATCATGTAGATCCCAAGCCACTGAAGCATGTTCGCCGTTGATTTCGAGCGTGTACAACGCCTTGTGCCCGCGGGCATAACGAGTGGACTCGAAGGTTGCTAGGGAGCCGTTGTCAAAACGCGCTAGAAATGCGCAGGCGTCGTCAATCTTCACTTCCTGAGTCTGCCCGGTGAGGCTGTGCTTGCGTTCCTTGATGAACGTCTCCGTCATCGCGGTCACCGAGTTGATGTTGCCGTTGAGCCACAGCGCCGTGTCGATGCAGTGCGCGAGCAAGTCGCCCGTCACGCCGGAGCCGGCGGCCGCTGCGTCCAGACGCCACAGACCAGCACCGCCCTGGGGCAGGTCTGCGCTGATTGTCCAGTCCTGAAGGAACTTGGCGCGGTAGTGGAAAATACGCCCCAAACGGCCTTCATCGATCAACTGCTTGGCGAAGGTCACAGCGGGAACGCGGCGGTAGTTGTACCAAACCATGTTGGCCACACCGGCTTTTTCAATTTCGCGTACCATTTCCTCACCCTGTGGTCCGTCCATGGAGAGGGGTTTTTCGCACATCACCATTTTACCAGCGCGCGCGGCGGCGATGGCGATTTCGGCATGGGAATCGTTGGGCGTACAGATGTCGATGATATCGATGTCCTTACGGTCGATTAACTTGCGCCAGTCGGTCTCGGCCGTCTCCCAGCCCCAACGATCGCAGTAGTCCTTAAGCTTAGCTTCGTCCCGGCCGCAGGCTGCCTTGAGGACGGGTTTGATAGGCAGGTCGAAAAAGTTGACGACCTTACGGAAGGCGTTGGCGTGAGTGCGGCCCATGAAGCCGTACCCGACAATGCCCACGTTGAGTGTTTTGTGTGACATAGAAATGTTTTGCAAAGAGAGGGTTAACTATTGCTCAAGCACGAATTAAGCGTGCGGATGGCTCCCGTGAGCCGCACGCACCTTCAGCATCGCCCCGAGGATCGTATTCCAGGTTTCCTGCTTCTCCAAAAGCTCGTTGGAGAACATGCAACCGTCCCAACATATGTGCTGGATGCCGCGTTCTGCAGCGCCTTGGAGCCAGTAGCCCGAGCATTCCGTGATGTCCAATTTGCCATTGGGATCATCCGCCAAGCAGTGGCGGCCCGTTTTGTCGTGAGAGCCAGTCCCGTGCACGGAACCGTCGTTCTGGGCGACATGGAAGTCGAGGGTCCAGGGACGGAGCGCGTCAGTAAGTTGTTTGTACGCAGCCACGAACTCGGAGTGCGTGTGCCCGGGCTTGAGCAGACCATGCTCCGGCGCGTTGTAGCCGAGCAGGTAGAGGTAGGTGTGTGCGAGGTCAGCCTGAAAACCGACGGTGCCAGGCATCCCCACGGCTTCCAAGAGTTGCACCATGTATTTCCAGGAGTGCATACCGGCCCAGCAGATTTCCCCCTCAGCCGCAAGGCGCTCTCCATGAGCAGCAGCAACGGCGCCTGCTTCGCGGAAGGTCTCGGCGATTTTGTGGGTATTGCCCTCGGGATCCGCCGCCCAATGCGCGGGGGAGTCAGCGGAATCGATCCGAATGACACCGTATTTGCGCACGCCATGGGCGTTTAGAATTCCGGCGATGTGACAGGCCTTGCGCACCGCGTTCACGAACTTGTCGCGCTGCTCGCGACTCCCCATGGAGGAATCACCGACAGTACCGGGCCAAACGGGGGCCACGAGGGAACCCACGGCAAGGCCCTTGCTCGCAATCAAATCAGCCATGCGCTTGAGGTCATCATCGCTGGCATCGGGATCGGTATGGGGATGGAAAAGGAAAAGATCGACCCCATCAAACTTATGACCATCCACCTCAGCGTGGGCGGTGAGATCGAGCATCCGCTCGAGGCTGATGGGGGGATGATCCGTGCCGGGCTCTTTGCCAACCAAGCCAGGCCACATTGCGTTGTGGAGTTTTGGAAACGTGTTCGGGGTACTCATAAAGATAAGAGAAGTCTTCTAGCTCGCTAAATGCCTGCTGCCAGACAAGCCGGAAAAGCGATTTTGTTATACAGACTGAATCAAAAGCGGCAACTGGTTCTGTCTCCCCTTGCGCATTTCCTCCTTTACGCCGATAGCTGCTTTCCTCAAAGTGAATTACTTATCCCGGATGAGTCCTCCCCTGCGCCACTTCGCTCTTGGCTTTGCGCTCGCCGTTTCAGGCTTTGCGCTCCCATTTTTCACGCTCTCCTCCCAAGCCAAGGCGGAATTGGAATCTCCATTTTCAGAAAAAGCGGAGTTCAATCGGTACGCGGAAAAGTTGAGGGAGAGCGTGCTACTTTCCCTCGAACCCGAGGTGCGCGTTCCCTCCAGTGC
>CAIWVL010000048.1 GCA_903916085.1 uncultured Spartobacteria bacterium
AGTATTCCAAGCTCTCGCGGATGATGAGTTCCGCAAGATTGAGACGCCTTTGCCTGCCCACAAGGGGCTAACTAACAACACGAACATTTGGCACCTTCGTGAGCTCTTCGCCGCGCAGATCAAGGCCGACCATGGTGACGCAGCCGCTAGCGTTGCCCTACAGACGATCAAGACGAAGCTGGCTTGCTACGCGGCCAAGCTACATTTCAACAAGGGGGCCAGCATCCTAGATCCTAAAAAGGTTCCACACAAAGGCTACGCTGACATCTTTGAAAAGGTCACCCCCTTCTCTGGCAGGGTAGCCGACACCGCCAAATTGTCCGACCTACTAGGCCGCACACGTCCAGATAGGGCATGGAAGGATAATCTTCCACGCATGATCTTCGTTAGCGACATGGGAGACGCGTTCAGTGCGCCGAAGCACTTTGACTTCCTTAAAGAGGACACTGTGCCCCATTTCCAGTCTGACAAAGGTGTGAGACACCTGTGGCTTTGGCTGACGAAACGTCCAGCCACCATGGCGAAGTTCTCGGAGGAAATCGGAGGCTTCCCCTTAAATGTTTGTGCAATGACGACGGTCACAAGTGCTGCCCCGGACAATCTCAAGCGAGTGGATGAACTCCGAACTGTGAACGCTCAGATTCGTGGCCTTTCTATAGAGCCATTAAGGGAACGCATTCCACCAGAGGCCCTGAACCTCCAAGGCATCGACTGGGTCATTGTCGGAGGGGAATCTGGGGCAGGAAAAGATACGCCCCCTTTCCACATCGAGTGGGCCAAGGAGTTGATGGATCACTGCCGAAAACATGGAGTGGCCTTCTTTCTCAAGCAACTAGGTCGCTGCCCAATGCGTGACGGTCAGTCGCTAGAACTAAAGGACTCTCATGGCGGTAACTGGGACGAGTGGGATGAGGCTCTGCGCGTGAGAGAGTTCCCCAAGGCGTTTCACAGCTATCGCAAAACGGAGCGCCCTTCCGAAAGTCTGTGTAGAACAGAAATAACAGTCGAAGATGCGTCATACTTGGCTGAACGCGAAAAGATCATCGAGTCTGGCCTCAAGTCCTCATTACAGGTCGGAGGCGCACTCCGTGAAATCAGGGACTACAGAGGGGGATCGCTTTTCAAGGCGAGCTACGACTCCATTGAGCACTACTGCCGCAAGCGCTGGGGAATTGGACAGTCTCAGGCCTATCGATTGATTGGGCTCGCTGACGTTTTAGAAACGCTCAGGGCAGAACTTTCGCCCAATGGGCGAGACAATGCACTGCCGATGCCTAGTAACGAACGGCAGATACGGCCTCTGACAACGTTGAAGAACGCCAGCGATCAAGCAAAGGTTTGGCAGACAGTTGTGAGTGAAGCAGCAGGCAATCGCATTGCAGGCTCGACAGTTGAAAAAGTCGTTCGGATGGCAATCCAAGCCGGAGCAGAAAGAAAGACTGCAGAGAGACCCAAGAAAAGCGCCTGTCCTACAGTTTCTCTACCCACCTCTTCGGATCAGCCAGATTCCCAAGCTGCGAACAGGCAGGAAATTCCAGGAGGAACAGCTGAAGAGGTAATTCGCCACCTTCGCTCCTTCTTGGCGAGCATCGATGAGGTGGATCGTAAGAGGCTCCTAAAGCGTGAAATCGAAGCGCTCCAGGCAGAGCTAAAAATTACCCAGCCAGATGCCACGCAAGCATCCACGCCAGTTAGTGAAGATAGGCCCCTCAGGATCGAGAACGCAGCATGAGTAGACCATCAAACTTATCAGCCCGGGGCATAACAGCGCCCCTCAATTCAGTCTATCAACGGTCGAATCAGCTCTAACCAGAATTGAAATGCACAACAACCAAGACACACGCACAAACGAAGTACTGCACGTTCCACCCCTTAATGCCGCGCCGGTTGAACAGCTCCCCGACCTAGGAGACAGCTCGAAAGAGTTGCCCACCTGCCACAATGTCGTCCACGGGATTCCAGAGATGGAACCATTCCCAGTAGAAGCACTGCCATCAGTAATCAGGGACTACGCGCTCGACCTCGCCAGCGTATACAACGTCTCGGTCAAACTGCCTGCGCTTGTCATGTTGGGCGCACTAAGTGGAGCGATTGGCAAAAGTAGGCAAACTCCCGATGCCGTGCAGGGAAGAACCACGAGAGCCAACTTGTACATGGTGCTTTCGCTAAACTCTGGAGCAGGCAAGAGCATCTCTACCCGAACCGCCAAACCGTTCACAAAATTTGAGTCAGAGGCAACGGACAAGCATGCGAGTGAGGAGCTCCCACGCCTCAAAGTGAGACAGTCCCAGCTAGAGAAAGAGCTGAAACAGGCTAGCAAGAAGGAACATTTAGACGCCGCGCAGCTCAAGGCGATACATAGAGAACTCGACCAGGTGAAGCGTGAGCTGCAGAAGTCTGCCGTTCTTAGCGTGGGTAACTTCACGACCACCGGTCTTGGTAACGAGTTGGCTCGTACGCCCGACGAAACTCTCTGGGTTTACTCAACTGAGGGAGGCCAAATCGTGGACGTGATGCTCGGTCCATCCAAAAAAAGGGCTGCTCACATTGAACCTTGGCTAAACGGTTACTCAGGGGAGGGCTTCAGACAAACACGAGCTCGGTCATCGGGTGGCGGCACAAATTCGATCGATCTCAAAGACGTTTGCTTGAGCGCCCTGATTATGGTCCAGCCCTCTGTTGCAAAAAAGCTACAACTGCACCCAGATGCTCGTGACCGGGGACTTCTGGCGCGGATGCTAACGGTTGAAATTAAAGTCACGCCGGTGGAGGACACAGGCCACCAGGCTGAAGTGTCCTCGGAACTGGAAGGGAAGTGGGCAGAATTGATCTCAGGACTTCTACAGAAGCGCTTGCAAGCAACGGAACCGACAAACATCACCTGCACACCAGAAGCGAAAGCTGCGTTTCGCGCTTTTCACAACGAAACCACCGTCGCGTGGACAAAGGGTGACCTACACGACATGGACAAAGAGCTTAGTCGTTGGCGTGAGAACGCGATCAAGCTGGCCTTGGTTTTTCAAGCCGCAAGCGATCCAGCTGCCAGTGAAATCACCGAGCAGATTGCCACGGATGCGATTGCGGTGATGCGGTGGATTGGCATCGGAATCCTCCATCTCTGTGAAAATCGACGTTACGAAGGTTTTGAAAAGCGTGCGTTGCAACTAGAACAAGCCCTCAAAAAAGGAGGAGGAAGCTACCTGTCTTATGACTTGGCGAGACGTCACGGGTTTTCTTTGCAGGAGGCACAGCAATTAGCAGGGATGTACCCGGCCCTATTTACTGTCGAAAGGATCCAAAGCGGAGGCCGACCCGGCAACCTTGTGAGCTTGATGTGACAGAGGCGACAGCTGCCCCCACCCTTTCACAGGTTTCACAGGCACATTTAGCGTGTCCCACTGAAAAGTAAGTCACCCAAGTTTTGAGGGCATGGACTTCTCAACAACTCCAAGTCCATGCCCTCTTAACCGGCATGCAGCTCAGCTCAGACAGTCCGACAGAGTCTGAATGCCTACTACCCGGCCGCGCAACTTTTTGTCTGTAAAATCGTCTTCTAGTAGACTGAAAGCTGGAAGGATTGGCTTGGTTTAGTTGGGTGATTTTTGGCTGGCTG
>CAIWVL010000049.1 GCA_903916085.1 uncultured Spartobacteria bacterium
GATCTGCTTCAGGTCATGGTCGCGGTAATAGTCATCATAACGACCATCCCCGCCCAAATGAAATGTTTGGATTGATTGTGACGATCAAGGATACATTTGGATTCATCCAACCACTTGTAGGAGAGGAGCAGATTTTCTTTTCGATGCGTGATGCAAATAACTTACGTGAAGTGGTTATTGGTGAAGAGGTATCCTACCTCACAAGGTCTACTGCCAAAGGAATGCAAGCAGAAGCGATTCTTGAGGACAGCTACTTCGTTGTCATCTTCGCTGGACGGGAACTTGTGTTTGCCTTTGAATCAGTAGCTGACAGTGTTGGTCAAACTCTAAACGGCGTTATTAAATGCTATTTGGATAAAGAGTACCCAACTGATGCCCATGGCATTTTTGGGGAAGTGACGTTCAATGGCAATGGAGAAACTAATTTGAAATCTTTGGATAATCCAGGTGACCCTGTAATGCTGTCACAGGATACCGATGCACTGTTTCTTGTATTGGAGCTTATTTACGAGAGCTTAGAAAAATAGACTTCAAACTCTCTGAAACGCACAATTAGCCAATCCTGCTACGCTGGAAAACCATGCCAAGGCAACTCAAAAGCAAGGGGTCTTGATCTCGCGGGATGGCGGTTGGGCAGATTTCGCCAAGCACAGTGATTGGCTCTACTGTGTGAAATCCTTGGAAGAATTCGTCGCATTGTTCAAGTCCACCAATCCGGTGGCAGCGGGCGTTACCGCGAAAGTCAGTGTGGAGCTCTCAAACACCTCCAGTAGTCTTTCTACATTGGTGCAGGCCGCAGTTGAAAACCATGTCGCTGGTGCATATTGAAGTGCAGATGATGTCTGGACGGGGTTCTGTCATCGTGTTGAGGCTGAGGTGGATCAAGCGCACTACCTCGGTCATTCGGTGGACCTAACTGGAATCGGAACATGGTTGGTGGAACATAACCCTACCATTTGCATCATCGAGGTCAGGACTACAGTTCAGGTTACTGTGAACGTGAATGTTGAATTCTTTACATACGACACAAGAGCTGGCTGGTGGCGAGTATGAAGTTGAGGTAGGGGAAGTTGAGCCTGACTTTGATGAGGAGCCATAGGCGGCATTAAGTGCTCATTGTTGTTAGGTCTGTTGCCGAAAATGCGTATTCCAGCACATTTGGACACCTAATCCACTAACACTTGGACACTCATTCCGCAATCTATGTCAGCGGCAAATGGGTGTACGGTCTGGTCGATAGGTTTGGGCGTGATCACCCGTAACCGAGAGGCGTTGACTCGCAGCGCATCAAGGGTCGCCGGTGCGTGCACCAGGCTGGACAAGTTGTGAGTCAGAATGACTGGCCCTTGTCGTGCATCGCCTAGTCGCCAGACGCCAGGACCGACTTGATCGATTCCATCGCGGCTGTTGATCTCCATTGCCATGCGCAATTTTTGCCGCAACCAATCCTCGTTCAGCGTGACGGTTGCCATGTCCTGTGGCTCGAGCTGGATCGGACCGCATTCAGGGCATTGGTAAAGTCTGCCTCCCTTGCCATCAGCAACGACCTGCCCCCGATGCAAGTTGCAGTATGGGCAAAGTGCGAATTGCTGATTGATGGTAGCAGTCTTTATAGCGGAGCCTAGCAGTGACCATGCCGCAAGCTCGTTCGGAGACAGCGCGTACCGAAATACGGGCGTTCCCTCAGCGAACAAGCGGCACACCAATGACCTTGCGTGCTGTCGTGTTGGCATGCGTGTGTTCACCCAAATGATTAGGGAGGGTTGATGAGGAAAAAACGAGGCGTGTGAGTAAGTCCAGGTAGTGGCTACCAAGCGCCACGAACCTCTCATGAAACGCAGGCTGAGCTACGGGCTTCCCATGACTACGGAATGAGTGTTCGTTATGAAGCGAACTCCTCCACCAAATTCCAATGAGGAGATCCGAGTAGTTCCGAGGAGTTGGTAGTAAAGAAATTCGAAAAGATTTTCGCCTACCCAGTCCATATAACGAACTCTCTCGGCTCCCAAGCTAGAAAAATCAACGACTTAGAGCGTGTGCCACACTCAAGAAAGCGGCCCCAGCAGGGGCCGCAGTCGTTTCTAACTTCTATTTTGTTATCCGGGTAGTTGCGCGAGTGTCTGCAGCAATGTGCGACGGTTTTCGTCATCAGATGAAGTCGCGCCATTGGCCCATGCTTCCTCCGACCATTTACGCGCCCACCCCATCACTTCCTTAGGGTTGAAGCGGATGAGACTTCCTACTCTGGTATGCGAAATACCAAGTGTTTTCCGAACCTGTGGGTGAGTGAGCGGGTACTTGGGGATTCCCGTGGCCGCAGGTAGCTGCCGAGGGGTCAGCCACTTCGTGTTGGCTAAAAAAATCACATCGCTGGCTTTTTGCCAGGTTGATTCGTACAGGGCCCCATGTTCGTAGGATTCGATCTCATCGAGCGGGTAGATCACCCGCTTTGAGAGCTTGAGGAACCGTGCCCCTTTTCCTTCGCAACGCCAGCGTTGCAAGGTGTTGGGGCTGCCCCCCCAGCGTTAGGCCAGTTCGGTTTCGTTGAGGACTAGCTTTTTCATTTTGTAACTCCAATGAGTTGTTGAGGAGTTCACATTGGGTCTCAGAACGCGTGAAGGGACTTGTGGGGTGCGCGCGGCATGACTGAGCGATCAACAGCATTCACTAATGTTGCATGAACCTATGGGCGAGGTATAGAATCGCAGATTATGACTAATAAGGCACTAAAAGCTAAGGAATACATTCGACCTCCTATTACAGAAGCGGTCATTGAGGTTGTGTTTGCGAATGAGATGTCATCTGACGCCTTGAAAGGCGCCGCAAAAAAACTAGAGAGGAATTATTCGAACAATTTACCGATCAATCATTTTGATGTGCGTGTAGACGTCCGCCCAGACTCGGCTGGAGGGCCTAAGGCAAATTTCAATAGCCAGAAATACGGACACAGACTATCGTCCGCCGATCAGACCGAAATATTGATTATTTGGCCCAAATCAATCGCAGTCTCGCAAGTCGCCCCCTATAAAGGGTGGGATTCATTACAAAAAAGATTTAGCCGGGACTACAGAGCTTTAAAAAAAGAGTTGGGGCATCGGGAGTTAGAGCGAATTGGTATTCGGTACATTAATCGTATCGATATTCCTGCA
>CAIWVL010000050.1 GCA_903916085.1 uncultured Spartobacteria bacterium
GCCCATGGAAATCCCGGCATTCGGGTTCAGAATGGCATCAAAAATGGCCTCCCGCGGAAGTTTACCCCCGATTTCACCGAGCCCAGGCCCAAAATCTACGCCCACATTTCCGATCCGGTGGCACGTCACACAGGAACTCGCAGGTCTTTCAAACACGTCTTTGCCCTTGGCCACGTTCCCTTCCGCTTTTAGCAATTTGGCAATCGAGGGAAGAGGCTTGCCTCCGAGAGCACCCAAAGCGGGAAAATGTTTAGCAACAGATTCTTTGAGCGATGGGTACTGGACTTGGGCAAGCGCTGTTGCCCCCACTGATTGGAGTTCCTGAGGGAACTTGCCCGTTTTAGCCAAGTCCACCAGACGCTCTGCTCCGGCTTGAGTCCGAGCCAGCGCACGCACCGCCGTTGTTTTCACTTCAGTGGGCGCTGCGCCGGCGATTTGGGCCTGAAGAAGATCCAAGGCTTTAGGAGTTCCCAAATCACCCAACATCGCCAGGAGGGTTGCAAGGTTCGCCTGCGAACCTTTAGCCAGAGACCATTGGATCGCATCAACGCCGCCACGGTCGCGAATCAGTAGACGCACTGCATCCAGCGCCTCGGGCGATTTCCCCAGCGCAAAGGCCGTTTCCAAGAGTTCTGTGGCCCGGCTGCCGACGCCCACTGCTTCAGATAATTCCACAAACGCAGCCTGCCCCTTTGTGCGAGCGAGGGCGCTGTCAATCGCGGCGCGTACCTCTGGCGAGTCCTTCACGTTTGAACGCGCGAGACGTTGCAATGCTTCAGTGACAATCGCGAGGCTCGGATTGGCATTAACCAGCTTGAGCAAGGCATCAGAACGCTCCTTAGACTCAGGAACAAAATCAAACGCCCGCATGTACCGCATCTGATCCGGTTCAGCCAACAGGAGCTCAGCAAGATAAGGCGCAGTTTTGGGTGTACGCAGGCGCCAGATAATATCGCGGCCTCCCGGCGTGTTCCAGTTGCCCTTGACCTCAGCCATCCACGCGTCAAAGCAGGAGTCGTCGAGGCCCATGGCACCAATTCCAAGCGCCTCCAGATACCACCGGTCTTTTCCATCATGCTGAGCGGCAAGTTTCGCCCACATCGGCTCCACCCCTGAACTATGATAAAGCGAGACCGCAAGCTGGCGGCGAACTTGAGGGTCTTTGTGGCCGATGAGCTTCGCTACCAGGCCGGGAGCGGCTTCCAGTGCCGCAGTATCCAGTTCGCCGGTCTTGGCGAGCACCGTCGACAGCCGAATGGCGAAGGTCACCAGATCGGCGTCGGCATCCTCCAATGCCGTTTTCAGAGAGGTCAAAGCCGTCTTGGGATTTCGCGCAAGGAGGGAAAGCGCACGAGCGCGCATCCGGGGCTGCCCATTTTGAGCAAGAGCCTGGAGTTGCGGAAGCGCCACATCGCCCATGGTAGCTAGTGCTTTATAGGCGGCGTACTGAGTCGATTTATTGGGCGACTGGAGGCTTGCCACCGCTCCTTGAGGCGTGGAGAGGTCGAACTGGGGTGCCTTCGAAGCCTCTCCCTTTTGAGCAACTCTGTAAATGCGTCCACGCAGGAACGGCTCCACATTGTCTGCCATGGCGTGCCCGCCTACGCCTGCATCGTACCAATCTGCGATAAAAAGGGAGCCGTCTGGATGGATGTTTACGTCCGCTGGACGAAACCAGTTATCTTTAGAGGTAAGGATATTTACGATTTCGGCGGTGTAGCCGGCACCCACTTTTTGAACAGGATAAGAGCGCACCACCCTGGGGCCCGCGTCGCAATGGATAATCTGGTTAGTGAACGCGGCACCGAGACCAGGGCCTTCATTCACTAGAATGCCCGTTGGTGAACCCGCGCCAGTTTGCAACAGATTGGGAATCGTGCCGGGATCGTTTTGATGCCAATGACGAAGCGGTATTTCCTTTTCGATGTTAGGCCGTTTGGTCTGCCAGGCCCCCCCGGTGAGCTCGTCGGAATAGCCGTAATTGCCATGTTCCATGACGTAGTTAATACGTACACCACGGTTGCCATCGTCATCGTTATCGCTTTGCCAGACATTGCTAAAAGAGTCCGGTGCGGCCTCGTAGTTGTTTCTAAAATTGTTGCCTAGAACCTCGATGTTGGAAAGTTTTCCATCCGCGTAATCAGCACGAAAGACCATGCCCTGCTGATACGGTTTACGGGTGGCCTCGATGACATAACCATTCAGATCCACGATTGGATCGCTGTTGGCGTTGACATCGTCGGCGGAAATCGTGCCGTGCAGTGGAAGCTCCAGCAATTTACCTTTGGGTTGCCTGAGGTGCTGACCGGCGTTTCCAAAGTTGAAGTAGAGCTTTCCATCAGTGCCATGAACAAAGGAATGGAGCGAATGATCGTGTTGTGCGCCTGCAGTGCCGGTGAGTAGTAGGAAACGTTTGTCCGCAATTCCATCACCATCAGTATCCCGGAGGATAAATACATTGGGAGAGACGGAAACGATGACATCATTTCCCAGCACAGCGATACCAAGGGCTGAGTTGATACAGGGGTCTTGGTAAAAAACGGTGGCTTTATCAGC
>CAIWVL010000051.1 GCA_903916085.1 uncultured Spartobacteria bacterium
CGTAAGCGATACCACCGGAATAAGGCGTATACACCAACGCACCCCGGCAGGGGTGCCAGCCACGGATCAAGGCGAACATAAGCAACGCTAGGAACAATGTACGCTGCGCTCTACTTCGGAGTTTCGCCTGCCATGCTGTTGGAATGGGACAGCGATAATCTCTTAAATCATACCGAACGTTTAACTGATTTGAGGTACTAGGTAACCTGAATGGACAGGACGCTCCCGAGATCCTCCGCTCCCTACTCATACTTGTACTTCGAGATGAACTCGTTCAACTCGGTCCCGTACTGCTCAATAAAAGTAGCGGATTCTTTCACCACACCGGCGCTGGTGAGCGTCTGCACGGAGGCCTCGGCAACACTCTCGACGTTACTAGAAATACCGGCCGACCCCGCCGCTGCGTCCACCAGACTGCGACTGATCGTTTGTGAAACCGCAGTCTGTTCTTCCACCGCGCCAGCAATCGAGTTTTGAATCCCGCTGATCATGTTGACCGTCTGCTGGATGGAGGCCAGCACCGTAATGACATCCTTACAGTCATTCTGAAGCGCCTGCACTTTCAGCTCGATTTCGCCGGTGGCGAGCGCCGTACCTTTGGCCAGTTCCTTAACTTCGCTTGCGACGACCGCGAAACCCTTGCCTGATTCGCCAGCACGCGCGGCTTCGATGGTCGCGTTCAGAGCGAGTAAGTTTGTCTGCTCGGCAATACCACGAATCACGGCGATGACCTGGCTGATTTCCTCGCTACTCGCTCCGAGACGCCCCACAACGCGTTGAGCAGACGTCGCATCGCTCACCGCACGAGTCGCGACTTGGGCAGCTTCGTCGGAACTGCGCGCCACCTCTAGAATGGCAGACGCCATCTGCTCCGTTGCAGCCGACACGCCATGCACATTCGAGCTGACCTCAGAGCCTAACAATGAGGCCTGCTCCGCCTTGGCGCTCGTCTCATTCGCGTTGTCCGTCAACTGATTGCCTGCCGTGGCTAGTTCTTTAGCAGCCCAATCCAGCGCCCCCGTCCGGTTTTGAAGCCCGCACATCACATCGCACAGACTCTCCATCGCCTTGTTCAAGGACACCGCCATTCTGCCCAACTCATTGTCCGAACGCACCTCGACCCGAGGACGCAAATCGAAATTCTCGAACTGATCAAGCACAGCTGACGCGTCTTTCAGGGGCCGAATCAGGTTCCTGGAAAGAAACCAAGCCAGGCCCGCCATGAATACGCCGAGCATGGCACCAAGCTCGACCACAGACAAAATCTCAGGAAACCGCCCCGAACCTGCCTGCGAAGACAGCACTCCCGCTTGCTGCACCAAAGCACGCCATCCCAACCCTCCGCCATCTGGCCCAGCTAAAATCGTATTTTTCGCGACCGCCGTCATTGGCACACCTGAGGCATCCAGGACCGACCCATCGGCCCATCGAAACTGTACCTCCAGACTTTCTCCTCGGGAGAGTCCTGCCGCCTTGATTTTCTCAATCAACGGCGCGAACGCCTTTTTCCATGAGACGCGCTGAGACCAGACGTTTGTCAGTTTGCCGTCCGCATTAAATACTGGGACTGAGACATTCAGGACCGTTTGGTTGCCGGACGCCCCCGCAGCAGAGGGCTGCGCAGTAGGGTCGATCGCTACGAATGCGGTGTCTGCGGAGATCGAAGCGTTAGCACATTTTTTGAACCAATCCTCACCCGCGACGCTGGAGCCCAAGATTGCCTCGTTAGAGACAGGCTTACCCAGTGCATCGAGTGAATTTACAGCGACAACTTTACCCTCAGTGTCAGCCAGAAGCACCCGCTCGCAATCCCCTGATGATTGGATGAATGCGTTGAGTCCGTCTGTCGTGCCCTCAGAGCCGAGCCAAAGCCTCCGTTGCACAGCGGTGCGAGCGATGACCCGTTGAGCAGAAACCTGCTGATCAAGAGCATTTGTGAGAAGTTCCGACAGCGATTGAAGATGAGTCTCGCGAGTGCGAGCCGCTTCAGATTTGGCGGCTGACCGCCAAACAAAACTCGTACCGGCGACGAGCAGCAAACCAAAAATCAAACAGACGAGAAGAAGCTCTGTCCGAAGGCTCTTAAACCGAAACAATCTATCAAAACGCATCTTTAAATAATTAACAGTCTAAGTGAGACAAGGGTCTATGCCTGACCAAAATATGGCGTATTTCTCGCGGAGATTTACCCCCCAGAAACGCCATATTTCTTTCAGGTTCGTCATACTTTCCACTCGGGAAACAAAAGACAACACTGAAAAGGGAGTTGACCTCCGGCGCGACAGGCGTTGAGGTCTTGGGCTTACTGGCCGCTCATTAGCTACAAACCGGGCCTTCCCACATTTTTATCTCCCTATGTCAACAAACACCCCAGTCGAACTGAGCGAGATCGAAGAGAATCTTGTCGCCCAAGTCCACTCCTTTGTCGCTGAACACGAGTTACTTCATCGTCAGCTTGGCGTCTCTGACGCGGCGGGAATTATTTCCCTCGTCAATGGCCTGGAGCAGCACGCGAAAGAGTTCTACGACCTGAAGGCGTCCATTGCAGATCAGGCGCAGGGCCTGCGCAACCAGTTGGCGATCCTGGATCGATTCGTCTAACGTCGCAGGCCTCTGAGACGGGTACACTCCAAAAGCAGGTTCGCGACAGAGACGGAGCGCCGAACATCATTTCACTTATTCTTTTTCCTTTAACATTATGAGCATCGCAACAGCCGCAGAAATCCGCGAATTCGCAAAAAAAACACAGGATCAGCTGAACCTTCTGGAGTTCGGCGCCGTACAAGTAGACGACACAGGCATCGTTAAATCCTACAACAAGTACGAGTCTGAACTAGGCAACACCCCCATCTCCGACGCGCTTGGGAAAAATTTCTTCACCCAGGTCGCTCCCTGTACAAACAACCGCCTGATCTTCGGGAAGTTCAAGGACGGCGTCGCCGCCAACTTCCTCGATACCGAGGTCAACTTCGTGTTCACGTACAAGATTCGTCCGGTTAATGTGACGGTCCAGATGTTCCGCGACACGACTGCCAAGACGAACTGGCTCTTGGTCAAGCGTCGCTAAAAGTTGTGAGGGCAGGCAGAGGACTCAGGACTAAAAAAGAGTCCAGAGTCTTCCCTGCCTGCCACTTATGCTTTGAGTAGTCCACCTTTTGGAGTCAAGGCTTACACGGCAGACCGTACGATGCGGCTTTGCCTCCACCTTGACTAGATCAAGCAGCTCGTGATTTTTGGTTACCCGAAAGAAGGTCTGTCGCACTCAGGCCTCAAAATTTCTTCCGGCCGACGCCTAGCTCATTCACTGAGGTGATTTTTAACCTCCGCCGACAGTCTGGTTTGACCCGAGTCTAGGGCTCTTTTCACCCGACTTCATTCCTCATTTCTTTGTTTACGCTCAATCCAGATTCGAGCCTGCTTCCCGTTGATCTTGAGCGCTTTGCCCGAGAGTCAAAGCATCAGGTTGCATTCGGCGTGGAAGCGCGCTCAGTCGTAGCGCGGAGTCACCAGGTTTTCTGTAAACTCAGGGATCGTGCTGAACCGCTGTACGGATCGACAACAGGTTTTGGCCCGTTCGTGACGTTCGACTCTGGCGCGGACGGTGCCTCCAGTGGGGAACATGCGATTGGCCTGCTGGAACATTTGGGTGCTGGATTTGGCGCGCCTGCCCCGACTGAGGTGGTTCGGGCCGCTATGTTTATCCGTCTCCTGACTATTTGTCGAGGATACTCCGGCATCAGCCCTGGAGTGGTGGAGGCCTATTTGAGTTTGCTCAACTCTGGTGCCGTTCCGGTGGTGCCCTCCATTGGCTCACTTGGAGCGAGCGGCGACCTGATTCCCCTTGCGCACATTGCCCGTCCCCTCGTAGGGAGAGGACACGTCGCTTTCAACGGGGCAATCCTCTCTGGGGAAACCTTTTTGGCGCAAAGCCAGTCTGTTGCCGTGCAACTGGAACCTCGCGATGCGCTGGCCCTTGTCAACGGCACTTCATTTTCCACAGCCTACGCAGCCCTGGCGCTAACGCGCGCTTGGCGGCTACTCATCTCCGCAGAGCGTCTGTGCGCGCTGCTGTTTGTGACGTTGCGCTGCAACCCTCAAGCGCTCGATCCAGTGCTCCATCAGGTGCGCGGCCACTCTGGGCAATCTGAAAGCGCAGCGGCGATTCGCGCAGAAATCGCGCGACTTGGGGGCTATACGTTGGATTCCTCCCGACCGCTCCAGGAAATTTACTCAGTCCGTTGCGCGCCCCAAGTTCTGGGAGCATGCCGCGCTCAACTCACTCACGCTGAATTTCTTATCAACGCTGAAATCAACGGCGTGGATGATAACCCGCTCATCCTCCCAGGGGATGCCACGTGTCCTGAAGGACGGGCGGTGCATGGCGGGAACTTTTTTGCCCAACAGATCGCGTTTGCAGCCGATGCGATAAACGCGGCACTCACACAGGTGGCAGTGCTCGTAGACAGACAGATTGACCTGTTGGCCAACCCCCACCAAAACGGCGGTGCGCCTCTGCTTCTAGCGCGTGAACCTGGCAGGCAAAGCGGACTTGCTGGAGCGCAGCTCACGGCCACGGCTCTTGTTTCCGAGATGCGCGGCCGTTGCCAACAACACGCCACTGGGTCTATTCCCTCGAATTGCGGCAACCAAGACATCGTCCCCATGGCGGCTACGGCAGCGCGTGCAGCTTACGACCAGACAGAGCATCTTTCGGGGGTTTTGGCCGTTCTAGCGCTAGCCCTTCTGCAACTCAACCATCTGCGGCGCGAGGGCGTTGCACCGGGGGAGGCGGCTGCTCATTTACCGTCACTCCCAGAGTTTGTGCCGCTAGATGCAGATCGTGCTTTGCACGGGACTATCGGACAATTTTCCAACTTCTTCCTTCACCCCGCAGCCTAGTTTTCGACCCACCCAATCCTTAAACCTATGACAACACCAGCTTCACCCCACTCAGATCACGATGAAAAAGCCGCCTTCGAAGCCATCTTCGACGCCTTGGAAGCACCCGAAATAGACGTTGCTTGGAAGAATACAGCGGCGGAAATCGATGCGACTCCTGAAATGCGAAAAGAAGCCATCGCTTGGGTGCGTAACCATCGCAATTTCTTCGTGCAAGCGCTGCGCGATGTGAATGATCCCATCGACCTCCGTCTGACCTTGGCGCTTCGCTACATTGAGTTGAAGAGCGTGTGGATTCAGTTCAACACGACGATCAATTACTGCCTCATGAACAAGGGCGAAGCCGATCCTCGCTCGCTCCTGTGCAGCTCACTCATTAGCCAGCTCCTCATCAGCGTCGAAAGCCTGCTCAAGCCCGAAGAAGTAGAGCAGATCTCTAACTTCCTCAACACCCCAATCAACGTCTGATGCTGACAGGTTGCGGCGCCATGGTCTCAGCCGCAGAGTCACGAAGCGAAAACCCCTGGCGGGAAATCATCTACCAGCGTTTCCGCGGGCTGCCCGCTCCGTTGCTCTGCTTTCCCGACGGGATCATTCCCGCAGCCTCCATTTGGACAGGGAGCAGGGTTTGGTTAGATGCGCTTCGCGCCAGTGGTCTTCTTCCGGGAGACCGCGTTGCGTGCGCTCTGCCTCCCTGCCCTGCCTTCGTTCAATTGCTGCTTGCTGCCCTCTGGGAGGGCTACACGTTAGCCCTCCTTCCCGAGGGCCACGTTTCCGAAGAGACTCTCTCAAGCCTCGACATTAGGCTTCTGATCGCAGACCAACCCGACGCCGGACTGCGCCGCGATCACGACAATCTCCCCGAACACAGCGCGCGCCCCGCCCTGCGTCCGGTCAAAAGCTCACCCACGCCTCACATCCAGTTGCTCGCACGCGGGTCTGGCACTTCGGGCGTAAGCAAATGGGTCGCCCTCTCCGCAGCGAACCTTCTGAGTGTCGTACGCTCTCACTCCCCTCTCCTCGCGCTCGAGGAGGCGCGCGTCCTCAGCGTCCTCCCCTGGCACCACCTCTTCGGCCTGGTCATCGAACTGCTCCCCGCACTTTTCGCCGGAGCTGAAATCATCCGCGCGGAACGCGGCGGACGCGACCCTCGAGAACTCCTCACCCTCGGGCTGGAGCACCAAGTGACGCACCTGAACGCGGTGCCCCTCACGTTTTTACGCCTATTGGAACAGCCTGAAGGCGAGGCACTGATTCGCTCACTGCGAGGAGGTGTCGTCGGGGGTGCGCCCATTAGCCAGTATCTGGCGACTGCCTTACATGGGACCCGACTGAGGGTGGGCTACGGTCAAACCGAAGCCGCTCCGGGAATTGCACTCGGCGAGCCAGGCGCATTTTTTGAAGGATGTCTCGGCAGCGCGTTAGGTTGCGAGACGCGGGTGACAAAGGAAGGGATGCTCGAGTTTCGCGGACCGAACCTGTGCTTGGGGCTGTGGGGACATGCACAACTCGTGGCACAAGACCCCGAAGGTTGGCGTTGTACGGGCGATTTGGTGGAGGCCACCACGCTCGGTCTCCGGTTTGTAGCGCGTGCTGACGACTGTTTCAAGCTTGCCAATGGGCGCATGGTGACTCCGGCTGCCATCGAATCGGCGTTGCGAGCGAAGGCACCTGAACACGCGCGTTTCTGGGTCTTTACGGCAGACAACGAGACGCTTTCGCTGCTTTACGGCAGCAAGGGTGGCACCTACGCCCCTTCGCCGACAGATTTAAGGGCTGCGTTCGGTGGTCTTTTCCACCTTTTACACGAAGTTCGCGCTCTGCCTTCCTCCGAATTTCACCACACCGCAAAAGGCGAGTTAGACAGGCGCGCGATGCGCCTCGCCCTCCACGGACGCGGCACCCTTCCACTGGAAGGACTCAGCGCTCCCGTTCCCTCCCTTGAAAAACAGCTTAGCAGGTCATGAAGAAGATTTTCGCTTTTTGGATCAAATGGCTGGCCCGGCTCACCCCTAGGTCCACTCCAATCGCTGCACCGTCTACGCCCCTTGCGCAGACAATCGACCAAGCCGCCTCAGCGCCGAGAATACCAGCGGAACCGCAGCCGACTGTCGCACCGCCCCCAGTGTTTGGCCGTTCAGGTGAGCCCGCCGATTTCTGGAATGCCGGATTTCGCAGCGTGCTACGGATCAAAGACGATAGCAAACCACCGCAAACCAAACCGCTTCCCAAGGCAACTAGGGAAGAAGTGTTGGCCGAGTTGGCAAACCTCGAAGACGTGCCGGCGCTGAAGTCGCTCGCCGAGAATTTTTCTCGGCTATTAGGTCAGCCCAACATCACCCTGGAGGAAATTGTCGAAGCCATTTCCAAAGACTCCATTTTGTGTCTCACGATTTTACGGATGGCAAACTCAGTGGACGTTGCACTGAGCGCGCGTGTGGAGAGTGTTGAGCTCGCAGTACAGATGCTCGGAGTTGTCCGTGTGCGGCGCGCGGCCCAGGCGCATGAACTCATGCGTGGCAGTGAATCAGAGCGCACGCCCTTAGACTGGCGGCCGCTCTGGGTGCATTCGCTGGCCACGGCAATCATTGCAGAGAAACTCGCCGAGGTCTTGCGGTTGGGACAACCCCAACAGCTGTACATCGCGGGCCTGCTCCATGACGTGGGCAAGGTGGCTCTTTCATCCGTATTTCCGGGCACTTACCAAAACATTCTACTGAATGCTTGGGCAGGCGACGATACGCTGGAGAGCTTGGAGCACCAAGGCTTCGGGGTAGATCACTGCGAGGCAGGGACGATTTTCGCGGGAAAAAGTCGGATGAATCCCCTCGTTTTACAGTCCGTCGCGCACCATGGCACCCCGGAAAACGCCTCATCACACCGCGCTGAGGTGGCGGCCGTTCACATCGCAAACCATCTCGCAAAAGCGTATGGAATCGGCTTTAGCGGCACCAAGTTTGATCCACAACACGCTCCGCTCAAGAGCCTCACAGCTTGGACCGTGCTCATGGCCGAAACCGGTCGACGCCATGATGTGGAAAGCTTTTGCGTACTCATGGATCCGTTCCTTTGCGCCTTGGCTAGCGACTTAGATGTCGTCCTCAAGAACCTTTAATCTACTGCAATCGAAGCCCATGAATGCCTCCGATTTTTTCACCCTGCCCGCCTCGCTTCTGCCGTTTGCAGAATTTTTTCTGCCCAACGCCTACCCTTGGGATTGGGTCCGACGGATTGCACCCGCTTTAGAAGTGGAACGCTTTATCGCGAGACAGCGGAATCTTCCCTCAGGCGTGGCCATGGAAGGTTTTGTGTACATCCATCCCTCCGTAGTTTTGCCCGCGCATGCTACGATTATTGGGCCAGTATGGCTGGGCGAAGGCTCTGTGCTCATGCCTGGAGTCGTGCTCAATGGCCACGTGATCGCAGGCAAAGGCTGCACTTTTGGCGCTGGTGGCTACTTTCAAAACTGCCTGCTTTTAGACCAAGTCCGCACCTCGCCCTTGGTGGTAGTCACGGACTCAGTGCTGGGCAATGAGACTTTCGTGGGAGTACGCACTTCGCTTATTGCGCAACGGCAGGAACCTAAGTCCTCGCCCGCCCCGCGCCAAGTAGGCCCCTCGGACTACCGGGCGGAAGGCCTGGGTGCCCTCGTCGGTGACGCAGCCGAGGTGGGCCACCACACCGTACTTCGTCCCGGTAGCGTTCTTTGGCCCCGCACCCAAGTGGCGGCGGGATGCGTTTTCTCGGGAGTCCTTGCTCAGGAAAACGCCTAGGCATCAGATTTCTCGCGGAGGCGTGAATCCTGCTGTTTCACGGACTCCCCGCACCCTAAATGAACGCTAATCTCCGCAACCTGGCGTATGACCGCGCCGAGAAGACGCTTTGCAGTCCGGACATCGATGCAGCGCTGGAGCAGACGCTCGAGTCCTTGGCCGATATGGAACCCGACTGTCGCCCAGCGCTACGAGAGTGGTTCGGGGGTCTGCGGCAATCCATTCTGGGGCCTTTACGAGTCATCGACGACCCCATTGAAGCGGAACTGACCGCGTGTTTGTTTCACTTCCGACTGAAGGCAGACTGGACGATCCTCAATAATCACGCCAACTACCAAGCACTCACGGGAGAGATGGACATGCCCTTGTTTTACAAGGGCAGCCTCATCAGCCTCCTGATCACGGCCGTTGAGTCGCTCCTGCCCAACGTGGATGTCGAGTACATCACAACCAGCCTACAGCGCTTTTCAACGGGCGAGCCAGAAGAACCAAAGGTCACTGTGCCCGTGGGCGCGTTTCATCAGTTGTTTGAAGCCGTCTCCCAGAATTTCTATGCGGCGCATCAACTTGAGTCTCAGCTTGAATCCTTCATAAGCAAGGTGCGGCAGACAAGTATGTCGCCTGAATCTCTTGCCATTGTGGAAGACTTGATGGGCGATTTCAGGCACACCTCAGGCGGTTTCCTCCGAGCTAGTCACCAAATCCAGCAGGAACTCTCCACCCTGCGTATGGTGTCGCTCAGTAAAATGGAGGCCCGCTTACTACGCGCTCTGGAGGGACTCGCCGTCAACGGTCGCGCGGCCAAGCTCACCCTGCTCACTTCAGGTTGTGAAGTCGCAAGCGAAACCTTGGATCCGCTCGCCAGCCTCGTAGTGGAAGTCTTCCGCACGCGCATCAAAGAAGTGCTCGCACACAACGCCGACACGCAGTTGCACTTCCATTTATCGGCAGCCTACCACGGGACCAACGTTTTTATTACTCTCACCGATGGGGAAAAAGACGCGCCTGCAGAGGTCACCAGCGTCGACAACCTGCCCCAGACA
>CAIWVL010000052.1 GCA_903916085.1 uncultured Spartobacteria bacterium
AATTGCGCGGATCAGTCCAGGGGATGCTGCGGGGTTTCAGCGGTTTTTGGCGGATAACCGGGAGAAATTTAACGGGATTCGGGCATGTTTGGAGCGGCCGTTTTTGGGGTGGGGGAGTTTATTGGCAAAGGAGGTGATCTCCTCTTTGCCGCACATTCGGCCTTGGGAGTCTGTGGACGGCTATTTGAGCCGTTTCTTTAAGGATGAACGGGTGCGTCTCGCTTTTAGTTTTCAAAGTAAGTATCTGGGGATGTCGCCATTCCGGTGTCCAAGTTTGTTCAGTATTCTGAGCTACCTTGAGTACGACTATGGGGTGTGGCATCCGGTGGGCGGGTGCGGTGAGGTGAGTCGGGCGATGGCCCGCGTGGCTGAGCGTTTGGGGGTGGATGTGCGCTTGAATGAGACGGTGGAATCTCTTGATTTTGAGGGACGTCGCGTTGTCGGGGTGCGTACCAACGCAGGCCACTACAAGGCGGATGCTGTCGTCATGAACGCGGACTTCGCGCACGCCATGAGCCATCTCGTGCCCAACCACTTACGGCGCAACTGGACGGACGTCAAACTGGCTCAAAAGCAGTACTCCTGCTCCACTTTCATGCTCTACCTCGGGGTGGAGGGCGGTTACCCAGAAATGCCGCACCATACCATCCAGATTTCTAGCCAGTACCGGCGTAACCTACAGGAAATTGAGGATCTTCAGGTGATCCCTACCGAGCCGTCTTTTTACGTGCAGAATGCCTGCGTTACGGATCCTTCGCTGGCGCCCGAGGGCTGTAGTACCATTTATCTCCTTGCACCCGTGCCGCATAAGACGGCCAACATCGATTGGGAGCAGGAAAAGGCCAGCTTCCGCGACAGGCTCTTAGATGCAGCGGAGGCCGCTGGTTTTGTGGGTTTACGCGACAAAATTCGGTTTGAAAAGATGGTCACCCCAGAGGACTGGGAGCACGATTACGCGATCTACCGAGGCGCGACCTTTAACTTGGCGCATTCTTTGACACAGATGCTGCATTTCCGGCCTCGCAATCGCTTTGAAGACATCGACGGGATGTATTTAGTCGGAGGAGGAACACATCCAGGCAGCGGGTTGCCCGTCATTTATGAGGGAGCGCGAATCACCTCCCGGTTGCTGTGTGAAGACTTTGGCGTGCCCGTTCCTGGGGCTTCGGCTGCATTTTCTGGAGAGCCTGAATTCTCTGAAAACTTGAGTGCGATGGTCGCCAAAATGGCCTCCAGAGCGGGTTCCCATTGCTAGACACACTTTTTTATGATGAAAGAGTGGAGCTCGATTTTGAGGCGTTGCGCGAGGTTCATTGAAGATGTCCCTGCCAGCCGTCGTCCCGTTACGGGAGCCTGTCGCATCCGGGGGGACTGCGGTGGGTTTGTCTGGGCGGGGCGTCGGCTTGCGGGGACAACAGCGCCTTACGTGAGCGGCGATGGGGGCGTAGGTATCGCTGGGGGAGGTCAATGAGTAAGCCTGAAGGGCAGGGCGTTCAGCGGGACGTCCAACTGGGAGTGAACCGGGCGCGGGATGCGCAGCCTGCTTGGGCCGCCGTTTCGGTGGCGAATCGGTTGGAGTGCATCCGGGCATTTCGAAGGCGCGTGGCGGAGAATCCCGCGGGGCTCGCAGGAGCGGCGACTTCGGCGGCGCATCCTCTGTGCGAAGTGCTTCTGGGGGAGGTGTTACCTTTATTAGAGGCTTGCCGTTTTTTGGAGCGCAGTGCGGAGCGGGTGTTGCGAGCGACCCGATTGGGGCGGCGTGGTCGCCCCATGTGGCTGGGCGGTGTCCGAACGGAGTTGAGACGGGAGGCGTTCGGGGTGGTGGCGGTGATTTCGCCCTCAAATTATCCACTTTTTTTAGCTGGAGTCCAAGTGGTACAGGCGCTTGTGGCTGGCAATGCGGTCGTGTGGAAGCCCGCTCCGGGAGGTGGCGCTGTAGCCCGGCAATTTGCGGCGCTGCTGCAAACCGTGGGACTGCCTGATGGTCTGCTTTGCGTTCTGCCAGAGGTGCTGGAAGCCGGGCGGGCACTCGTGGAGGCGTCGGTGGATAAGGTTGTTTTTACGGGTGGCTTCGCAAACGGAACCCGCGTGCTTGCGGCTCTCGCCTCACGTGCAATCCCCGCAGTCGCTGAACTTTCTGGTTGTGACGCTGTCTTTGTACTCGCAGATGCGGATTTGAGTCTCGTGGCGAAAGCATTACGATTCGGACTCACCTTCAACCGGAGTCGCACGTGTATGGCGCCTCGGCGCGTGTTTGTGCAGCGTACGGTTGCTGGGGCGCTTGAAGCGGAGCTGAGCCGTGAACTCAGCGCGTTTGCTTCGTTAAACTGGGCTTCGGAGGTTCCTGAGGCTCAACTTCTAACAGTTGTCGAATTTTTGGAGGACGCTCGACGGAAAGGCGCGCGGTTCGCCTTCGGTGGGCTGAATACGGCAGGTGAAGTCCGGTTTCCATGTGTGGTCGCGGATGCTTCCAGTGAAATGAAACTCGTTCACGAAGATGCTTTTGCGCCTGTCCTTAGTCTCATTCCAGTGGACTCGCCTGAGGCTGCTCTCGAAGCGGCCGCCCGCTGTGAGTACGCATTGGCGGCCTCCGTCTTCACACGCAACCTCCACGCAGCCAACGTAATCGTTTCCTCCACGCGTGCGGGCCTGGTCTCGGTAAATGACTTGATTTTTCCAAGCGCCGATCCTCGGGTTCCTTTCGGGGGCACGGGCCGCAGCGGGTACGGCGTGACGCGGGGAGCGGAAGGGCTTCTGGAGTTGACGCGCATTAAGGTGGTCCAGGAGCGTCGGGGCGGTTCGGTGCAGCATTTGGAGGCGGTAATGCCTGAGCCAGAGCTGATTTCAGCGTTGATCCGGGCCACTCATGGGAATGGGTGGCGAAGTCGGCTGGCGGGGGTGTTTTCGGTAATTCGGCTGGGGGCGCAGATGAGGAAGGGTAAGACAGTGGGGGAGCCGGCGTAATTTTTAGAATGAGAATGCAATTTTTAGTTTTAGAAAAAAGATGAAACACAACGCTGAAACAGTCGTGGTCATTGGGGGTGGTCTAGGCGGACTTGCCGCGTCTTGCACGCTGGCGGCCCGGGGCTACAAAGTGCGGCTTTTGGAGACCAACTCGTGGCTGGGTGGCAAAGCGGCCGTTCACGAGGACAAGGGCTTTCGATTCGACATGGGCCCCACCATCGTCACGGTGCCTTCGGTGCTGCGGCGCATCTTCGGCGAAGCGGGCCAGTCGCTCGAGGACGTGTTGGAACTGGTGCGTCTGGACCCACAGTGGCGAAGCTTTTTTGAGGACGGCTCCACGCTCGACCTCGTCGCCGACGGCCCCGACATGGCTCGGCGCATCGACGCATTTTCCCCAGGGACAGGGAGTGGCGAGGGCTACAAACGGTTTCTAGAACTTGCCACGCGGCAGTCGGAGATTTCTGAACGCGTATTTTTCTGGCGCCCCATCGGGAAGATGATGGACATGTTTTCGGCCAGAGACATGGTACGGGCAGGCTCGTTGAAGGATGTGCTTTCCATTCGCTTAGGGCGGACGGTGTCCGGGTTACTCCGCTCGTTTGTCCCAGACGAGCGGGTCACCCAGATGCTAGATCATTTTACGCAGTATGTGGGTTCGTCGCCTGAGCTTTCGCCCGCAGTGCTTTGCGGGATTGCGCACATGCAGTCGAATGAGGGCGTATGGTACCCTATCGGCGGGACGGCGGCGGTACCTGCGGCGCTGCGCAAGCTGGCGCTGGAACTCGGGGTGGACATTCAGACCGGAGTTTCCGTGGGCCGGATTCTGATTGAAAACGGGCGTGCTGTGGGCGTGGAAACAACCACTGGCGAACGTATTGCCGCCGCTGCCGTGGTTTCCAACCGAGACACGGTTCGGACGCACCGGGACTTGATCGGGGGTGAGGTTGCCGCCCGGTTTGAGAATCGGCGCAGTTACGAACCCGCATGTTCAGGGGTGGTGCTGTACCTCGGGTTGAAGAAAAGGTACGAGCATTTGCTGCATCACAACTTCGTGTTCAGTGCGGATCCGCATGTTGAGTTCGCAGCTATTTATGGCGAGGGTAAGCCGGCACCGGATCCAACCTGCTATGTCTGCGCTCCGGCAGTGACGGAGCCGGGCGTGGCTCCTGAGGGCGGAGAGGCGCTCTATGTTTTGGTGCACACGCCTTACCTCCGACCGGGGCAGGATTGGAGTCAAATGCTGCCTGCCTACCGGCGTGTTATTCTGGATAAACTCAAGCGTACCGCAGGGCTTGAGGACATCGAGGAACGCATTGTGACGGAACGTGTTCTTACCCCGCAGGACATTCACGAGCGTTACCAGGTGCTCAATGGGGCCATTTACGGCCTCGCAAGCCACGGGCGAATCAGCGGCACCCTGAAGCCCTCCAATCGGAGTCCCGATGTCAAAGGCCTCTACCTTGCCGGAGGTTCGGCCCATCCCGGGCCTGGCATGCCCATGGCGCTCATGAGTGGTTGGATTGCAGCCGATGCTCTGGATGCCGATGGTCTCGTTCCCCACCGCTCGCAGACTCTCCACGCCTGACGCCCATGACGCTCCCAAAACCCACAAACCAGCCGCCCGCTCGCATTGTGCCTGTGTTGTTTTCGGCGTTTGTGGGTTACATCGAGCGAACCCTTAAAAAACAGTTTCACGCGGTGCGCTTGGTTCACAATGCCGGGCCGCCCGAAGTCCCTAAGGATCGGGCGCTGGTGGTTTTTTTGAACCATGCCTCATGGTGGGACCCTCTGTTGATGATGTGGTTGGGCTCGCGCTGTTTTCCCGGGCGCGAACAGTTTGGGCCCATTGATGCTGAACAACTAAAGCGGTACGGCTTCTTTAAGTACCTGGGCGTGTTTGGTGTGGAAAAGGGGACAGCAGCAGGTGCCCGCACTTTTCTACGCACCTCTCAAGCTTTGCTTGCCCGCCCCGGCGCGATGCTTTGGCTCACGCCGCAAGGCCGCTTCGCAGATGTCCGCGAGCGGCCTGTGCAGTTTGCCGCAGGACTGGCTCATCTGGCGGTGCGTCTTCCCGAAGCCACTTTTGTTCCACTCTCGCTGGAGTACGCGTTTGGTCAGGAACGGTTGCCGGAGATTTTTGTCCGGTTTGGTTCGGCGCTGAGCGGCGCGGATTTGGGAGGGGAAGCCGGATCTGCGCAGGCGGTGTTAGAGAGAGCGTTGGAGGCAAATCAGGAAGCGCTAGCGGCGGTTGTGCAAGCGCGCGATCAAGCGCGATGCCAGACGCTGGTAGAAGGTGGGGGCGGAGCCTCGGTGCCTTACGATTTGTGGCGGCGCTTAAAGGCGTTCTTGCGTCGGGAGCGACTTGCGTTGAATCATTCCTCAGTACCATGAACTCTGCGTGGATGATGTTTTGCAGTGCCGCAGCGGCGCTTCCGGCGGCGATGGTGGCGGCGAATTTACGTCACTACAAACCGCTGCCCGCACCCACGGTGCGGGGAGTGCCCTCGGTGTCCGTGCTGATTCCTGCGCGCAACGAGGAGGCGAACATTCGAGCGGCGTTGGAGTCTGTTTTGCAGTGTGCAGGCGTGGAGTTGGAAGTGCTCGTTTGGGACGATGGTTCGACGGATTCTACCGCAGAGCTTGTGCGGGGTGTGGCGACCCGGGATAGCAGGGTTCGGTTAATCGAGGGTGAGGCACTACCCGAGGGTTGGGCAGGGAAGCCGTTTGCATGCTGGAGTTTGGCGCAATACGCCAAAGGCGAAGTGCTGGTTTTTATGGATGCAGACGTTCGGTTGCGCGGCGAGGACAGCTTGGTGCGTATGTCGGCGGCGTTTTTGCGCCCGGAACTTGCCTTGCTCAGTGGCGTGCCTTGGCAGCGGGTCGAGGCCCTGTCCGAAGTGATGATTGTGCCCCTCATTCACTTTGTGCTCCTGGGTTTCTTACCCTTGGAACGGATGCGTGCCAGTACCGATCCACGGTTCGCCGCGGCTTGTGGACAGCTCATGTTGTTCCGACGCAGCGCCTATTTGGAGGTGGGTGGCCACGGGCAGACGCGCCGTAGTTTCCACGAAGGGATTGGGCTAGCCCGAGCTTTTCGCAAGGCGGGGCTCGTGGCGGATTTGTTTGACGCCACGGACGTTGCAGTGTGCCGGATGTATTGTGGGTTTGGGGAGGTATGGCGTGGTTTTGCCAAGAATGCGCATGAAGGTTTGGCGTCGCCGAAGTCGGTGTTGCCCTTGAGTGTGCTGTTGTTTTGTGGGCAAGTGTTGCCGTTTTTGGCGCTGCTTTCAGGGCGTTTGAGTGTGAGTGGCGGGCGGTGGGCTTTAGTGGCTGTGGGGCTCGCTTTTGCGGCGCGAGGGAGCCTGGCTGTGCGCTTTGGGCAGCCCTTGAGCGGCGTGCTCTTGCAGCCGCTAGCGGTGCTGCTTTTACTGCTCAACCAGTGGTATGGAGCGTTGCGGTTTTGGTTAGGAAAACCTGTGGGCTGGCGCGGTCGATCGCTCTCTATCGTGCTGGCGTTCGGCTTGGCGGGTACTTGCTTAACTGCCTCAGGGGCAGACTCGGAGCGGTGTCCAGATTTTGTCTTGGCGGATCAGGGGGAGGTGCGGCGAGAAATTCTGTTTCCGAGGCAGCGCCCTGTGTATTTGGTGGCTGCCTCGCATCATGGCACGGGCCAAATCGCAAAGTGGGTGAAGCCAGTCTTTGAGCACTACGGCGAAAAAGTGGAGATCCTGGGGCTCGCAGATGTGCGTGAAATTCCCCAAGCCTTTCGAGGGGCAGTGCGCCTCATGATTCGCAACGGCACAAAGTGGCCCGTGCTCATGGATTGGGATGGAAAAGCTGTGATGGCCGTGTGCAGCCCCGACTTTACGACCGAGGTTTTAGTCATTCAGCCCGATGGCCACATAAAATTGCGTCTCTCAGGTGCCGCCACTCCCGAGGGCATCGCCAAAGTGCGGGCTGAGCTAGACAGGTTACTAAAACGTGGAAAGTAAATGAACGGCAATGGAGGAGCTTTATGCGCTTTATGATTTTTGAGATTTTTATCTGGGTCTGTCTCCGCCTTTTGACTGCTCTCGCCTTTGCGCCAGAGCTTGCTCCGCGCCAGGTTTTCCGCTTTCAAAGAACGCCCCATGGGATCACTGCGCCGCATTCTTGGAACCCTCTTCGGTTCTGGGACCCCAAAGCCTGAAGACATCGTATTCGAACCCATAGGCGGTCCGGCTGCGGCGGAGGCTCTACGTCCCGTGCGAGTCTCCGGACATCGGGTAGCTCTTGGTGAACTCATGCCGAGGGTTCCTGTCGTCTGGAAGCGCTCCGCCGAGTGGAGCCCCGAGCAGATTTTGGAGCTCCCGGCTGAGGCTCGTCTCAATGCCGGCGCGGAGCGGCCTCTGGCGTTTTCCTTACGTTATTTAGTGAGTCGGCATCCTGGGCTTTTTCGGGATCCTGGCCCTCAGGAACCTGACTCAGGAGTCGATCTCCTCATGGAGCCTTTGAAGGAGCCGGAGGCGCAACTCAAGGAGCTCCCTGCTGAACTTGTGGGGGAGGTGCATGATGAGCGTGACACTTTTGCGCAGTGGGAGGACGACAAGCTCTCCGCCCGTCAGAGTTCCAAGGAGGCTCTCGAAACCGAAAAGGCCTTGCGTAGCGTGCGGCTTCCCACCAGTCCCGCAGGACAAATGGAGGGGTTTGATAAGTTCCTGCACCAGAGTTCCGGCGAGCCCGCTCCGGCGCCTCCCAGTCGCCCGCAAACGCCCGTTGTCTTGCCTGAAGTTCCGCCCACAAACTTGCGCTTAAAGCGCATTTTAGAGGCTTACGCGGAGGGTATTCCAGCGGAAGAACGCCCTCAAGTCGTTCCGGCTGTTGCCTCGGTTCTCAGGGTGCTTGGCAATGAGCAGGTGGAGATTTCCCCCAAAGCCCGGGCTTTGAGCGAAGAGTTGACCACGACTTTGCTGCACGCTGCACCGCAAACACTCTCACCGAGGCCCGCGCCTCAGGCTTTTGCCGTTTCCAAACCAGAAGCTTCTTCCTCAAGCGCCGAGTTGGCCGGACCGCCCGAGCTGCATCAAATGCGCTTTGAGGAACTTGGACTTTCGCTTTCCCGCTTTTCCGAGGTCAGAGGCTTCGCGCTCTGGCTCGGGGAACATGCCATGCAGACGGGTGATCTGGGCTTTGATACTCGGGCCGCTGCGGCACGTTTCAGAATGGAAAAGATTTTGGAGAGCGCCCTTTTGACGCAGGGCGCACAGGACGGGTTTGTGAGTGTCACCGTGCACAATGCGCGGGGTGGTGTGTCAGTTTTTGGAGGGGGACCTTGTCTGGTGGCGGTGTCGCATCAGGGGGAAGGCATGCCTTCACAACTGAGAGCCTGGCTGTGCGGGTGGGTCTCTCAGCCCCTCCGGGGATGAGTGGGCCTTGGAAAAAGTTAGACTTCGTGCGGTGACGCCATTTCTCGCGTGCCCACAGCCGTGCGTTCGCGGAAGATCTCGGGATGTCTCAAAAAGTTTGGCTCATCACGGGTTGTTCAAGTGGCTTTGGAATTGCCTTGGCGCAAGCTGCTTTAGAACGCGGCGACCGTGTGATGGCAACCTCGCGTCACCCCGCCGCGCTTGTGGACCTCACGGCTCGCTGGCCGGAGGCCGTCCACACCGCTCAGCTGGATGTGACCGATGCTCAACAGGTTCACTCTGTTGTTGAGGAAACGATTCGTATTTTTGGACGACTCGATGTGTTGGTGAACAACGCCGGGTATGGCCTTCTCGGGTCTCTTGAAGAAAGTTCCGAGGCGCAAATCCGCCGCAATTTTGAGGTTAATTTCTTTGGTGCCCTGGAGCTCATCCGGTGCGCACTGCCTCATTTTCGAGCCGCCAAAAGTGGTCATGTGGTGAACATTAGTGCTGCCGCCGCCATTTCAAACTACGCGGGCTTTGGCATTTATGGCGCGGCCAAGTGCGCGCTTGAGGGCATGAGCGAATCGCTCGCCGCTGAGGGGCGGCCTTTCGGACTGAAGGTGACCATCGTCCAGCCCGGACCTTTCCGCACAGATTTCATTTCCCGTTCATTGGACCGGGCGGCCGTTGAGATTCCCGAGTACGAGGCCAGCGCGGGCAAGTTTGCGAAGTTCATTAACGGAGTCGACGGCAAGCAGCCGGGCGATCCGGTGCGTGCTGCACAAGTCATTCTCCAGGCGGTAGATGCTGAGCGTCCACCGCTGCGTCTGGTGGTTGGGAAGTACGCCACCGACAAGGCGCACCGCACATTTGCCCAGCGGGAGGCCGAGTTGAAGGCGTGGGAAGCAGCTGGCCTCACGGCTGACGGTCCGGCCGCATAGCCGACTCCTGCGATGTCTGAATGTCCAGTAGCCGCTTCCAGTGAGGCAACCTGTACGGCTGCGGCTTTGCTGTACCCGCGTTTGAGACTGGATAAACGGCTTTCGCTTAAGGAGAAGGCGCTCGCTTTTTTCGATCTCCTAGCCCTGCAGCAGGACGGTCCCGGTGTCTCCAGCGCGCGCCGGGAGGAAGTGCTCCGAGATGTAGCGAGGCATCGGTTTTATGAGCACACGCCGGAGGAATTGTTGTGGGGATGCCGGTTTGCTTGGCGGCACAGCGTGCGTTGTGTCGGACGGTTTTTTTGGAAACAGTTGGAAATTCGTGATGCGCGGACCATCAGCACCTTGGAAGAGGTCGCCGAGTTCTGTGGCGCTCATGTGCGGGAGGCCACGAATGGCGGTGCGATCCGACCGCTTGTAACGGTGTTTCCGGCGCAGCGCGGTCCCCAAGGTTGGCGGATTTGGAACCACCAGCTTGTGCGCTACGCGGGTTACCGCGCTGAGGATGGCGATGTGCTGGGGGACCCAGCGGAAGCGCACTTGACCGAGGTAAGCCTTGGTTTGGGCTGGAAGCCTCCGGCGCGGCGTGGACGTTTTGACGTGTTGCCTCTGGTGTTATCAGCGCCAAAAGGAGCGCCCCAGCTCTTTGAGCTTTGCCAGAAAGATGTACTCGAAGTTTCCTTGGAACATCCTGATTACATGTGGTTTGGCGAGATGGGCTTGCGTTGGTATGCGGTGCCCATTGTTTCTAGTATGCGGCTAGAAATTGGAGGCATTCGGTATTCCGCCGCTCCTTTCAACGGTTGGTACATGGGGACTGAAATCGGGGCACGAAATCTGGCGGATCTGGGGCGGTACGACATGCTGCCTGAGATTGCACAGCGGATGGGAATTTTGGAGCGCCGGGAGGCTTCGTTGTGGCGGGATCGAGCGCTGGTGGAGCTGAACCGAGCGGTGCTGTATTCTTACCGCAAGGCCGGTGTGAGAATGGTGGATCATCACACAGCGGCGCAGTTACACGTTCGGTTTGAGGAAGAAGAGGCAGCCGCAGGGCGACCAGTGACGGGGCGTTGGGAGTGGTTGGTTCCGCCGATTTCAGGGGCTACCACCCCCCTGTGGCAGCGGTCTTACGATCCAAGCGAATACTCGCCCAATTTTGTGTATCAGCGCCCAGCGTGGGAGGCGAGTTGAGGGTCTTGCTGGAATGCGGCCGGTTTCCTGTTAAGAAAAAATAATGCTCACCATCCGAAAATCGCAAGAACGCGGTCACGCCAATCACGGCTGGCTGGATTCTCACCATACGTTCTCCTTTGCAGACTACTATGACCCCGAGCACATGCAGTTTCGATCGCTAAGGGTTATTAACGAGGATTTCATAGCAGGCGGCAGCGGGTTCCCGACTCATCCTCATCGAGACATGGAAATCGTCACGTACGTGGTTTCAGGAGCCGTCGCGCATCGGGACACCACCGGCGGACAGGGCGTGATTAAGCCGGGGCAACTGCAACACATGAGTGCGGGCACCGGTGTGCAACACAGCGAGTTCAACGCCTCCACAAGCGAGCCCTTGCACCTGTTGCAGATTTGGATTTTGCCCGAGAAAAAAGGACTCACTCCACGCTACAGAGATGTCTCGCTAGCGGACCTTCCTCACAAGGGCGCCTTGGTTTTGGCAGCCTCTCACGAGGGGCGCGACGGGACTTTGCAAATTAGCCAGGACGTGGACATCTGGGTCGGTAACATGGGAGCGGGGGAGGTTGCGGTGCACGAACTTGCGCCCGAACGCGCGGCTTGGGTGCAGTTGATTAGTGGCACGCTTGTCGTGAATGGCGAGTCACTCTCCGCTGGAGATGCCGCCGCCGTCAGTGGCGAGGTCGCTGCGCATCTAAGTGCCACAGAGGCTGCCCACTTTCTGCTGTTCGATCTCGCGTAAGGCGCGATCAGAGGCAGTGGGAGTGCGCCATGCAGCGATGGCCTTTTTGCGCCCTCCTCTGAGCCCCATTCTCTCCCCTGGAATCCGGCTCATTCTGCTACCCCGCGACCCACGCTGCGCCAAACTTTATCCAAAGCGGGATGGTTACCAGGCTAAACGCGGTACTCAGCAAGACGATCTGCACGCAAAACTTGCTATCCGCACCTTGGTGACGGCAGATCACGACAGGCATCATCGCTGAGGGCATGGCCGCCTGGAGTACCAGCACATTGCGGAGGGCGGTGGGCATCGGCAGCCACCGGGCCACCGCTAGTAAGACCAGGGGTAGTAGAGCCAGTCGCGCGATCAGCGCAATGCTCAGAGCCGCGTACTTTGGGCGACCGTCGCCGCTCACTCGGATTTGGTCATAGATGGTCGCTCCAGTGAGCAACAGCGCCAAAGGAATGGCCGACTGCCCCATCATGTGTAGGGATTTGCGCAACACCGTGGGCAGCCACTCATTGGCGTGAATCAAGTTCAGGAGTCCCGAACACAGCACGGCGACCGCCGGTACAGAAATCAGACGTCGCCAGGAGGCACTTTCTTTTTTTCGCGCCAATACCCACACCCCCAAACTCCAAAGCGCAATTTCCACTCCCAAATTGTGGATAAATAGCACGCCCAGCGTTTCTCTGTCGTACAGGGCGTCTACCAGAGGAATGACCATGTACCCAAAGTTCTGGACCCCGGCCGTAATGATCCCTGCGCCGCTCGTTTCATGCGGGAGTCGTAGCGGAGCGAGCATTAGTCCTACGATGCCCATACTTAGGGCAATCAGACTGAACCCAAGCACCGGGGGGAACCACAGGTCGCTTGCTTTTGCGAGCAGGGGATTGCCAAGGACGGTATCCGCGATGAGCGCAGGCAGCAGCACGTTAACCCCTAATTTTAGGAGGGTGTGATCCGCCTCGGGGGTCATCCAACGGACGTGCCGAAACACATAACCCGCTCCCACCAGGATGAAGACTGGGGCGACAATAGAAAGAATTTGGAGGAAGTTCACCGGCCGGGGTCTGCAGGTTTGAGAGGTGGGAATTTCTTTTGAATCTGGACGGCTTCTTGGGGGAGGAGACCTCGAATTTGGACGAACCCATCCAAGACGGGTCGGTCGATGAGGATGTCGTCTTGGAGCACGCGCGCGACTTTGGCGTTGCCCACGTAGGTAATCAAGCTACGGCCCCGATTACTGCTGCTGACGTTCGCAAGGGTAAGGCGCCCCGAGGGATCGAGTTTGAACAGGGCAGCCCATTTGCCATCCTCAGTCTGATAAACATGAGCTGAGAGAATTTGGCGCTCGCTAATACTGGCGGCGCTTTCATGAAAAATCTGTCTCGGAGGATCACCCACTTTCACCGGAATGGTGAAGGGATCGGAGTTTGTGGCGTCGACCTCGACGTAGAAACGCACAGTACAGGACGGCTTGCGAGTGGCAGCTTGGACCGCAGGCGTCGAGCAGACCACTAGCGCCGCCAGAATGCCGGTGCGAAGAGAGAGGTGCATGGCCGACAATCCTGCGCCATTCGTGAGGTGTTTGCAAACTGCTAGCCGTTTCACTAGTGTTCCTCCTATGCGCTCCCCTCTGTTCACTACGGCCGTGCTTTTGCTCGTTAGTTTGTCCCCGTTGCACGCTGAAGACGCGGGTGCGCCCAACACTCAGCGTGGGTTCTGGCCCGCACTTCAGCGCACGTGGCGTGCCACCGTGAATGGGGCGGACTCGGCGGTCAAATTCACAGGAAACGCTCTCAAGTCCACGGGTGAGGCTGCCAATGATGCCCTCAAGGCGACGGGTTCGGCCGTAAAGTCGACCTCAAACGCAGTCGTCGGTGTTTTTAATCCCAGTAGTCCCAAGGCACCCAAAAAATTGCCGATTCAACTCGACGTCATTTGTAGCCCCAGCCCGGTGGCTCTGAGTCAGACCTCAACGCTCCAGGTCGTGGCGAAAGTGTTCAACTCTGGCAAACGTACGCAGCTTTTGGAGTTCGCCTCCTCGCAGCGCGTGGACGCAGTGCTGCGCGACGGCGCAGGGAAGATTGTGAGCCGAGCCTCGGAGGGGATGGTGATTAACCCTGAGGCGAGCTTGGTGACGATCAATCCGGGCGAACGCCTGGAATACACCCTTCACATGGCGACCCGAGGCATGGTGGCTGGGCAGACGTATGTCCTGGAGGTCGCGGTTTTAGGGCAGGCAGGTTTAGTGACGCGGCTACCGGTGGCCGCCCGCTAGAGACGCTGCACGGCGAGAAATGACGCGTGCGAGGCTGCCATGACTCGCCCCGTTAGGGCTTCGGAAACGAACCGATCCGACTTTCTTGCCCGTACTGCGTACTCGGGCAAAGGATGAGCTGAGCGCTGGGGCAGGGGAGAACGCTTGCAAGGTGAGGCTTGCTGGTGGATGATCGTAAATTCACCCTTTAGAATTGAACCTTTAGTCTCTCTTGAATCATGGCAGCAGCGAACGATCTCCGTAAAGGCATGTGCATACGTTACAATGGTAATCCGGCCATTGTGTTGGAGGTAATGCACCGTACCCCGGGCAACCTGCGTGCCTTTGTGCAGGCGATTATCCGGTACATTGGCACTGGAAAATCTGCAGACGTGCGTTTCGGCTCCACGGACAAGGTGGAAAGTGTGGAAGTGCACCGGCAGACGCTCGAGTTCTCTTACAAGGATCAAAAGAGCTATCACTTCATGGATCCTGAGAACTATGAAACCATCACGTTTGAGGAAGATTTCATTGGCGATGCAAAGGAGTATTTGACCGAGAATCTTCAGGTCGAAATTCTGTATGTTGAGGGCAAGGCCGCCAGTCTGGATTTGCCGGCATCTGTGAACCTGCGGGTGGCGGAATCTGCCGAAGGCGTGCGTGGTGACAGTGCCAACAATGTGCAAAAGCCTGCGACGTTGGAAACCGGTAAGGTGATCACTGTGCCTTTGTTCATCAAGGAAGGGGAGTTGGTGAAGATCGACACTCGTAATGGCCAGTACATGGGCCGGGCATAGTTTGTTTTTTGGAAGGGTCTCTGCCCCATAACTCGGGGCTAAATCGTTGCGCGATTGAACCCTGAACCCACATTTCAAGGCGGCCCTGGTCAGCGGGCCGCCCGTGAACAGCAGCGCCAAGCCTCGAAGGAGGCTGGTGCGGCTCAAAGCGGGCTGCGCGGCGGTGCCCTCCAGCAGAGCCCAGCCTCCAAACTGGAGGCCGGTGCGGCACTCGTCACGCCCTCAGGTTTTTTCACGCCGGAAGCGATCCCTGCGCCTGCCGCAGACCGGGCAAAGCGCTCAGCGGTTCGACCTGCACCGGCTCGCTCAGAGGAGCGCTTTGAGGCGCAGGAAAGGGCGTCGGGGCGGCGCGTTCCCTTGACGGTTCTCAAGAACATCGTGGGCGTGTTTTTGCTTCCGGCCGCAGGGGTGTGGACGGTGAGCTTTGTGGAGATGTTCGGGCACGCTACGACGCACCAGTTATTTTGGCAGACGGAAGACTTTTGGTTTTTCATGTTGGGTGTGGTGCTGTGGCTCGTGGCGTTCACGGGGAGCCTTTATGCCCAAGGACAGCCGCCTCTTCTCAAAACGTACGTGCGGTTTCACGAGTGGACGCACGCCATCTGGGCCTGGCAAAGCAATGGGCGCGTGGAAGAAATCATCATCGAAGAGGATCGTGGCCACATCCTAACCAACAAGCCGACGGTGCTTGTGACTCTAGCTCCGTATTGCTATCCGCTTCCGTGCGTGGTGCTTATCGTGGTTTTTTTGCTGGTCCAGTTAGTTTACCCGCTAGAGGAGGCCCCCACGATTTTATGGGGCACCGTTTCATGGGTCGGCGTTTTTCTGTCCCTATTGGGCGTGGGGTGGGCGTTTCATTTTACTTACACCGTGTGGATGATCCGGCGCGGGCAGAGTGATTTGCGTATGCATGGCAACCTGTTCTCACTGGTGTTCATTTACCTCGTGAACCTAGTGGTGGTGACTCTCTTTTTTACACTCACTGCCGCCGAGGTAGACTGGCGCGTGTTCGGTACAGCGCTTTTGCGCAATGCCGAGGATTTCAGCGACGTCGTCTGGGGGGGGCTTGTCGGGACCTGGGGAATCCTGGCGAGGGCGCGGGGCGCGCTCTAACGGGCGGAGAGGTGGACTGAATACAGAAAGATGTTCTCCCCCATTGCATCCTGCGGTATCCCGTGGCCCTTTGTTCTTGTGCGTAAAAAGACGCACGTTCGCCTCTCTCTTAGGAAGCACGTCTGCCTCTTACTTACCCTCCAATGGCATTTCTCTTTTGACGCTAGGGAAGCCCTGCTCCTAGGTTGAGTGCTGGCGCTAGCTGTTTTCTTAAACGAAGGTTGTCCATGGCGTTCAATTGGGAGGATGACCTTCCGAATGTCGCTGTACATTTTTCAGAAGATTTTCTTACTCAGGGACTTATACATGATAAACGGAGTTTTAGGACTGTTCTCCAACGACATCGGCATCGACTTGGGGACGGCCAACACGCTGGTGTACGTAAAAGACAGCGGCATTGTTCTGCGGGAGCCGTCTGTGGTCGCGGTTCAGGCAGGCACAAACCGCGTGCTTGCTGTGGGCGACGAGGCCAAGCGGATGCTCGGGCGTACCCCAGGTAACATCGTGGCCATCCGGCCTCTCAAAGACGGCGTAATCGCCGACTTTGAAATTACCGAAGCCATGTTGCGGCACTTTATCCTTAAGGTACACGGGCGGCGCACTCTTTTCCGCCCCCGCCCCCGAGTCGTGGTGGCCGTGCCTTCGGGAATTACTGAGGTCGAGAAGCGTGCCGTGAAGGACTCCGCCTTGCGTGCAGGGGCGCGTGAAGTGCACTTGATTGAGGAGCCGATGGCGGCAGCCATTGGGTGCGGCTTGCCTGTGCAGGACGCGGCTGGGAACATGATCATCGACATTGGCGGCGGGACGACCGAAGTGGCGCTGATTTCACTCTCGGGCATCGTCTATTCGCGCTCCGTGCGGGTCGCTGGCGACGAACTGGATGAGGCCATCATTCAGTACATGAAGCGGGCTTACAACTTGATGATCGGGGAACGGACTGCGGAAGACATCAAGATTAAGATTGGCTCGGCGTATCCTCTTGAGCGGGAAGCCACTATGGAGGTTAAGGGGCGCGACCTCGTGGCCGGTCTGCCGAAGACTCTCACGATCACCTCGCAGGAAATTCGAGAGGCGCTTCTGGAACCTATTTCCACCATCGTGGAGTCGGTGCGTGTGGCCCTCGAGCGTTGCCCCCCAGAACTCTCCGCTGATTTGGTGGATCGCGGGTTAGTGCTCGCCGGGGGAGGTGCCCTGTTGCGGGGACTGGACAAGCTTTTAACCGAAGAAACCGGCTTGCCGGTGCACTTGGCCGAAGATCCCTTGAGCGCGGTCGCCGAGGGCACTGGACGTGCGTTGCAGGAACTCAATTTCCTGCGGCAGGTGGCCACGCAAACGGACACCCGCCACCATTGAGACCGCAGTTAAACCTAGAAGCGGCAGCGAGGGAAGGGGACCGCTGCTCCTGCTTACTGGCGCTTCCAGATAGGAGCGCCGGAGAACTGTTGCACAGAGTGCGAAAGGATTCGCTCGGGCTATGAGGATGCGTTCCAAGGTTGTTGCCACCGGGGTGTTTCTGGCGGCCTTTCTGGTACTCGTGGTGGGGGCTGGCAATCCCGCTTCGCTGCGCAGTTTCCAGGCGTCGTTCCTTGGGATGGTAACGCCCTTCCTCAAGTCGGGTTCTGCCCTCGAACGTAAATTTACGGCGTTTCGTGAAGGACTCAAGACTCTCGAAAGTCTTGAGGAGGAGAGTCACGTGCTGCGAGTCGCCAACCGTGAACTGAGCGCCACTAACCAGACGTTACGTGGTATGGAAACAGAGAACAACCGGCTGCGCAAAGCGCTCGGCTACAGAGAGCGGGCCGTGTTTAAGCTGCTTCCCGCTCAGATTATCGGACGCGACATTTCCACCTGGTTCAGTCAGGTGGTGATTGATCGTGGCAGCGAAGACGGCCTGCGCCGAGACATGCCCGTTCTCACGGAAGAAGGACTGGTGGGAAAGACAACGGTGGTTTCCGAACACTCCTCCATCGTCATTTTAATCTCGGACGAAAATTGCAAGGTCGCTGCCAGCGTGGAAAATTCTCGCGAACAGGGCATTGTTCGAGGCGACCGGGCTTCTAGCGGTTCGGCACCCATGGTTTCGATGTTTTTTCTCTCTAAACAGGCGGGGTTGAAATCGGGCCAGAAAGTTTTAACCTCAGGGGTGGGCGGAGTGTTTCCCTCCGGCATCCTGCTTGGGGTTGTGCAAGACTTCCGGGTGCGAGAGCTTGATGGCGCTGCGAGCGTGGTTCCGGCGGTAGACTTGACCACTTTGCAGGATATTTTCGTGGTCGTGAGTGATCTGAAGTGAGTTGGTTTCGAGTTGCCCCAACGCCCAATGTTTTTTGGAATCGTGATCGCATCGCTGTTTCTGTCCTTGGTGGCCCAGCACTTTCTCAGTGCCGTGCCGCCTTGGGGAGCGCGGGTATTTTTGATGCCCCTCGTTTTTTTGTACGGAGCGCTGTCCTTCTCGACGGCACGCATGCTGTTTCTAGCCTTCTTGAGCGGCGTGATGTGGGATCTAATGCATGCCCAATGGGTAGAGGACACCGCAGAGCTCGGGGTGGGGTGGTCTGTTCTGGTCTACGCCGTCTTGGGGGTCGTGATGAGCGGACTGCGCCCTCTCTTTCACCGTGGCCGTTGGGAAGTGCACTGTTTGTTTAGTGGTATCGCCACGTCCACCTTGGTTGCCGCCGAGTACCTCATGATTTCCATCCGGCGTGAGCCGTTGCGCTTTGAGTTTTCCAGTGAAATTTGGGGGAGAATTTTTGGGGCAGGCGTTGTGGCACTCGCGCTTTCGCCCCTCGTTTTTTTCTCGCTTAGCTACATTTCCCGGCTCCTGGGGCACAAACATTATCGTCCCGAGAAAGAGGTCCTTGAATGAGTTCCGCCGAAAATACTCCCAGAACAGCCAAGGGCCCGAACGCGGAACTCCGTTTGTACTTCATTGCGTTTGTTATGGTGGCAGGCCTCGCCGTCTTGGTCGGTCGACTGTGGTGGATGGAGGTTGCCCATGGTGAGCGCTGGTCGCGCAGAATCGCTTCTCGCTCCGAAGTGACCGTGCGTATCCCGTCGGTGCGCGGTGAAATTCGAGATCGCAACGGAGTGACTCTGGTGGGCAATAGGGCGAGTTATGAGGTGGATTTTTATCTGCCCGACATGGTGCGCGGCTATCGGCAGCACTATGGCAAGCCGCCCGTAGCGACTTACACGGCACCAGTCCGTCAGATGCTCAAGGAGAAGCGCGAAGAGGACGTGGTGCAGATCGTCAATAGCACGATTATCCCTAGACTGCGCGAACTCGAACTCGCCAAGGACTACAACTCGGTGCGTCTCCAGCGCCATTACCGCAACAACACCGAGGTTCCCTTTACTTACTTGGAGGAACTGGATTTCAAGACCATCGCGCGGTTTTCCGAAAATGATGTGGGCCTGCCCGGCGTGGAAATCGCGCTCCGGCCCGTGCGCCAGTACGTGTACGGCGCGTTAGGCGCTCATTTGCTGGGATACGTCGGCGCACCTGGGGACATCGATAAGCTCCCGGACATCCGGCAGTACACTTTTTACCAACCTGATTCAGAGGGAAAATCACAGATTGAATCTCATCTCGACCGCTGGTTGCGCGGAACGCCCGGTGTTCGCGTCATGCAGCGCAACTTAAAGGGAGTGATCGAAAGCGAAGTGCGCCGGGTAGAGCCCAAACAAGGAAATCACGTTCTCCTCACGATTGACGCTAGAATCCAGTACATCTTGGAGCGCGCGTTGCGGGACGCTGGGGTGGGACGGGCTGCGGCTGTGGTTGTGAATCCTGAAAACGGCGAGGTCTTGGGCATGGCATCGGTGCCTTCGTATGATCCGAACATGTTTATTCCCAGTATCTCTAAGGAAGACTGGGACTGGATTCGTGCCGATGAAACGAATCCGCTCACCAATCGGGCCATCCAAGGGTACGCCCCTGGCTCCACCTACAAGGCAGTTTCAGCCCTGGCCGGGTTGCGCAAAGGGCTGACTTCCAAAAATACCTTCAGTTGTTCGGGCGGTGTTTCTTATGGAAACAAATACATGAAGTGCTGGGTGGTCGATAAACACGTGGCACCACACGGCGTGCTCACCCTTCCAGATGCGCTCAAGTACTCGTGCAATGCTTTTTTCTATCAGTGGGGCAACGCCGCCGGCATTGACCAAATCGTAGCCGTGGGGCAGGCGCTTGGCCTGGGGCAACGCAGTGGAATCCCGCTCACTGGGGAAGATCCGGGGATTTTGCCAAGCCCGGAGTGGCTCAAAGCTGTGAACCCTCAGGAACGTTGGTCTCAGGGGTACACTGCCAACGTGGCGATTGGGCAGGGGTCTGTGGAGGCGTCTCCTTTGCAAATGTGTATGGTGGCAGCGACCGTAGCCAATCGGGGACGCTGTTATGTGCCGAAATTGATTTCCCGGGTGATCGATGGACAAGGCAATGATGTCCTCGATCCCGACACGGGGCAGCTTGTGGTGGCTAAGGCACCCATCTTGCGCACGGATTTGCACGAATCCGGCATCACCGACGATGAAGTCGAGCTCGTTCGACGTGGGATGTGGAAGGTGGTCAACGAACCCGGTGGAACAGGTAAGCGCGCTCAGGTAAAGGGCGTGGAAGTGGCGGGGAAAACGGGCACCGCTCAGTTCTGGCGCGAGGTCAATGGCAAGAAGGAGAAGGACAACCACACTTGGTTTATTAGCTTCGCGCCCTATGACACGCCTAAGTTTGCCGTGTGCGTGTTTGTACAGGGAGCTAAATCGGGCGGCGGTGTATCAGCTCCCATTGCGCAACGTATTCTGGAGCAGTCGCTTGCATTGGAAAAGGGCTTTGACCCAGGTCTCGCTTGGCTGGAGCCCGCCTCTGGCAGCTTTGCGCAAATTGACGAGGTTAATTACAAAACAGGTTCCGTCATGACCGGAGATGCGGCCGACCGCGAAACGGCTGAGCACCACCCGGACCCCGGAGTCAAGCAGCCCAAGAAAAAGGCCGCCCCCGAAGCGAGCCCCGACATCAAGCCAGATGCGGATGAGCGCGGCAGTGTGTCCAAAAAAACGCCTGTGGAGGAGACTCGCGAGAAAAGAAGCTTCTTTGAGAAGCTTTTCGGCCCTAGAAAGACAGATTCTCCCCCAGTAACACCCCTTTCACCTGCGGCTAAACCCAGTCGCTGATTCCCAGTGCTTTCAACCCTTTTCACTAAACTTTTATCCATGACCGAACGCGTCAAGCGCCTGCTCGGGCTCACACCCCGGCGGACAGGCAACACATTGATTATCAGCTCCGAGAAGCTCGAACGCCGTGTGGCGCTTCTCGAAAACGGCGTACTTGAAGAGTACTCCATTGAGCGCCAAACCGACCGCAATATTGTAGGCTCAATTTTTAAAGGTCGGGTCAAAAACATTGAGCATGGTCTTAAAGCCATGTTTGTGGACATTGGCTTTGAAAAGAATGCATTTCTTCACTTTTGGGACGCTCTTCCTGCCGCTTTAGATAGCGGAGTCGAGCAGGTCGATCGCGGCAGCAACGGCAATGGAAATGGCAACGGCGGCGGCAATGACAAAAAGCGCATCACCGCCAAAGACATTCCCGACATTTATCCCATCGGTAGCGAGGTGCTTGTTCAGGTCACCAAAGGACCCATTTCCACAAAAGGTCCGCGTATTACCACAAATGTATCTCTCCCAGGTCGTTACCTGGTGCTGATGCCCTACAGCGATCAGAGCGGGATTTCGCGCAAAATCGAGTCCCCCAAGGAACGCGAACGCCTTCGTAAAATTCTCCGCGAACTCGACGTGCCTCCTGGAATGGGCGTCATCATTCGTACCGTGGGTGAGGGCCAGCGCGCCCGATATTTTGTGCGAGATTTGGGCCTCCTGCTCGAGCAGTGGCGCAAAATCGAAGACACCGTCAACCGGCGCCCAGCACCCGTGTGCGCGTTCGAAGAACCCGACCTTGTCGAACGGACCGTGCGCGACTTTTTGACGGACGAAATTGACGAAGTGCATTGTGACGACGAGCTCGCCGTCAAGCGGATGGGTGAACTCGTAGGCCAGATTTCCAAGCGCTCCAAAAGCCGGATTCAGCACTACGCGGGCACTCAGCCGATCTTTGAGCACTTCGGTGTGCAGAAACAGATTGACGACGCTTTTCACCGCCAAGTGTGGCTGCCTTGCGGCGGGTACATCGTCATTGACGAAACCGAAGCGCTGATTGCGATCGACGTCAATACGGGGCGCAACAAGGGCGGTAAAGACGTTGAGAAAACGATTTTGCAGACCAACATCGAGGCAGCAGATGAAATGGCACGCCAGATGCGTCTACGTAACATTGGCGGGTTAATCATTGGCGACTTCATCGACATGAAGAGCCGTAAGGATCAGCAAGCCGTGTATCAGCGCATGAAGGAACGTCTCAAGCGCGATAAGGCAAAGACCCATGTGCTCCCCATTTCTCCGCTGGGACTGATGGAGATGACGCGTCAGCGGGCTCAGGAATCTATTTCCGGTGCCGTGTACGAAAGCTGCCCTTACTGCAACGGTCGCGGCAAGGTGAAGAGCTCCATGACAATGAGCGTGGAACTGCAACGTGCGCTGCACTTGGTTCTCCGGAAGTGGCCAGACATTCATGAGTTGAAGGTGACTGTCAACCCGCACGTTTTGCAGCGCCTCCGCGCCGAGGACGAGGAACTCCTCATTGAGATCGAACGTAAGTACGCCGGTCGGCTCACTTTCCGTTCCGATGCAACGTTCCATCACGAGCGTTTCATGATTGTTGATGTACAGACAGGCAACGAGTTAAAGCCTTAATAGGCGAAGGGCGCCAGAGCTTTAAGGATGGTGTAGTCGACAGAAGCCCCCGAGAGGGGGCTCAGAGACAAGCCGGTGGCAATCGTCGCGCAGCGAACGCAACCGCCGGTCTTCCTACGGCAAGTGTCCGCGCGCTGGAGGTGCGCGAGCGAGCGAGAAAGTTTTCACAAGTAGAATGTTCCATTTGTGTTGCGGGTGTTTCTCGGGTGCTAGCGGGAGACTATTCCGATGCATGCTTTGTTTCGGTGGCACCTTCCGCTGCGCGACTACCACCACAGACCTCTTCCTGCCCTTCAGCTCGGTACTTTCTTGGAGCTTCTCGTGAGCCGTTAGTGTCCCGATACTCGCAGCGCCCCGGTTTTATTTGATGTGGTATGGAACATTTTTATCTCCATAAACTCAGCCCATTTCTCGTGCAGTTTTCTGAGGGCTTCGGCGTGCGCTGGTACGGCTTGGCGTACGTGCTGAGCTTTCTTGTGGCTAACTACCTATTTCAGTGGCTCTCCAGGCGGCGTCTGGCTCCGTTGGCACCTGAAAACGTGAGCGACTTTATCACGTGGGCCGCTCTCTTCGGGGTGCTGCTCGGGGGGCGTGTCGGTTATGTGCTTTTGTATGATTTTCAAAGGCTTTTACAGGATCCCCTGAGCCTCTTCAGGGTGTGGGAGGGCGGTATGGCCAGTCACGGAGGTATCCTTGGACTGGTGGCTTTCACTTTTTATTATGCCCGCCGCCATCAGATTTCGTGGACAGGCATCGGCGACAGCCTCGTGAGCGTTGCGCCGCCAGGTTTGTTCCTCGTTCGGATCGCGAACTTCATCAATGGCGAATTGTACGGACGATTCGCTCAGGTGCCTTGGGCCGTTCAGTTTCCGACCGAGTTGCGGGAAAGCCCCGAGCTTTTGGAGAAGACAGCCTTTGCGCAAATGCCAGCCGAGACTGTCGTGGCCTTGGTGCGCAAGGGTGGGCCTGAGGCGGTGGATCTCGAACGTGTGTTGCGAGACGTGTTGCCGCCAAGGCATCCTTCGCAAATCTACGAAGCTCTCTTGGAGGGCGTGGTTTTGTTCACCGTTCTGTGGTTCCTTCGTACGCGCATCCGCGTGCCGCGCGGGATGTTGACCGGTATTTTCTTTGTGCTTTATGCGGTGCTGCGAATCGTCGGAGAGCAGTTCCGCGAACCGGAAGACTTTAACTACGGGATGCCTAGGGGCGTGTTTTTATCACTTTTTCTCATTGTGATAGGTTTGGTATTCGTCTTTTTCGCACTGCGTCGTCCAGAGTACGAGGCTGGGTCGCCTGGAACGATTCAAGGTTGATTTTTCCAATTGTAATTCAGCTGTTGTTGACTAGATTTCTACCCCCTTTTCCTCATGTTTCGCATATCCACTGAAATGAAAGTTCTGACCGGTTCAGCGCATCGCGTGCTGGCCGAGCGGATTTGCGCATACATCGGGGTGCCGCTTGGCGACGCCACCGTGACGTCTTTTCCTGATGGAGAGACCTATGTCAAAATCAACGAAAACATCCGTGGCCGAGATGTTTTCATCGTCCAGCCGACCTGTCCCCCGACCAATCAAAACTTGATGGAGTTGCTGATCATGGTCGACGCGGTCCGGCGTGCCAGCGCGGCGCGTATCACGGCCGTGATTCCATTTTTTGGCTATGCCCGGCAGGACCGCAAAGACCAGCCGCGCGTGCCGATCACCGCGAAGTTGATTGCTAATCTGCTTACTGCAGCGGGCGTTAACCGCGTGCTCACTATGGATTTGCACGCTCAACAAGTGGCCGGTTTTTTCGACATCCCTGTAGACCATCTGTACGCCGCTCCCGTGATCTTGCGGAACTTGCAGCAACGCAACTTTGTGAACCCGGTGGTAGTGTCTCCAGACGTAGGGGGCTTGAAGATGGCTTCCTCTTATGCAGAAAACTTGGGAGCGAGTCTCGCTATTGTGGCCAAGCGCCGCAAGAGTGCCACGGAGACGGAGGCTCTCAACGTGATTGGCGAAGTGGATGGTCGCGATGTGATTGTGGTGGATGACCTCACTGAAACCGCTGGCACACTCGTAAGCGCGGCCCGCGCGCTGAAGGATCGTGGTGCGCGCAAAGTAATTGCGTGTGTGAGCCACGCGGTGATTTCGGATCTTGGTGTAGAGCGGTTGCAGAAAAGTGCAATCGAGGAACTCATCACCACAAACAGTGTCCCGGTGCGTTCCGTGCCGGACTTCCAAATCACGACGCTCTGTATTTCGGAGCTTCTAGGGGAGGGGATCAAGCGCATTCACGACGATGAATCCGTAAGTTCCCTCTTCGAAATCAGCAAAAAAGAGAAGGTGTAAACATTTTATGGCAAAGCAAATCAAACTCGCCGCCCAGACTCGTTCCGGGGCAGGCCGCACAGAAGTGAAGAAGCTCCGCGCTGAAGGCAAAGTGCCTGCTGTGATCTACGGTGCAAACCAACCCTCCATCAATCTCCAGCTTGGCGCTCGCGATGTGGTTGAAGTGCTCAAGCACTCCACCGGTGAACAGATGCTCGTGGAGCTTGAAATCAACGATGGCGCCTCCGTCTCCAACCGCCTCGCTCTCATCCAGGAAGTTCAGCACCACGCCGTGCGTTCCATCGTTTTGCACGTGGATTTTCACGCCGTCTCCGCAGACCAAAAGCTGCATGCTCATGTCACCGTGGAAACGCACGGCGATGCAGTGGGCGTAAAGACCTACGGCGGCCGTTTGGACGTCCTCTTGCACAGCATCGAAGTCGAGTGTCTGCCCAAGGATCTCCCTGAGCTCATCACCATTGACGTCTCCGCCCTCAACGTGGGAGAGGCCATTCATCTGCGCGATCTTCACCTTCCTGAAGGCGTTTCTTACCGCGGTGACGGTGAATTGACGGTTCTGCGTATCGCAGGTGCGTCCACTGGCGAAGAACCCGCTGCCGCTGACCGTCCTTCCCAGCCTGAAGTGCTGCGCGAAAAGAAGCCGGCTGAAGACAAAAAGTAGTCTGCCTCTTCCTTTACGAACGCCGTCCGCCGATTTTCCGGGGACGGCGTTTGTTTTTTAGTCACCCCATTCTGGTGCCCCATCGTGTGCATTTTCGACTATGTCGTTCTACAGACTCATCGTGGGTCTCGGTAATCCGGGAGCCGAGTACGCGGGAACCCGCCATAATGTCGGGTTCATGGCCCTGGACCGGCTTGCGCAAGGAAAGGCGCAGTGGTGCCGCGAACGCGCATGGAACGCTCAGGTGGCTCGCATGGACGGCATGGTCTTTTGTAAACCCGAGACTTTTATGAACCTCAGCGGCAAGGCGGTGGCTGCCGTTGCCCGATTTTATCAAATCCCAACCGAATCCATCTTGGTTGTGCTAGATGAAATGGCCTTACCTTTAGGAAAAATCCGGTTGCGCCCGGGAGGTTCCGCAGGTGGGCATAACGGGTTGAAGTCCATCATGGAAGTGCTAGGGACTAAAGACGTGGCGCGCGTACGACTGGGCATCGGCGGGGCTGCGCCGGGAGATGCCGTAGGACATGTGCTGGGGCGCTTTCGCAAGGACGAGGTGCCTGCCCTAGAAGAAATGTTGGCTCGCACTGAGGACGCCATTCTAGCCGCACAACGGGACGGGTTGGCTGCCGCGATGAACGCTTTTAATTGACCGCCAGCAATTCTACCCGCAAGCTACCCGACCAACTTTTTATAACGAGATGAAGAACCGATACGAAGGACTGTTGATTTTGAACGTAAAGGGCAGCGAAGATGGCGCGAAAGACGTCATTGAGCGGCTCGAAGTGGATTTTAAGAAGGAAGGTGCAATCGTTGAGCAGGTTCAGAAGATGGGCAACCGCCCCTTTTCTTACGCCGCAGGCGACCTGAGCACTGGCTACTATGTGAACTTCGTGTTCCAGGCGGCCCCCACCTTCTTGGCCAAGATGCAGGCCAAGCTCAAGTTGGACGAAAGCATCTATCGCCAGCACTATCTGCGCTTGGCGGCTAAGGCTCACAAGGCTGCCTAGTCCGATTTTCAAACTGGGAGGCGCGCAACTCCATTCCCGGACACGCGCCGTCTCCAAGTTTAATGTACTGGAGTCTCACTGATTTATGGCAAACCTCAACAAGGTGATGGTGATAGGGAACCTGACTCGGGATCCCGAAATCAAGTACACCCCCAAGGGTAGCGCAATTGCCGACATCGCCCTCGCGATCAATCGGAATTACACAACCGATCAGGGCGAAAAACGCGAGGAAACTACCTACGTCGACGTTGTCCTGTATGGGCGCCTCGCCGAGATTGCCGGAGAATACCTGAAAAAGGGACGTCCCGTGTACATCGAAGGTCGCCTCAAGCTGGACACTTGGGACGATAAGCAGACTGGCCAAAAGCGTTCCAAAATGCGCGTCGTAGGCGAAAGCTTGCAACTCCTTGGTGGCCGCGAAAGTGGCGGTGGCGGTGGTGGTTACAACGGTGGCGGCGACCACGAAGAGGCTGATCGCCCCATGCGTAGGCCTCCACAGCGCACGGAAGCTAGCCGTCCTCCCTCGACCAAACCGCCGGTTGATCCGGACTTGGACGTTGAGCACGACGACATCCCGTTCTAAGGGAGTTCGCTCTTCAAATTTATAGAAAAAGGCATTCCAGAAACGGAGTGCCTTTTTTTATGCCCGCAGAGTTTACGCCCGCATTGCGGAAACTTTGAAGGATTGGGGCGAGACATCGACGCTTTGTACGACGGATTTGTCGGCCAAAGAAAAAAGGCCTAAATGAACCGCTGTTGGAACGGCATTTAGGCCTTCGATAAGTGGCTTCTTACGAGACACTCAGGCCGAATCATTCAGCCCCGAGCCACCGAGCGTGTTAGTTCGTCTTGCGAGTCGCTACGACCTTCGGTTTTTCCTTCTTGGGCTTTTTGACCTCTTTTTTCTGACTGTTGTTTCCCTTAGCCATAGTGCCTTAACTTAATAAGGTGTCGCCGTTTTGGGTAGAGCCTTTTCTAATTTTCCGCAGAATCTTTCTCCATGCCAAACCCACACCCGAAAGACCCGTTACACGGCCTGACGCTTGAGAATATCCTGCATAAGCTGGTGACCCACTATGGCTGGGAAGAACTGGGCCTTCGCATAGACATCCGTTGCTTCAACTCAGACCCCAGCATCAAGTCGAGCCTCACGTTTTTGCGAAAAACGCCGTGGGCCAGAAAGAAGGTGGAAGACCTCTACCTCTGGACCGTCGCCGACGAATGTTAATGGCACGGGCGGCGACAGTCGCGGGCTCAATGGATCCGACAATTTAACGGTTACTTCCCATGGGTTGACTGTTGCGTTCGAATGGTGATGTGCCGGCACCCTGGCCATTGGTCGCTCTCGAGGCTTCAAGAAAGAGGTGCTGGACATAATTGATGCGCCTTCGCTCCGGTGAAGTCTTGCTGGCAGACCTTGGAATGTCTGCAAAGACACGCCCGGTCACAGCGGTGTCTGGGGTACGACGTGGATCCCGCGCGCGTCCTCGTGTTCTAAGTGTTGATGACTGGCTTTGTATGAGGGAGCATGCGTAATGGGCCTGGGGAAGAAACAAACGGCCTTCCGTACGCTCGCTGCCGCTGTCAAGGCGACCCCAGCCGGACCGCATACGATCCGGGTGGCCGCGGGCGAATACGAGGAGGCGCAAAGCTGCGTGCTGGCCCCTGGAGTGAGTCTAACTGGCGAGGGGATCGGCAAGACGGTGTTTCACTGGAAGTCAGTCCGAAACTTTGAGAAAAATCCGATGGGACATGACTTCGATGGCTTCCTCATCCGGATGCAGGACTCCTCCGATGCTACGATTTCCGATCTGACGAGCGTCTAAAAAAGGCAACCTCACGCGGAGATGCGGAGAACGCGGAGCTTTTATCAAAAACTCATTTTGAAGGTTATTCGGTAATTTCTCCGCGCGCTCTGGGCCTCCGCGTGACCCCTCTTTTTTGAGTTAATTTAGGCGCTCTAAGGGTACTCCTCTCGGCTGGACGTGTGATCTCACCTCCCATCATTAGCCATGGGACTATGGCGCACGAAAACAACGCGAGCGGAGAGGTTCTGCTATTCGCGGATTCCCCACTTGTATCGCACGTCCATTAACGACCCGTTTCGCCGTCTAAAGGCTTTTCCCGCGTGGATCGTTTCAAGAGCCGGAAGAACTCCGACTCGGTCGAGAGCAACAGCGTCGTGTCCCGAGTCAGTGCCGTGCGGTACGTTTCCATGGTTTTGAGGAAGCCGTAGAACTCGGCAGCACGCGGATCTTTACTGAAGGCTTGCGCGTATAATTCCGAAGCTTTGGCGTCTGCCTGACCCCGGGTCTGTTGGGCTTTTAAGTAGGCCCCGGACTGGATCTCGCTTAGGTCGCGCTCTTTTTGGCCCGCGATTTTGGCGGCCTCGCCTTCGCCCTCGGAGCGAAAGCGCTGCGCGATTTGCTGCCGCTCGCTAATCATTCGCTGATAGATACGGTCGAGCACGTCGGTGTTGTAGTTGACGCGTTTGAGCCGTAAATCCAGCAACTCGATCCCGAACTCAGACAGTTTCTTGGCAGCGGCTTTGGCGATTTCCTCCTCGACTTTGAGGCGCCCCACGCTGATGGGCTGCAGTACCCCGACTGCCCCGGGGCCGTCTGTCTTCAGAGACTCATCACGGGCGGGCTGCCGCTTGGGGTCGGTGCGCACGATTTCGATGAGTTCATGACGGGCTATGGCGTTGCGAGTATCACTACCTAGGATGTCCTCTAGGCGAGACTGAGCGCTGCGCTCATCTCGGAGGCGTACAAAGTAGGTTTTGGGATCGGCAATACGCCAGCGTGCGAACGTTTCTACCCGGATGTACGTCTTGTCTTTTGTCGGGATGGCCACAGGCGCGCCGTCCCATTCGAGAAAACGTTTGTCTAAGCGGTGCACCTCTTGGATGAACGGCATCTTGAGGTGGAGCCCCGGTTCGGTGATGGGGTCGCCTACGGGCTTCCCAAACTGGGTGAGGATCACCTGTTCGGCCTCGTTGACCGAGTAGAATAGGCCCGATGCCATCAACAAGACGGCGGCGAAGAGCAGAATTAGAAAAGAGAGTCCCTTTTTCATGAGTTAGCGAACCTCCTGGTTTTTGTTGGTTGCGCCCTGGCTAGGCAGTAGGGGTTGGAGTGGGAGAACGGGCAGGAGTTGGCGTAGGGATTCGTCCACGACAATCTTCTGTCCCGCCTTGGGCAGAACTTCCGCGAGGGTTTCGAGGTAGA
>CAIWVL010000053.1 GCA_903916085.1 uncultured Spartobacteria bacterium
CTTTTCGAGAAGTGGCCGCCCTTTTGTATCAAGGCCCCTGGGTCGCAGAACGACGGCACGCCCTTGGAACATTTTTAGATGAACACAGCGCGCACATGGATCCGACGGTGCGCCACATCATCGCCGGTGCCGACAAGTACTCGGCAACAGACGCATTCGATGCCAGCTACAAGCTCACGGCCTTAGCGGCAGCTGCTCAGGCGGAGTGGTTCAAAATGGACGTCCTCCTACTTCCCACCACTGGGACGACTTACACCCATACCGCAGTTGCAGCAGACCCCATCGCCCTTAATACAAACCTTGGGTTCTACACCAACTTTGTAAACTTATTGGACCTGTCTGCCGTGGCAATCCCTGCCGGGCGCCGCCCAAACGGGCTGCCCTTTGGGGTGACGCTGATCGCGCCCGCGTTTTTGGAGAGGGCGTTGCTAGCGGTTGCCGACAGATTGCACAAAAAAGCGGGAGGCACTTTGGGCGTCACGGCGGCGATGGCGGCGGATCAGCCAGGAGTGGCGGCTGTGATCGGCAAAGGGATTTTACTGGCCGTGGTGGGGGCGCATCTCTCGGGCCAACCGCTCAACTGGCAACTCACCTGCCGCGGTGGACGGTTGGTAGAAACGATGCGTACTGCCCCCAACTACAAGTTGTACGCACTTGCGAACACGACTCCGCCCAAGCCCGGCTTAGTGCGCTGCGCCGCCCCAGCGGGCCGGGGCATCGAGCTAGAGGTGTGGTGCCTCTCGGAGGCTGCCTTCGGAGCGTTTGTGGCGGAAGTTCCAGCACCCATGGTGATTGGGACAGTCCTACTCGAAGATGGCACCTCGGTGAAAGGCTTCCTGTGCGAGCCAGCGGCACTGGAAGGCGCAATAGACATCACCCACACCGGCGGCTGGCGGGCGTACCAAGACCAGCTGACGTAGGCCGCTCGGCGAGCATGGGAGTCAAGAGGCGGGAATGGAATTTAAGGGAGAGCAAAAGACAGCCGAGGCAACGCGCACTCCCGTAGCCTCCCAGCGCCTTGGCGGGTCTCGCCCCAGTCTCAAGTCGCGGGTCCCGGTGAGGGCACCGTAGCGTTACTTCGCGGCGGAGGGCGCGTCTTCCCGAGCCAGCAGTACTTTGAGCTGTCCCAAAGTCCCCGCAAATCGCACGGGATCGAAGTCCTCGTGGTCCAGGGCGAGTAGATGCAGCGACTGAATGGCAGCCTCGCACTCGGTCTGTTTAGACGCACCACTCTTCACAAGCTCGCGCCACAACCGGTCCAAAGCAGGCACAAGCACTTCAGCCTTGCGCTGGAGTTGCACTTTATCTGCTTTGGCGGCCTCAAACTCCGTGTACACAGCGGCGAACTCTTTAAGTTGCGCTTTCACGAGACCGGTCGGCCACAGCTTCTGAGCGGCCTTTCGAGCGAGACCATCGGCGGCCTTTTGCATCGTGGAGAAGTCCTCGGTGACCGGGAGTTCGGTTCTACCAAGATCGGTTTTTTGAAGGAGCCACACCAGCGCCTTCCAGCGCGGGAGAAAGTTTTCGTCCTGTTTAGCGGCGAGTTTCCAGCTCATTTCCCGGAGAGCTGCAGCCTGGCCGGTCAACCAAGAACGTGATCCCAGAGAAGGACGCGCATCATGGTAATGCGGAGGCTGAGCGGCACACTGGCCGTCAAGTTCGAAGAACAACTCGGGGTGCCCCGCTTTGCGCAGTGATTCGTCTAAATTTAGGTGACAGCCCACACACGAGTTTGCGCGATTATAGATGTCGTTTAGATCCCGCATTCCGGCAGCGATAATCTGAGCAAACTCCACATCAGGCCGGGTGTGAAACCGCAGCCAGTTTTCGGCGGCACCGTGGCAAGATTCACAACCCACGCCACGGTCCGGTTTGAGGTCCTTGACAAAGAGGTCGGGGGCCACGCCTTGCATCGGGGCATGGCAGACGTTGCACTGAATGTCCTTGGCAGGATCGCCCTTAATTCCGAGAGCTTCAGCAATACGCAGCGAAGTCCCCTTCCCCAAAATACCGTACGAAACCGCATGCGGATCCTTGCGCTCGTAAATAATGGACTCGTTGTGAATGGTGCCTCCTCCATGACAACCCGTAGTGCCACAAGACTGCGTGCCCGTGAATTTCCCACCGGTCGCGAGCACGCCGCCATCCGCACCGGAGGCTGGAGACAGCCAAAGAACCAGAGAGAACAGCGGGAGAAGGGTTAAAACTTTCATTTCCAATTTTTTGTGGCTCGAAGGGTTGACGGGATTGCTTGCCCTCGGCTGAGGAACCAAATTTCAGACTTTTGGAGCCTGCATCGCGGGGCTAAGCCCCTGAGCAGACCCTTAATAAAATTTTGATTTTTACAACCAAGTCTTTTTTCTATCTAAGTTTAGCGCCCGCAGAAGATTTTTTTAAGTTCGCGGACTGTACTTTTTAGATTTTGTTGTTGTCCGCGTATGAGGATAGATCGCTCGCACATTCCCTGGGCTCTTGCCATTTCAGCTGTCGCCACGATCGCTGCGCTGGGTTACGCGGCAAACTTACACCCAGGACAACTGCCTCTCGGGCTCAAGTTTCCTGAATTTCTCGGTCCCGTACCACCCGCGCGGGTCACCTATGGAGGAACGCCCTTGGGGCTCCTTTTCGGAAGCGTGGCTTTTGGTATTTTCTTATTTGCTGCGGCGCTTGGTATCCGAAAAAAGAAACGTCTCTGGCCCATCGGTAGCGTACAGACATGGCTCAAGGCACATCTTTGGCTGACGATTTTGACGCTTCCGCTCGTTGTCTTGCACTCAGGCTTCCGATTGGGCGGACCGCACACCATGGGATTGGTGGGCCTGTACGCGTTAGTCATGGCGAGCGGTATCTTCGGAGTGATTCTCCAGCACTTCCTACCATCGCTCATGCGTGCGAATCTTCCGCGAGAAGTCGTCTTCGAGCAAATTCCTTATCTCCAGGCTCATCTCTTGGAGTCAGCCCAAAAGATGCGAGCGCAGGTGGCCGAGACCGCCGCTCTAGGCGTTGGTGGCGATACCTCGCCGCAGGTTCTCTGCACATTCCTGGATAAAGAATGCCTCCCTTACTTGGCTATTAAGTCTTCGCGCAACCCGAACCTGAAAAGCAGTCAGGCCGCAGCTGAAACCTTTAAGATGCTCCGGGTTAACGTGCATCCCGAGTGGCGTCCAAAGGTGGGAGAGATCCAAGCCTGGTGCGAGTCCCGCCGGTTGATGGATCTCCAGACTAAGTTTCAGCATTGGCTCCACGGTTGGCTTCTGTTGCACGTCCCCAGCTCCATGGCCCTGATTATTGTCACGGTTTGGCACGCTTGGATGGGCCTCCGCTTTCTGGTCTCTCAACCCATCTGATGGCCATGCCAGAACTTCCCGATTCACAGAAAAACATCTCCAAGGGGTACGCCGGCAACTTGAGCTACTTCCGGCGTCCGCACTACCTGCGTCGCCTTCGGTTTTGGGCTTTCAGCCTGACCCTTGTAGCCACGCTTGTCGGAGCGTGGCTTTACGGCAAATGGGGATCGGCCAAAGCCTTTAATACCGGCACGCTTTCCCAGAATCACGCTCACTTGGCGGACCGCTGCGAGACTTGTCATACGGGCTCAGAGTCCAAAAACGATGCCGCCTTTATCAACAGCCTCGGAAAATTCGCCACGCTCAGTTCCGTGGAAGCCATGGACGCTGCCTGCATGAAGTGTCATGCGGGCACAGGCTTGCACGCCCCCCAAACGGCGCTCGTAAACTTGAAAGCGCCTTCAAACGGCGGCCTCGTCCACGCCTCAGCCTGTGCGAGCTGCCACCGGGAACACGCGGGTCCGCAGCGCATGGCACTTCCCTCGAGCCAGACTTGTACTGAGTGCCACGGTTCCGCGACTAAACTTGAAGCATCCCGCAGCGCAACCACACCTGCAAAGGCCCTTCCTACACAACAGCCGACCCCCACGCTTGCGAGCGGCGAGGCCGTGGACCTTGGAAACGGTCTGCTCGTGTACCTTCCCCCTGTGAGAGCCCAGGAGGTGACGCCCGCGTTTGCAAGCTTCGCGCACGGTCATCCCAGCTTCGGCTATGAAGCACCCGAGGCCCGCGATCCCGCTGATCTTAAGTTCAATCACGCTCGGCATTTCCGCTCCGACATTCCTCAGCTGAACAACGCCAAGCTCGATTGCGCCTCCTGCCATCAGCCTGAAGCCAATGGCGCGTTCATGCAGCCCGTGCGTTACGAGAAGCACTGCCAGGAATGCCACTCGCTCCAACTCCAGCAGAGCCTCCCCAATCTTCACATCCCGCACGGAGACTCCAACACCGTGAAGTTTTTCCTGACGGGACTAGAGTCTTCCATCGAGGCCACCGTCAAGGCCTCGGGCGTCACGGACTCACTCGCCGTCGCAAACCGCGTACAGGAAGAAAAAGACGCCCTGCAAAAGCGCGGTCTATTCTCGGTTCAAGATCTCCAAAAACGTGTTTTTATCCAAGGCGACCCACAGGATTTCGGCGGCGAACGCCTCATGCGCTCCGGAAAACCCAAGTTTTTAACGGAGTGCGCCAAGTGCCACACCGTCAAAGAACGAGAAGATGGGATGGGGTACGCTGTCCAGGCCACGAACGTTTCGCAGCGTTGGCTGGTGAAAGGCGCGTTTAGTCACCTGCCCCACAAGCAATCTGCCTGTACGGACTGCCACGGTGCCGCCCTGAAGAGCAAGGCAACGAGCGACATTTTGCTACCCACGCAACAGTCTTGCGCCGAGTGTCATCAACCCTTCGCCGCAGGGAAAGAAGGGGTGAAGTTCTCTTGCGACAGTTGCCATCACTTCCACAGCGCCATCACCCCAGCGCCCCCAGCGCCTCTGGAGGCCGCGGTGCGCGTTAACACACCGGCCACCTCTCCCCATTTGCAACCATGAGTGCTTCCGCGCCCCAGCCTCCTTACGCCCCGGTTTTACTGCCGGGTCTGCAACGCATCCAACATCAGTTCGGCTACTTGCAGAGCGCTGCGATGGAAGAGTTTTCCAAGCAGAGCGGTATCCCCATGGCCCGGCTGCAGGCGGTGGGCAGCTTTTTTCCCCACTTCAGATTCACGCCGCCTGCCAAGGCGACCATCCATGTGTGCCGGGACATGGCATGTCAAATGGCTGGCTCTCGCAAGACGCTGGATAACCTGAAGCGCGCCTTTCCCCAAGACGTTGAGGTCAAGGGTGTCTCGTGTTTGGGTCGGTGTGACCGTGCCTCGGCTGCCTGCCTCAGCCTAGCTGGGGATGAGCACGAAACTTATCTGTTGGGGCGTACTGACGCGGAGCTCGAGGCGGTCATTCGCGCCGCGCTCAAGGGCACCGAATCCGCTCACGACAGCGATAAACGCGGCCCAGGAAACGCTGCTGCGTTTCAGATCGATCCCTACGAAGGGCAACCTTCGGATTACGCAGGCGTGCGCAAAGCCGTACTCGCGCGCAACACCTCGATTTTAGAGGCCTCAAAACTCGCCGCTGAAAAGTTCAATCTAGGGCCGCATCAGATTGAAGAATTCCGCCAGAACACCGTTGGAGAGAGCAAATTAACCAGCGTTTCCGAGGCGATTGTAGATAAGGCAGTGCTCGCCTGGCAGACGGACTCCGACTGGGCCAAGGGCAAGACGTTGGGCGGTTGGTCTGAAGCCATTTTAGCAGAGTTTGAAGCGGGCGATCTGCGCGGCATGGGTGGCGCAGGGATTCCTGTGGCGACAAAGCTCCGGGACGTGCGCGACGCCATCCGCACAGCCCGCGTACGCAGCACAGATACGCGTGGGTTTGTGGTGGTCAATGGGGATGAAAGCGAGCCCGGCACATTTAAGGACCGAGAGCTTCTCCTCCAATTGCCGCACCTCATCGTCGAAGCCGTCATCATAGCGGGCTTGGTGACGGGTGCCTCGCAGGGCTTCATCTACATCCGGCACGAGTACACCGAACAAATTGAGGCGTGTCGCGCTGAGATTCAGCGGGCCGAGACGTTAGGAATGTGCGGGGCGGATGCTTCGGTGCTTGGAAGACCGTATCCGGTGAGCGTTTTCGTCAGTCCAGGCGGGTACATTTGCGGTGAACAGAGCGCCCTGATTGAAGCGATGTCGGATCGCCGGGGCGAGCCTAGAAACATGCCGCCAAAGCTGGAAACCAACGGGTTACAGGATTTACCGACCATCGTTAGCAACGTAGAAACCTATGCTTGGATGCCCTACATCTTCCTGCGCAGCGGTGCCACCTATGCCGGACTCGGGGTCAACGGCTGGAAAGGTCGCCGGTTCTTCTCCATCTCGGGCGATGTCAAAAGGCCGGGCGTCTATGAAGTCCCGATGGGGATGCCTCTGCGCGAACTCATTTACGGAGAAGCTTATTGCGGCGGCATCGTGAACGACTTGCCGATGAAGGCGTTTGCGCCTTCTGGACCCTCCGGCGGGTTTCTGCCCGCGAAACTCAAGCCCGGAGCAGGCCTTCCGAGGGATCACGTCAACAACAAGGCGTGGATCGCCCTAGCCGCACGCCATGGCATTGATGTTGCCTCCCCAGAGATCGACATCCTGGATCTCGAACTCGAGCTCAATTTGTTCCGTTCACTCAGCCCCACCCAAGCGCTGGGCGCGGGACTTGTTGTCTACGCCGAAGGCCGCGACATGGCCGAACAGGCGCTCTATTCCATGGAGTTTTACCGCAACGAATCGTGCGGCAAATGTGTCCCGTGCCGTTTGGGGTCGCAGAAGATGACATCCCTCGCGGCGAGCTTGTTGGCTGGCAAAATAGACGCCACGACCTGGAAGGAAGAATTGATCCCGATGATGAAGGATCTGCTGAGCGCCATCGAGCTATCCTCTATTTGCGGGCTGGGTCGATCTGTGCCGGCGCCGCTGCGCACTTTGGTGAGCTTTTTCCCAGAGGACGTTGCCCGGCACCTGAGTGCTTCCACCGCAAAAGCGTCACTCCCCGCAGCGAAAGCGTAATTCTTTACTGAGCAGGACTCCTCTTTTTCCATGTTAATCAACACCGATTCACCTACTTCTCTGCTTCGTGAAGACGAAGACGAAGGCCTGTTTAGCCGCGACATCCACGGCCAATTGGTGCGCTTGGACGCGCCGGTGGAAAGGGATTACAGCCGAAACGTCACGCTTCAAATCGACGGACAAAGTGTCACCGTCCCGATGGCCGAGCCCTCGACGGACGCCAATGGGAACATCATCCTCGATTTAGAGGGCCGTACAACGCCTCGTTACACCACCATCTACGACGCCGCTACGAAGCTTTACGTCCGTCAACCAGGCGACGAAGCGAAAATCCCGATCCCCGTCTTGTGCCATCAGTCGCACATGAAACCCGTGGCAGTGTGCCGACTTTGTGTGGTGCAGATTTACGGACAGAAGCGCGGCAAACGCGCGGCCGAGCGCAAGTTACTGCCCGCCTGCCAGCATCAGGTCAAAGAAGGCATGGAAGTTTTCACCATGCAAGATCCTGGCCCCGATGGCGAACGGGTGCGGCAATCGGTGAAGACGCTGACCGAGTTACTTGCAGTCGACCAGCTTAAGCCTGCGCCAAGGGCCGACCTTGAGAAAGAACTAGCGCCCTTCAACGAACTGGGCCGTCTCGTGGAACGCTGTGGCGCGGATCCGTCCCGCCTGAAGCGCGAGGTTTTTGCGCCGCTCCAGCCCGAGGCCGTCGCTCGCAAACAGCGTCTGGACAACTCCTCCCCAGTTTTCGTCACGGATCACAGTGCTTGCGTCCTATGCGACCGCTGCGTGCGCGCGTGTAACGAGGTGAAGGGGAACAACATCATCGGCCGCGCTGGCAAGGGAGCCATGGCCGCCATTGGGTTTGACCTCGATCAACCCATGGGCGAAAGCGACTGCGTCCAGTGCGGCGAATGCATGATTTCCTGCCCGACCAGCGCCATCACCTTTAACCCGGTCGCCTCTGTAAAACCCGCAGTGAAGCAGGGCACGGTCGAGAAAATCTCGGCTGCAGAGCTTCTCAAAGATCCTTTATTCGCCGGAATCCCGCCGAAGTTCCTGCTCTGGCAAGAAGGCTTGGTGATGCGGCGCAAAGTAAAAGCGGGAAGCATGCTCATGCGTCAGGGGGAAGCCGGCAATACGGCCTTCATCATGCGCTCAGGCCGTTATCTGACAACCGTTTACAAACCGGGCCAGGCCGGCACCAAGGGTTTTTTTAAAGCTTGGATGGGTCAGGAACGCAAGGAAATCGCCTTCCAAGTCGAGGTCACCCCAGAAGACGTGATTGTCGGCGAAATGTCCTGCCTCAGCGGCTCGCCTCGAAGCGCCGACCTTAAAGTGCTGGAAGACGGCGAAGTCTGGGAAATCCGGCGGAACGTGCTAGACCGATTGATGCGTCTGCCGAGTCAGCGCCAGAAGTTTGAGAAAACTTACCGGGAACGTTCCCTCAATTTGGTGCTGCAATCTTCCAGTATTTTCCAAGGCCTGCCCAAGGAAGAGTACGCCAAGATTATCGACTACATGCGGACTCGCATCACCTTCTTGCGGATCAATCCGGGGCAGGTGCTATTTGAACAGGGCGCACCTGCGGACTGCTTGTACATCGTGCGCCTCGGCTACACTCGTATTGGGATCCGGCGTTACGAGAAGGAATCCCGCGTGATTTCCCGAGGCCCCGGCGGGCTTATCGGTGAGATTGGGATGCTCGGGCTGGCGGCGGAGGACGCCTTCAAAACGGCAGACGAAGTGGAGCGGGCTCTTGTGGCAGTTCTTAACCAAGACGGAGTCGACTTGGCAAAAGCCATCCCCACGGGACTGCGCACGGCGAGTTGCTCGGCCCTGGGCCAATTGGAAGTGGCTCGGCTGAGTCGCGAAGACTTCATGCCCATGCTGCGCGAGTTCCCGACGTTACGTCGGCGCCTCGTGGAACGATCTCTAGGGCTATTGATCGGGGATCGTCAGACGAATCCAACCATCGGCAAGTACGTGGATCAGGGGTTGTACGAGGGCAGCAGCATTCTAGCCCTAGACATGGATTTATGTATCCGGTGTGATGAATGCACTAAGGGCTGCGCGGAGCAACATGGCACGCATTCCCACGGTGTACCGGTCACGCGACTGTTGCGGGACGGCATGCGGCTCGGCAACTTCATGGTGGCCACCTCGTGCCGCTCCTGCGTGGAAGCGCACTGCATGGTGGGCTGCCCTGTGGACTCTATTCACAGAGGAAAACATCTCCAGATTGTCATTGAAGATCACTGCATCGGCTGCGGTCTGTGCGCCAATAACTGTCCATACGGAAGCATCTTCATGGTGCCTAACGAGCACAACGCAGCGCCCAAGACCGGGCAACCTCTGCACCTCGCTCAACCCAAGGCCGTTGCCTGCGATCTTTGCGACGCAGAAGGCACCAAGGACGAACCAGAACCGCGTTGCGTGTCTTCCTGTCCCCACGATGCCGCCGAGCGGTACTCCGGTGACGAGTTGCTGCGACTTGTTCTCGCGGGCAACGGCAGTGAGAAAAAGAAGTAACCGTCTCAACAAATAGAGCTGGGAGTTAGCTCCCAAACCCGCCTTACCGCTCATCCAACACGCAAGGCGCACCAGCCCACATGAAATCTTCAAATCCCCCCGCCTTTTTGCCTGCGGCGAACCTCGCCGCCCTTCTCGCCGCGCTCGCCCTTCCAGCGACCCAAACGCCCGCCTTCGCCTCCGCGCCCGAGAACTTCAACACCATGAAGTTTAGCGAGGTTGTCGAAAAAGTGGTCGTGATTGACGCAGCCACCCAACACTCCAAACCCGCTACATTGAACCAAGAGTTCAAGGTGCCGAATCAAGTCTCCACCGGCGCGAACTCCCGGGCTGAACTCGTGGCACCCGATGGCACCGTGACGCGTATCGGAGCGAATACCGTCTTTTCCTTCGCCCCAGATAAGCGCGAGGTAAAACTACAAAAGGGAAGCGTTCTGCTGCACTCTCCTACGGGAAAAGGCGGCGGTGTGATTGCGACTGACAGCGCCCAAGCAGCCGTCATGGGAACCACCCTGATTGTCACCGCCACACCCAACGGCGGCTTCAAACTACTGGTGCTGGAAGGCAAGGCCAAGGCTACCCTACCCAGCGGCAATTCCGTGCAAGTCACCGCAGGGCAACTCACCCTAGTCGCCCCGGGAAGACGCGATTTCGGACCCGTACTGAATTTTCGATTAAAAGATCAGGTGGCAGGCTCCGCTCTGATGAAGGGCTTCAGAGAACCTGTGGCCTCCGAAAAGAAAGTGAACGATTCCGTCAACCGGCAAGAACGCATGATTGCCAGCGGCCGGGCGGAACCCACGAATTTTAGGATGCGCGGCGACCACTTGGAGGAAGGAAATGGGCAACAGGCCGGCCCGCCTCCTGGTCCTCCCGGGAACGAGGTGCGCATGGATAAGCATGCGCAAGAGGAACGGGCGGCGTTGAATGTGCAATTCAAGGGTGTGGCGGTGGCGACTGCGGCCGCCCTTCAGGCCGCGTTAACCTCCGATGTGCAGGTGCTGAACCTTGGAGCGGAGCCTGCTTCGAGCTTGTTCTATCCCACGGGAGCAAATTTACCGTCTCAGCTCAGTTCCATCTTTGGAACAACGGCATTGAACAGCGTCAAAGCGGCCTACCCGACAAGTAATTTTCACGTGCTTCTCGCCCGGGATTTGAATGTGGGTGGAGGTCCCTTTCCTGAGGATGGGAATGTTTCCCAGTTCCTGTTTCCGAACTCGCCCAAGGAAAAAATCATCGCTTCCAGTGGGAATCTCGTAATTGAGGAAGGACGCGGACCGATGGACCTGCAAAACCCGACAACGGCATTGGCCCCCGGAGACACCCTCACCTCAGAAAGGTTGCTTTGGGTTTCAGCCAAACTGTCTTTAGAGGTGAGAAACTCTAACCTCACGGTTCGCGCCACAGATTCCTTCAGTCTGGGCACGGCGGACGCCTCCATTCCCATGACCGTGACGATCACTGATTCAAGCATTTACAATGCTTTCGGTGCCGTAGCGATCTCGGCAAGTGGCATTACGGGCAACAACGCGAACATTCAAGCCGTAGGACGGGTCTCGATGGATTCCCTAGCGGACATCACGCTCACAAACACTTGGGGCAGATCAATTTCAGCCACTTCAGTCCCCAGCCCGACCACAACCTCAGTGAATATGACCGCAGCCAATGTCATAAAAATCACAGGGGCAGATCCATCCGGCAACATCACAAGGATCAACGCAGCCAACATTTCCCTGGATGCTCGCACGATTGTTCTCAGCAACGTCGATTTCAGCGCAAACTCAAATGTCGTCCTAAAGTCGAGCGACGGCACACTCGCCTCGAGTCCCAACACTGGGCGGGCAGTCGTTCCGTTGAAAGTCAACTTTATCAATGGCGTTAAATACGGCGGCAGCCTGATCACAGGAACTTTGCCTCCACGAATGACCATCACGACAAGCGGTCGCTAGTCGCAGTCTGTCTACTTTTATGAAATCATTAGCCAGCCGGCGCGCCTTGGGCGTTTTGGCCCTCGTTTTGAGCGCCCTTTCGGGCACTACTTTTGCCCAAAACCGCATCGAATCTGCGACCCAACAGCTTGAGCGCACAGATTTACGTGCCCGATTGCAGACACCTGCCACTCAAGAAATCACCTCCCTTTACGAAGACGAAGATAAGGACGTTGGTCCCCAGACCCTGATCACCCAGAAACCTCGACACCCCTGGTTTGAAGCTTCGGGTGACGTTCAGTTCGGTTCAACTTCAAACGTTTACCTCACTGAAAACGGCAAAACGGAGTCCTCCTTGATGGTCTCAACCCTTCAGTTGGCCGTGACGCCACCAGCCTGGGAGGTGCCCGGCGGAGAACTCTCCACCCGACTCGGCTACCGGCATCAGAAGTTCAATTACGGCATCGCCACCAGGGGAACTGAAAGCACCATCAACGACTCTGATTTCGATATCAGCTCGTTCTTCATCCAAGGACGCTATGTGTATCATGACAAATGGGTGGCCACAGCGGGATTGGATCATAACCGTCTCATGAACGCCTCAGGCGGCTCTTACGACGAGTTTTACGATGAATTCGCTCCGAACGTCGGCCTACAGCGCTCGTTTGAACTGACTGAGAAATCCTCGCTGACCGCAAACATCGGCGTGGTAGGCCACATCTCCCACGTAGATGCACCCTCCACAGATCATTACGACCGCGTGGATGAATCCGCCACACTCACCTACGCCAGAGAGATTCTTCCCAATCTAGTGTTCCAGCCTTATTACAGGGCACAATTCACCCAATACACTCGCAACCACGCTCGTAAAGATATTGTGCAAACCGTCGGCGTCGTATTCGCCTACGCCCTCACCAAAGACGTCGGCTTGCGCGTGTTCGCCAACTACGAGGCCCGTGACTCCAGTGATGTGAGTGTTGAAGACTACCAAAAGCTGGACACAGGCATCGGCGCGGCGCTCCGCCTCCAGTTCTAGTCCCTTGGTTACCCTCTCTGCCTTGTGACAACTAAAGATACGGATCGGCGTCAGATCTTTTTGGGCATTTGCCTAGCCTGCTCCGTTTTGGCGCTGCTGCTCTCGGGAGTCATTAAGGAAATCCCCTATGCGCCACTCAAGCAGGTGGAAACCTTCAGCGAAGATGTGCGTACTCGGTTGGGCAGAAAAACTGCCCTCTCCGAGGACCTCGTCCTCATCGGGATCGATCGTCCTCAGTATGCGGCAACCGATTTCAGTGAAGAGACCCTAGAGAGTGCGCCCATTTTAAAGGAATTGCAAAAGGGCTTTCCGTGGTCCCGGGAGGTCTGGGCGGAACTGACAGATAAGCTCGTGGCCGCAGGTGCCAAAGTGGTGGCCTTCGACTTGATTTTCGGATCCCCCAACCCCGGGGACGACCGGTTGAGCGAGGCCCTCGCCCGGCACAAGGACAAGGTCGTCATTGGATACAGTCTGAGCACTCAAAAGACGGATCGCGGCGATTTCCAGCAACTCATCGCGCCAAATCAAGTCGTCTTACCTGCTGGCGATTCGGAGACCTTGGTGCAGGACGACCGGGTGGCCTACGTCAACATTCTCAGAGACGGCGATGGCATCGTGCGACGCACGCGCTTTCGCCAAACGGGTGCACAGGCCGGTTTTGTGGTGGATGGCGAAGTAGTCATGGAATCCTTGGCTGCCCGGGTGCTGCGCAAGTTCGGACGTCCTGAAGACGTTCCTAAAGAGTTTCAGACCACACGGTTCCGCTTCGGTAACCCTCCTGGGACGGGCTACAAGATACATCCCATCGGGGATGTGCTCAGCCCTAGGGTTTGGGAAAAGAACTACGCGAACGGTGCATTTTTTCGCGACAAAATCGTGCTCATTGGGCCTACCGCAGGCATTTTTCACGACGAAACAGATACGCCCTTCGCCGAACGCCAGATGAACGGTCCCGAGATTCATCTCAACATCATCGCGGCGGCGCTTCAGCACGAGTTCCTCCGGGAGGTTCCCCCCATTCCTGCCATGGCGATCACTGTCCTTGCCTGTTTGCTGGCGGGCGCATTGTCTTTCCACAACTTCCAACCTGCCGAGCGACTCGGGACGCTCGTTCTTACGGTCGTTAGCTACTGGGTACTGGCGCAATGGTTCTACGATCGCTCGGGCTGGGTGGTACCCGTAGCCGCGCCGCTGCTCGCCTTGACTACAAGCGGCGTGCTGATTCTGTTCTACGACTTCTTCCAGGAACGCATCGATCGCGTCAAACTGCGGCACACCATGGGCCTGTACTTCTCCCCTACCGTGCTCGACGCCGTTCTCGCGGATCCCGGTTCCATGGAACCCAAACACGCGGACGTCACGCTCCTCCTCACCGACTTGCGCAACTCCACTCCGCTCGCTGAAATCTTAGGCCCACAAGGCATGTTCAACTTGCTCAACCAAGTCTTTGAGGCTCAAACCAACGCCATCATGCGCGAACAGGGAAACCTCGAGCATTTCCTAGGAGACCAATTTCTAAGCTACTGGGGTGCCCCCCAACCCCAACCCGATGCCGCCGAACGCTCTCTCAGAGCAGCCAAAGCCCTCATCACGGCGATGGAAGCGCTGAAGCCCAAGTTCTCCGAGCAAGTCTCCAAAATCTTCGGATACGGAGTCGCCTTACACAGCGGCCGGGTGCTCGTGGGCAACAAAGGCTCCGCTCTGCGACTGGACTACGGCTTGGTAGGCGACGCGGTGAACGCAGCCTCACGAGTGGAAGCCCTGACCAAATACTACGGAGTGCGCCTATTGATTTCGCGCGAGGCCTTCGTCCAAATCCAGGAACCAGGCCCTCATCGGCTCATTGATCGGGCGATCGTAAAAGGCAAAACAGAGCCCATCGAACTGCTTGAATGCGAGAATCCCTGTACGCCTCCCAACTACGCCAAACTGTGTGAGGAGTACGAAAAAGCCTATGCCCTATACGGGGAAGGCCGTTTTGCTGAGGCAAAGGCTCTCTTCGAAGGGTTACACGCTACTTTCTCTGACGGTGCCAGCCGGACGCTCGCCGAGCGTTGCGCGCACCTGATCGAAGTTCCGCCTGTAGGTTGGAAGGGGATTTGGAAGATGGAATCCAAGTAACCAGAGAGCATGCGCTCACGGAACGCACACTGCATTCCCCTTTATTCAAGCAAGTTACGATTGCCCCAGAGGTTCCGTTTATTAGATCGACAACTATCCTCGTCTTCATGCAAACACTGCGCATGGATTTATTACCCGAGAAAAGAAAGGGCTTCGAGCCCCTGAAAGCAGGCCTCTCCAACCGGAAAGAAATCTCCAACATCATCTCGGACTTCAAGCTGTTTGAAGACCTCACAGGAGAGCAAATCGTGGAATTGTCCTGGCACGTCCACGGCTACCAACTCGCCGAGGGCGTCACGGTTTTTGAAGAGGGCGAACCCGGCAGTTTTCTTTGCCTCATTGCCGAGGGCCAGGTTGAGATCGTGGGCCATGGGCAAGATGGCACACCACACAGGCTCGTGCTCATGGGCAAGGGCAAGACGGTCGGTGAAATGTCCATCATTGATCACGAGTTGCGCTCCGCAAGTTGCATCACTACGCAACCCACTACTCTCCTTATTCTAACAGAGGAAAGCTACACCGAGATCGTCAGAAAGCACCCTCCCCTGGCACTGGCCATCGTAACAAAGCTTGCAAAGCACATGAGCCAGCGGCTCCGTGGAGTGAGCGGTCAGTTGGTCGATAGCCTAGCCCACTAGGAACCCCTAAATTAACTCAATTTAGGCCCTCTAAAGGTGGCAACACTCGCTGGGACACGCGACTCGACAAGGTTTACACGCAGATGTCCATAGCATGAAGATTTCGAGGCCCGCCAAAATCACGGCGTTATGTTTGGCGGGTTCCTTATTGCTGTGGATCGTCATACCGAATGGCAAAGTTGAGCAATCTGAAGTCCCCATAAAAACAGAGGACACGGCGGCCCAGGAAGCAGTTTCGCCCTTGGAACTGACGCTCCCATCGGCCGCAACGACGCCCGCTGTTCTCACGGAAAAGGTTGAAGCGTCCCAGCTCGCAAGCATCCAGTCAGCGTGGCTCGCACCGGGCCAAAGCGCGCCCACCACACCGCCGCAGATCATCTTCGGGACGGCGGCTCTGCCCTGGGAACTACAGTTGAAGGAAATCAAGGCGCGCACTTCGGATGCCACGCTGGCGGCGAAGGCGATTTTGGGACTGCTCCCCTATCTCCCCGAGGAAGCTTTGGAGCCGGCGATCGAGCAGGCGATGGAAAAACTGCCTACCGCGGCATGGAGGCAGGTGGCCCTTCCCGTACTACTCAATCCGCAAACGCATGCTCGGGTCATGAGTAGCCTATTCACAGATTTAATGGAGCGGCCCGCTTCCACCTCGGTGCCCTCGCTTTTGGAAGTGGCCAAGGCCCCGGCGCATCCGTTCACGGAGTTCGCGGTGGACAATCTCAAGGTATTCCTTGGCGAGAACTTTGACCCCAAGACAGCCGATTGGACGGCCCTTCTACAAAAGACGAGTGAGTCGCCCCCTGCTGAGCTAGCGCCACAGTGATCAAATGCCCTCTCCCCACGTGATACGCGCGTGCATGGCTCATTCCAGAAGGTTTGCTGGCTACGCACCGCCGCTCAGCGCCCGGCCTGCGGCGGTGGCACGGTTTCGCCTACCGGAATCACCCGTCCCTCGCGTAACTTTACCTCTGTGAGCGTGATGCCCAATTCCTCCTGATACCGCCGGACCAACCGCGTTTCGAGGGCCGTAAATAGCGACACCGCTGTTCCCTTGGCTCCCGCCCTAGCCGTTCGCCCAACACGGTGAATGTAGGCCTTGCTCTGCGAAGGCGCGTCCAAATTAAAGATGTGGGTTACCCCAGGGATATCCAAGCCACGCGCTGCCACGTCGGAAGCGATCATCACCCAGGCCTGACCGCTGCGAAAATCGCCCATCGCCTGCTTCCTGTCCTCTTTCTCGAAGGCCCCATGAAGATCGGTCGTTGGAATTTTGTGATGAGCAAGTTTTGCAGCAACCATCTCGGCTGTAGCGTTGCGATGCACGAACGCGAGCGCACGTTCAGGCCTCATCGCATGGATCATCCGGCGCAACACGTCAGGTTTATCTCGCTCTTCACACACAATAAACAGGTGTTCAATGTTGGCATTCACCGGCGCAATCTCGGTCTGAAGCACGACATGATTAGGGGCCAGCGCCGCGACTTCCTCAGAACTGCGGGTCTGTTCGGTGGCCGAGGCAAAGAGAAGCTGCAGATCCCGGGGCGCAGCGCGGACGATTTTGCGGATCGACTCGAGGCTTTCCTGATCCAGAAGGGTATCCGCTTCGTCCAAAACCACGGCCTTGAACGTGTGCGCCTTGAGTTTACCCATCGCTATCAGCTCTCGAATACGGCCCGGCGAACCCACCGCGACATGCGGCTTCTTTTTGAGCTTCTCAATCTGTCGCTCCAGCGAAGTGCCACCAATTAAAAGAAGCGTCCGCACTGGCATCCCGGAATTCTGAGCCAGATCACACGCCTGGCGCTGAATCTGAATGGCCAGCTCATGCGTAGGTGCAATGATGACCACCTGCGTAATGTCCTGCTTTAGCTCTAATCGAGCGAAAAGCGGAAGCAAATAGGTCAGCGTCTTTCCCGAACCGGTTTCCGCGTGGAGATACACGTCCTTGCCCTCGGCAATCACGGGGATAGCCAGTTGCTGGATGGGAGTCGGTTCGCTGATTTTTTGTTTGGCCAAAGCCGCGATGAGCGGGGCCGTGATTCCAAGGTCGCTGAATGTCATTTACTCTCCTGCTAAAAACTCAGCGTATCAGAAAGCAGCTAGTCGACGAGAAGTGACTGTCCCTAAAACTGCTCGTTGTGCAGGCGCTTGGCAGGGAGGTGATTCGACGCGGGTATGGAGTGTCTCCTACGGGTAGTGTCTCCTACGGGTAGTGTCTCCTACGGGTGACTGTCCCCTCACCCACAATCGCCTAGAATCGCCTAGTGACTGTCCCCTCACCCAGCCAGGGCGCGGCCCGCGAGCCAGCCGGTGCTCCAGGCGACTTGGAAGTTGAAGCCGCCCGCCATGCCGTCCAGATCCAGCACTTCTCCAGCAAAATGCAGCCCGGCGAACCGTCGCCTCCTCCGGGTGACTGTCCCCTCACCCACCCCACAATCGCCTGGTGACTGTCCCCTCACCCACCTCCCTCAATCGCCTAGGGTACCCAGCCGGTGACTGTCCCCTCACCCAGCCAGGGCGCGGCCCGCGAGCCAGCCGGTAGTCCAAGGCGACTTGGAAGTTGAAGCCGCCCGCCATGCCGTCCAGATCCAGCACTTCGCCAGCAAAATGCAGCCCGGCGAACCGTCGCCTCCTCCAGGTGACTGTCCCCTCACCCACAATCGCCTAGTGACTGTCCCCTACCCAGCCAAGGCGCGGCCCGCGAGCCAGCCGGTGCTCCAGGCGGCTTGAAAATTGAAGCCGCCCGTGATGCCGTCCAGATCCAGCACTTCGCCAGCAAAATACAGCCTGGGACAAACACGGCTTTCCATCGTCTTAAAATCCACCTGTTTCAAACTCACGCCGCCGCAGGTCACAAACTCGTCCTTGTTTGTGCTCTTGCCGGTCACGCGAAGTTCGCAACGCAGGAGTCTTTCGCACAGAGCGAGGCACGCATTGCGAGAGAGACGGTTCCAGCGTTCGCTAGAGGGAATGTCGGCTAGTTTGAGCAGACTTTCCCAGAGCCTTGCGGGTAACTGGAACAGGGGCGTGTTCGCCACCGCCTTACCCGGGTGCTTCTGACGCATCTCCTGAAAAACCTGCAGCACCTCAGCGTCGCTCTGTGCTGAACACCAGCGCACACGCAGCACGAACTGGTAATTCATCTCGTGCAACTCCCGTGCGCCCCACGCTGAGAGTCTCAAAATCGCCGGCCCGCTCAAGCCCCAGTGCGTACACAACACCGGCCCTGTTTCTCGTAGCGACGTCCCGCGCACGCTTGCCTCGGCCTGCGGCACTGCAAGCCCAGCGAGTTCCCGCACCCATTCGTCCTCAATGTGAAAGGTGAACAGAGACGGCACCGGTGCCACGATTTCGTGGCCCAAGTCCGCCAACATCGTCGCCAAGCTGCCTGTGCGCCAGCCGCCCGTAGCGACCAACACGCGCCCTGCCTGGACAGTGCCACCGCGTCCCCCGGAAAGCGCCACTTCCCAACCATCCCCGCTGGACAACGGCCTGAGCGCCTCAGCTCCGCACCGGATGCGTACCTGCACTCCGGCCGCAGCAGCCTCGCGTTCGAGGCATTCCGTGATGGTCTCCGAACGATCGGTCGTGGGAAACATCCGTCCGTCAGACTCCGTTTTCAGGACGACACCGCGCTCTTCAAACCAGCGCACTGTGTCCGAAGGCTGGAAGCGCGAAAAAGCCGAGAGCAACGCCCGCCCACCACGCGGATACCGCCCCGAAAGCGCGCGCGCTTCAAAGCAGGAATGCGTCACATTGCAACGACCGCCACCCGAGATGCGCACTTTGGCGAGAGGCTGCGGACCGCGCTCGACCACAAGTACGCGACAACCCGGACGCGTTTGAGCCGCCGTGATGGCTCCAAAAAAACCAGCAGCGCCCCCGCCCACTATCAAAGCATCGAACTTTTCCATCGGAATAGTCTCTCAAAGATGACCTTAACGCAGTTCGCTGTTACGGCAGAGCTTGGTGTAAATGCCGCCCATTTCAAACAGTTCACCATGCCGACCGCGCTCCACAATTTCTCCACGATCCAGCACGAGAATCTGGTCCGCATTGCGCACCGTAGATAACCGATGGGCGATCACAAAACACGTACGCCGCTGCATCAAGCGCTCCAAGGCCTGCTGAATTTGGCGCTCGGTTTCGGTATCAACACTCGCAGTTGCCTCATCCAAAATAAGCACCGGCGGGTCCTTTAAAAGCATCCGCGCTATCGCGATACGTTGCTTTTCACCTACGCTCAACTTAACCCCGCGCTCACCCACTAGAGTGTCGAGCCCATCAGGAAGCCGTCCAATAAATGCAGCTGCATTCGCCGTTTCGAGCACGCTCTGGAGCTCGTCTTGGGTCGCACTCGGTTTGCCAAACAGCAGGTTTTCCCGAAGCGTTCCGTTAAAGAGAAAGCTCTCCTGCGTCACCAACCCCACGGCGTTGCGCAAGGCAGCACGCGGGATTTTGCGAATCGGCACGCCATCCAGCAACACCTCGCCTGCATCGTGCTCGTAGAAACGGATCAACATCTGGACGACCGTCGATTTTCCAGCGCCCGTCTCCCCCACCAAAGCTACGGTTTCTCCAGGGGCGGCATGCAGCGTGATGTCCCGCAGAACAGGGATTTCAGGCCTGTAAGAAAACCCGACATTGCGGAACTCCACCTCGCCATGCACCACCGAGGGCGGAGCAAGAACGGCTTCATCATCGGGCTCGGCGGGTTCATCAAGGATCTCAAAGACGCGCTCACCAGCGGCGCGACCGGCTTGGAGGATCTGGTTGAGTTGATGTAATCGGCCGATGGGTTCGTAGAGGAAACCCGTGAGCAGCAGGAAGCTGGTGAGATCGCCAACACTCATCTCATGGCGCAGAACCGCCTGGGCACCAAAGGCTACCACGATCGTCATACCGATCGAGGCCAGAAGCGACATGGACGGGTTATACACGGCCCACACGCGCATCACGACCAATGTGGCGCGCTGGAGTTGGTTGCTGGCTTCGTTGAAGCGGACGTGCTGCTCGCCCTCGCGCACGTAGGTTTTGATCTGCCGGATCCCAGCCAGATTATCGTGCAGAATAGCGTTCATGGCGGAGGACGCCTTGCGCTGACTGCGATAACGAAACTTGGCCGTAAGCGTGTAGGCGAGCGCTCCACCAGCCAGCAGGGGAATAGGAGTAAGCGACCAACCCGCCAGCGCCGGGTGATAAGCAAACAGCATCCCGCCGACCACAAAGATCTGGAGCACCGCGACGGCGCCCTGCTCGATGCCGTCGATGAGGACGCGCTCGACGGCGTTGACGTCCTCCATGACGCGGGTCATGAGATCGCCCGTGGCCCGATTATCGAACCAGCGCAGGGGCAGTCTCTGAATGTGGGCATAGAGATCGCTGCGGAGATCAAAGATCACCTTCTGCTCGAAGGTGTTATTACAGATGATCCGAAACGCGTTCAAAAGGTCGCGCGCGATGAAGGCGAGCAGCGCCCACCCCACAAGCGGCCATACGCGTTCCCCGCGACCCACGCTCACCTCGTCTACGATGAGCTGCGTGACCTTGGGAAACACGATCACCAGCGCAGTGGACAGCAGAGCACAACCTAGTGTGCCCGCTGCCCATCCGGGGTACCGGCGCAAATAGCGGAATACCCGCAGGACCGTACTCACAGAGTCACCTCAAACTGACTCATCAGACGGAAGGACTCGTAGCGTGCGGCGATGTCGTGCTGCTGAATGGTGCGCAAACGCTCTAGGCTGAAGGCTTCCACATTGAAGCTCGCGAGTACGCTTCCGTAAACAATGGCGTGACGGAGCGCTTCAAAAGTGACGGGACCTTGCACCGTGGAGGCGAGGTAACCTGCGAGACCGCCGGCGAAGGTGTCCCCCGCACCGGTTGGATCATGAATCTCTTCAAGCGGATACGCCGCGCACGAGAAAAACTCGTTTTCACCGAAGAGCAGGCAGCCGTGCTCGCCTTTTTTAATGGCCACAAAACGCGGACCCATAGCGCGGATACGCTTGCCCGCTTTGATGAGGTTATTTTCGCCTGTGAACTGGCGGGCCTCGCTATCGTTGAGGATAAGCATGTCCACGCGCTTGAGGAGGGCTTCGAGGTCGGCGCGAGCGATGTTTATCCAGAGATCCATCGTGTCCGCGATGATGAACTTAGGACGGCTCATCTGGTCCAGCACGTGGCTCTGAAGGGAAGGCGCGATGTTGGCGAGAAGGACGAACGGCGACGTGTTGTAGGAGGAGGGAAGCGTGGGCGTAAAATGTTCGAAAACATTCAGTTCCACGGACCGGGTCTCGCGGGTGTTCATGTCCAGCATGTATTCACCGGACCAACGGAACGTCTTACCCGTGGCGTGCTGAAGGCCAGTCAGGTCAATCTTACGCTGGGCCAAAAACTGCACATGATCCTTGGGAAAATCATCCCCGACAACCCCCACAAGTTGCACGGGCCCAAAGAAGCTCGCGCTTACGGCGGCGTAGCTTGCGGAACCGCCAAGCAGATCGGCGTGCTCCGCCACTGGGGTTTTAACGGTATCGAGCGCGATGGAACCAACAACAAGAACGGACATGGGTGGGTGGCGTAGGAAAAAGGGTGAACCACGAGCATGGGCGGGCAGCGAGCCCGGAGCAAGCCGAGTGAGACCTAGCTATTGAGACGTTTGCAGGCTTGGACGGTGTTTTGCATGAGCATCGCAATAGTCATCGGACCGACTCCGCCGGGAACCGGGGTGATAGCCTTGCACTTCGGCGCGACTTCGGCGAAGGCCACATCGCCCACGAGCTTCGTGCCGTTTTTTGCGGTGGGATCATTCACGCGGTTAATGCCAACATCAATGACCACAGCACCTTCCTTCACAAAATCAGCTGTTACGAACTCTGGCTTTCCGATAGCGGCAATGAGGATGTCAGCCGAGCGACACACGGCCGCCACATCGCGAGTGCGTGAATGCGCGACAGTCACGGTAGCATCGCCCCCGGGCCCCTTTTGCATCAGCAACAAGGCCATGGGTTTGCCGACAATCATCGAGCGCCCAAGGACTACGGCGTGCGCGCCCGCCGTCTCGATGCCCGCCTCTAGCAAGAGCCTCTGGCACCCTAACGGCGTGCAGGGCACAAACGCATCGGGATCACCCAACGCAACCTTCGCAACGTTCACTGGATGAAATCCATCCACATCCTTACGTGGATCAATGGCCTCAATCACAGCGGCCTCATTAATGTGCGGCGGAGGCGGCGACTGCACCAGGATCCCGTGAATTAGCGGATCTGCGTTGAGCTTCTCGACCAGAGCGACAAGCTCCTCCTGAGTGGTGGTGGCGGGCAGCTCGAACTTTTGAGAAAACATCCCCAACTCACTGCATGTCTTGTCCTTGGAGCGCACATAAGCGCGAGAGGCGGGATCCTCGCCCACGAGTACAACAGCAAGGCCGGGCGTATGTCCACGGGCTTTGAGCGCATCCACTTCGGCGCGGATTTCGAGCAGGATTTTTTGGGCGATGGCTTTCCCGTTGATCAGATTCATGGCGGTGAGAGTGTGGACAGACTGGGTCCCGGGTTGGAGTGCAAAATTGGAGGGGATTCTCAGTTGATTCACGCGCTGCGGTGAGTACACGCGACGTGGGGGGGCGGGAAAAGTGTCTGTCCCCTATCCCCCTTACCGGAGCGGCGGAGCGCAGGAGGGGACAGACACTACGGTAAAACCTTTTCTGCGTCACATCCGTAGCAAGGGTATATGAGGCGCGCAAGATTCAAGGCCGAGGCTTCGGTGCAGGTCGCTCACTACCATTGCGTTTCCAGGGTGGTAGACAGGAACTTTGTTCTGGGCGAGTTGGAGAAGGAAACTTTTGTAAAACTAATGCGGCGTTACGAGACCTACTGTGGAAACCGGGGCACACTAGGGGACAGACACTCCGGCAAAACCTTTTCTGCGTCGCATCCGTAGCAAGGGTATATGAGGCGCGCAAGATTCAAGGCCGAGGCTTCGGTGCAGGTCGCTCACTACCATTGCGTTTCCAGGGTGGTAGACAGGAACTTTGTTCTGGGCGAGTTGGA
>CAIWVL010000054.1 GCA_903916085.1 uncultured Spartobacteria bacterium
ACCCTTTGTGGTTCATATGAACCACTTCACCCACCCCTTTGTTGTTTTTATGCCACATTTAGGAGGCTTTCGTGACTCCCGGAGACGCAGACTTCTGGTTCTTACTCTACATCACCCGCTACAAGTACGACGTGCTGATGCGCATGTCCGACTCCGAACTAGCCACGCTGGCCGACGACGAGGAACGTCGCGACCCGAACCTCGCTTCTCAGCGCGAAGCATACAGGACTTGCCGCTAAGAGCCGCCTACGGCGTGCGTGAACTTTTGTTTTTAACCTGATTGGAGAATGAAATGTTAACCGATGAATATGAATCTTGGCTGGCGAGTGGGGACTACGAAGAGTGGCTGATTGCGCTCGCAGAAAATGGTCTACCTTGGTCGGACGAAAGAGAAGAAGACGCCTTCGACCGATGGGCCCAGTTCGCGAGGCGCGTGTCATGAACCGCCTCTACTGGTTCATCTGGCTTTACACCCCAACCGACACCCGGCTTCATCGCTGGGCATACAACCGCATGAAACCTATAACCACTGGAGAATTGATATGTATGTAATCACATACTTGTTGAACGGCCTGCAATCCGCAGCTAAAGAAATCTACCCCAACCCCGAAGCATGTGCCACCGAGTACGATAAACTCGATGCCAAAGGGTTGGGCCCGAGCATCCACGAACTTGGCAAAGGGATCGTGAAAGTAGTGAAGTGGGAGGCGGTGTCGTGAGCAACAGGACGCACATGCTGCTGATCCACCTAGAGGCCGACTTGAGGGCCGCGATCCGAGACCGCGACGCAGTGCTCGTCAAAGCACTACGCCACCGCATCTACATCCTAAACCCAACGAAACGTTGAACCTAAACCCGGGCGCTGTGTAACAAGCACGGCGCCCACGCACTGGAGATTATATCACATGAACGCACTAGATACTGAATTCTTAGCCTCGATCAAGGCCAACTTCCCCTCCATCCCCCGCTCGGTCTTCGAGTGGGTCTCCCAGAACTTGGACGTGGTTTCGATTAACGACGAGGGCGCACTCTGCGCAGGCGAAACCGTCCTGTACAAAAAAACCGTCTCCTCATCCCCGGAAACGAAATCCCGCATGGACGAACTCGTCCACGACTTCTCGAGGGATTTGCTAGTGTCGGAGATAACCCAGTACGGATTTGATAACACCACTGCGTCCCGCCCGACGCGAATCGACCCGATGGCGGCTTTGAACAAGGTGCTCGGCATCGTGCCCTCCATGGACGAACAAAAGCGCATAGCAGACCAGTTTGCTACGAATGTGGCGCGGGAGCAGGTGCTCCAGACCATGAGCAAGGCCCCTATAGAGTCCTTGGTACGGTTCACGGCGCAGGGGGCGCGACTGTTCGAGGTGCAGCGCATGGCGGGCAGCGCCAACCCGCCCGGTGTAAAGCCGAGCATCGCAGCTTGGATGTTGCAGGAAATGTCGAACGTCGTCTGCAACGCGGCGGTCGCAGAAATCGTGCGAATGAGGTCGGCTAACGGCGAGGGGGCGGATGTTAACCTCCAGCACGACGAAGCCGCGTTCTTCATCGGCACCACGGGGACAGATATGCCCGAATCCACCGGCTCCCGCGAATCAGGGGAAGGCTTGTTCCGCGTCTGCGGAACGCCCGAGGCAGTGGAGGCCACCTTCCTCAACTGGTTCGACGCAGAAATTCAGCCATACTTAGCTGGCATCTGCGAACTTGCCAGGGTGCGCTCCGGCATGAAGAACCTAGACGGCAGCGACGAGTACCGCGGTCGTCAATACAGCCACCAGTGCTACTGGCGGCAGACGACGGACGGCGCAGGCATTGCGCAGTTCCCACTCACCATCCAGGAGGCCGTGG
>CAIWVL010000055.1 GCA_903916085.1 uncultured Spartobacteria bacterium
CTCCGCGTGAGCCCTCTTTTGTGAGTTAATTCAGGCGGAGGCCACCTTTTTTTAGGCGAGCTGAATGAGGCAACCACGCTATCTTCAGCGCTTTCGAGGCGGAAAAACATCCATGGAAATCAATCTCACCACACCAGCGCTCCTATTCCCGGCTCTCAGCCTTTTGCTGCTGACCTACACCAACCGGTTCGTGGCGTTGGCAAATCTCATTCGCAACCTGCACCTAGCCTACAACAAAAGCCCCAACCCCGTGATTTTGGGACAGATCCAGAACCTTCGACGCCGGGCAATACTCATCCGCAACATGCAGGGGGCTGGGATTTCGAGTATGTTATCCTGCGTGATTTCGATGACCTTGATCTTTGCAGGCCAACAGTTTGCCGGCAAATGTGTGTTTGGTGCGAGCCTTGCCCTGTTGACCTTCTCCCTGGGACTCTCCCTCATAGAAATCTGGATGTCAGTCGGAGCGTTGAATCTCCTTTTGGGCCACATGGCAGAGCAAGATTCTGAGCCCGCCGAACTTTGAGGCATCTCATTAGCTAAGGTTGATAAAAGCCGCTTCCGGGAGTTTGCTATCCGTCCCATGGCAGGCTTCAGACTTTTTGATCTCAACCCCGAACAGCAGAAGGCCGTCCTCACGACCGAAGGACCGCTTCTGATCCTCGCCGGAGCGGGCACGGGCAAGACGCGCGTGATCACCTGTCGGGTCGCGCACATGATTGCGGAGGGGGTGAGTCCCTCGAGTATTTTGGCCGTGACCTTTACCAATAAGGCCGCCAACGAAATGCGCGAACGTCTCGCAGGAATGGTGGCCAAGGAACAGGCGTCGAAGGTGTTAATGAGCACCTTTCATGCGCTTTGCGTGCGCATCTTGCGGGCCGGGATTGAGCATCTGGGCTATAAGAAGAACTTCTCCATCTACGACGAAGGCGACCAGATGGGGTTGATCAAAAAAATCATCACCCGCACTGCCGCCCAAGACGAAAAGCTGGACCCGAATCTCGCCAAAAACCTGATTTCCAAAGCCAAAAACAACGGCTGGCGCGAGCCGGCACCGGGCGAAGAAAAGACGCTCGCAGGCGCAGTGTTCGCCCGTTATCAGGCTGACCTCAAGACGCTCAACGCGGTCGACTTCGACGACCTGCTGCTGCTAGCTGTGCAGTTGCTCGAAGAGCACGCAAATGTGAGGAATCAGTGGCAAGAGCGCTTCCGCTATCTGATGGTCGATGAGTTTCAGGACACCAACCGGCTCCAGTTGCGGCTCATCAGTTTGCTCGCCGATGAACGCCAGAACGTCGCCGTGGTAGGTGACGATGACCAGTCCATCTACGGGTGGCGCGGAGCTGAAGTAAGCAACATTCTGGAGTTTGAGACGCATTTCCCGAACCCCACCGTGGTCAAGCTGGAGCAGAACTATCGCTCCACCAACACCATCCTCCAAACGGCCAACATCCTCATTCGCAACAACCCCAGACGCCGTGTCAAAAACCTCTGGAGCGACAAGGATGGCGGCGAAAAGGTGCGCGTCGTGGCTATGCCCGACGATCGCCAGGAAGCGCAGTTCATCGGGGATGAGATTCAGCGCATGCAGATGACCGAGAACGCCAAGTGGGAAGATTTTGCGGTGTTGTTCCGCATGAACTCCCAAATCCGCCTGGTGGAACAGTACCTACGGCAGCTCAAAATCCCCTACAAAGTCGTAGGAGGAAAGAGCTTCTTCGACAGGCGCGAGATCAAGGATCTGCTGGCTTATGCGAGCTGTGTGCTCAACACCGAGGATGACGTGTCGCTCCTACGCATCGTCAACACTCCAGCCCGAGGCATGAGCGACGCCGTGGTCGGACAGGCGATCGAGCATAGCACGCGCAACCAGTGTAGCGTCTGGAACTCGCTCAAAAACGCGGAATTTCAAAGCGGCCTGAGCTCTCGTGGCCGGACTGCGGTGCAGGGCTTTGTCGGACTGATGGACAGGTACGAGACCCGGCTCAACCAACCCCTCTCCGATCAACCGGCTATTCTTC
>CAIWVL010000056.1 GCA_903916085.1 uncultured Spartobacteria bacterium
GGCCCTCGTGTTTAGACATCGTGAATCAACTTCGGAGGGAGATGGAGGAGCACCCCGAAAAACTGGTCGGTTTTAGGAACCGAACTGGAGTCACGGCCAACGCAACCTTCCATTCCGCCGCCTAAAACGGCCAATCCCCAGGCCTCCGGCTCTGCCGGAGGTGGATGACTTATCAATCTATTCAATGGAGTAACTGAAAAGAGCGACCTTACCGTCCCGTTGCGTCGTAAAGAATTGCTTAGTCGATTTGACCCGTTCCGAAATAGCGATTACGTTCGTTCCGTGCGCCTCGTAGTAAGCCGTTGTGTCAAGCCACGAGAGTAGGCGTTTAATTTCCTCGAAGATACCGGTCAGAATGGCCAGATCTTCGGAAGCTTTTTGTTTGAAGGTCGAAAAGCCGAACCGCATGTCGGTCAGTTTTCCGCCTAGCCAAGCGCGGCGCTGCTCAAACAAGCCTGCAGGGGTTAATTGCATGTTGCTTGGTTGGCATCCAAAGCGCGCTGCATCGCGGGCAATGGAAGTCATCTGCTCCAGGGTACAGATGTCGGCAAAATTCTGAGACAGATACTTCTCGAATTGACCGGCCAGAACGTCATTAAAGAACATCCTCGCTATAGTCTGGAGAGTTGCCTTGTCCTCTTCTAATCGCTTCTTGAACTGATCCGGCTCACGCAGCCCAAGCAGACTCGACAGTTCGATGCTCAGTGCCAAAAAATACTTGCGGGCGTAGTATTGCTTGACCCGAATGTCGTCATTAGTGATGTCGCGATTGTTGACCAGATTACGAAAGTAACCACGCACGTTACGAGAGCTGACCAGTGAATCGTGAAAGTAGCGCTCTTGCTTTTCACCGTCGGTGTCATCCGCATGCTTTAGGAAATCTATGCTGGCTTCCAGCTCCGATTCGGTCTGCGACTCGATTTTGATTTCGAGCTTTCTTATATCTTTTTGCAGGGCATTCAAGCGACGACGTAAGTAAGCGAACTGCAATGTCGCAACGACAGAGGTCAACGCTGAAAACCCTAGCGTTACCATCGAGAGCTTGCCGAGACCGGCCAGAGACATTCCGATCGCCGCTTGACCATCTGCCAACGAAGACATTCCCGCCCCCAGGCCGCTCATTTGATCGGAAAGCCCCCCGAGGTGCCCTGACGCCTGTTCAAGTACGGCTAAAACTTGAGTCGAGCCATCGGGATAAGTCCAAATTACGTTGTTACCGACACGCTGAATAATGTCGTCGAGAGGCACCCCCATGTCCTTCATCTGTTGGATCAAGGCGGGAGCATGTTCTTGCATGAACCCACTGTGGACAATGTAGTCGATCACTTTGGCGGGCCCGTTTAACCCGAACCCGTCTAGGAACTCTTTTACAGCAAAAGCACTCATCTCAGTGGGACTTGGTCACGGCGCGGTTGAGCTCACTGGATAGCAACATGAAAGCAGATGTTGGCAACGTTTCACGACACGAGATTGTCTTCGTTTTGCAAATTAAACCATCCGCTTCCAGTAAACGGGAGGTCGGAGAGGTAGTTTTTGTGGTGGTAGCCATTGTTGATTGAGTCATCAATGCATTTTTAAATGTTTCGGACAAGCCTCCTTCTGACAGCTCCTTACACACAGCTGGTTATTGCTGCGAAAAGCGTTCATTCTGAGTGTAATGTATTTTAGTGACGAAGTGTGTTGCTTCTGCGTTTGCTTTGTCTGGGAGGCGACTCAGTCGTGCGACGGCACACCTGCCGAGGTCCTTAGGCTGATTTCTGGATCGCAGAGATCCAGCGTCTAGGACGCCCTTCCTTCTTTCCTGCAAAGGATGCGAGTGCTATGCTTATTCCTGTGAGCCCGACTGTCTTTCGCTATCAGCAGTATCGGTTTTTCTTTTTCTCCCGGGAGGAAGCTCGCATCCACATTCATGTAACATCCCCAGATGGAGAGGCTAAATTTTGGGTAGAGCCTACGGTTGAGCTCGCCCTGAACCAAGGGTTGCGGGATGTTGAAATACGCGAACTTTTCGACATCATTCAGGAGCATAACCATGAAATTAGAACCCACTGGCAACGTCACTTTGGGCATTGAAGTCCTTAATGTTTCTCCCCGAGGGTTCTGGATGTTGGTTGATGGCCTAGAACACTTCCTCGGGTTTGAGGATTTTCCGTGGTTCCAATCCGCCAGTATCGCGGAAATCTGCAGGGTGGAAAGGGTCAGTGGGGGGCATTTCTACTGGCCGGCATTAGATGTAGATTTGCAACTGGAGAGCATTGAAAACCCTGAAAGATTTCCCCTGAAGGCTCGAGTCGGCGTTGATCCATAACCAAGATCCTCGATTTTTCTAACCCTCTAATTGGCTGGCCAATGTATTATCAACAAATTGGGCCACCAACCGCACTGCGGCACGTTTTCCAAGATGAAGAGTTGCTAGGGGGTGAAAGGCGCTATCCTCATAAACTGCTTCTATGGTGGTGGTTGTAACAGGCCGTGCTGCGGTTCTTCTGTGAAAACAATCTTCGGCTGCGGTACTCGCTCATGCCGGGGCATTCAACAGGAGGGCGGACTTTCTAGTCCGCCTGTTTGGACAAGATGCGGGTTGGAAAACCCGCGCTCCGCTCAAAAACTACGACCCCAAGCGGGGGAAGGAGTGCGTTCCTACACTGCTGTTTTTAGGAGGAGGCGTTGTCGGTTCAGGTAAGGCGTTCAAGAATAGCCTCGA
>CAIWVL010000057.1 GCA_903916085.1 uncultured Spartobacteria bacterium
CGTATCTCTAACTTTGGAAAGCAAGATTTATGTCAGATTCTGAACCTCGCAACAGCCCCCAAGGGCAGCGCTCCGGTAACGGTGGCAATGGTGGAAACAGCGGCAGGGATGGCGATCCCCAGTTTAACTGGCGCGCACTGTTACTTTTGGCCTTAGCTACGGCTCTCATCGGCGGGGCTTTTGTGTACCGTACTCCGGGCGGTACAATCCGTGAGGTTCCGTACTCCGAATTTCACGCTGCTGTTGCCAAAAACTGGGTGGATGCCACACGGCCTTTGGAGCTCGTGAGCGAGGCAGGGGGCATTAACGACCACGTCCAAGGGTGGGCCCGCTTCTCTCCCGATGCCGCTCCTGAGCATTTCCGCACACAAGTCAACCTCCAGTATAATACCGACTTGCGGGAGTACCTGAGGGAACACGGTCTGGAGGCAAATCCCAGGACTGACACGAACATGATGGCGTCCACAGTCATGGGTTTTCTGCCGGTCGCAATGTTTTTGCTAGTGTTGTACTTCCTGTTCCGGCAACAGATCCGCAGCGCGGGTCGGGGGGCCCTTAATTTTGGGAAGTCGAAGGCCCGGGTGATGAGTCGCGAAAAGAATAAGGTGACGTTCAAGGACGTGGCAGGTGTCGAGGAGGCCAAGGAAGAGGTGCAGGAAATTGTCGAGTTTCTCCGGGATCCGAAGCGTTTCCAGAAGCTGGGCGGTCGCATCCCCAAGGGCGTTCTCATGGTGGGTTCTCCAGGGACGGGTAAAACCCTGCTTGCCCGCGCCATCGCTGGCGAAGCGGACGTGCCCTTTTTCTCAATCTCAGGTTCAGACTTTGTCGAAATGTTTGTGGGAGTGGGCGCAAGTCGAGTGCGGGACATGTTTGAGCAGGGCAAGAAGAGCGCTCCTTGTCTGATTTTTATTGATGAAATCGATGCAGTCGGTCGGCATCGCGGACATGGAGTGGGCGGTGGCCATGACGAGCGCGAGCAGACGCTAAACGCGCTTCTGGTGGAAATGGACGGGTTTGATACACAGGAAGGCGTCATCATCATCGCTGCCACAAACCGGCCCGATGTTCTGGATCCCGCCCTATTGCGTCCCGGGCGTTTTGATCGTCAAATCACCGTGTCCCTACCGGACGTGAACGGTCGCGAAGAGATTCTCCGAGTGCACGCAAAGAAGGTGAAATTGGCTGAAGACGTGGATTTGGGAATCATAGCGCGCGGTACGCCGGGTTATTCGGGGGCGGAGCTTGCTAACGTGATGAACGAGGCGGCCCTGCTTGCTGCGCGGCGGGGTATGAAGGCCATTACACGGCAGGAACTGGAGGAAGCGCGGGACAAGGTGCGCTGGGGTAAGGAGCGCCGTTCGCTTGCCATGAGTGATAAAGAAAAGGAGAACACAGCCTACCATGAAGCCGGGCACGCTCTTCTCGGACTGCTGCTCAAGCACACCGATCCGCTGCACAAGGTGACCATCATTCCTCGCGGGCCTTCGTTGGGTTCGACAATGTATTTGCCCTTGGAAGACAAGTACACTCAGCGCAAAAACGAGCTTCTGGATCGTCTGGTGATGATTATGGGCGGACGCGTTGCGGAAGAGATTGTATTTGGTGACGTCACAAATGGCGCTCGGGGAGACATCAATCAAGCCACAGACATCGCGCGCCGCATGGTGTGCGAGTGGGGTATGAGCGATAAAATGGGGATGGTCGAGTACGGCGAACATCAAGAGCATGTGTTCCTAGGTCGTGACATTTCTCGCAATCGCAATTATTCCGAGGCGACAGCGCAGGAGATTGACCGCGAGGTGCACGGCTTGTGCGATAACGCCTACAAACAGGCGAAGGAGATGCTGGTACAGCACCGCAAAACTCTTGAGACGATTGCGAAGGCGCTTCTTGAGTATGAGACGCTCGACGGGGCACACATTCGCGAGATCATGGATACGGGTCACATTCAGAACCCGCCTGTTCCTCCGCGTTCGCCCAATCAACCTCCGCCTCTGAAGCCGCGTTCCGAGGTGCCCGCTGAAGTCGCTGAGCTTCCGACTGGCTTGTCGGGAGCGACGGCCTAGTTTTTATCCCGGCCCGAAGCTGCGATTAGATCGCCTCCGAGGTGCCGGGGTTTCCTTCTTTCAGGTAAGGAGTGCCACCGCATCTGATGAATCCAGTGGTAGCTCCCACTCCCGATCCGATTCGTGCGCAGTCGCCTCAAGTTGGGCGGGTACGTCGTTGGTTACGAGCTGGCGGTGGCTTTCTAATGGTCAGCCTTGTAGTGCACGGTCTGCTGCTTTTGGGGGCAGCAGTCTGGGTGGTGCAAACGGTTCAGGCCAAACGTAAACTCAACTTCAGTGCGGCACCTCCAACATCGGGGGAGAGCGCGCGGCAGTTGGAATACCGCGTCCAGACGGCTAAACGGACAGCCTCAATGACGCCGCCGCCCTCCTCAACGCGGATCGTATCAACTGCCGCAGATGTGAAGGTGGCTCTCCCTGAGGTAGCGCTCCCAGCAGCGGCGTCGCTCGCGATTCCGAGTCGGATTGGTGGGATGGCAGGCAATCCTGCGGCTTTCAAACCGGTGGTGCCAATGAGTGCGCCCTTGTCGGGAGGAGGCATGGCAGCGTTATCCACAGGCATCACGGCATTTGGTTTCAAACTACCTCCGAACGCACCTGTGACGGGCTTGCGTGGAGTTCTTTATTACATGCGAAGGAAGCCTGACGGCACGCCTTATCCTGAAAATCCAGAAAGGTCGGATTACTTGGGACGCATCGAACGGCTTTTTGGCGACAAAGGTAAGCTTAACGAACGGGAGGCGCAGAATTATTTACGTTTCGGACAGCAACTGGTGACGCCAGTGATTTTGTTTCCCTCGATAGCCGGAGAATCCGGCCCGAAAGCATTTGGTGTGGAGCAGGTTCCTGGAACGCAACAGAGTTGGTTCGCGGTGTATAAAGCACGGATTTTTGCTGAATCTCCCAAGCGATACCGGTTCTTGGGTGGAGGCAACGAGGTATTGATCGTCCGCGTTGACGGTAAGTTGGTGCTGGATGGGTGTTACTCGGAGTTGCCCTGGAAAATAGGCAAGAACCCTACTGGTCATCGGCCTTCGGGAAATCTTTCACCGCTCTGGAGCGACTGTCGCCACATCGGCGACTGGGTGACGTTTAACTCGGGCGGATCTGAGATCGAAATAGTGATCGGTGAAGGCTGGGGCGGGGCGTTCGGCGCTGACCTTTGTGTTGAGGAAGAGGGTAAAACGTATGCAGGCGACGTTCGTCCTCTATTCAAAATTGAAGGGTATCAGAAGATGCTACCCCAAATTCAGGCTGCAATAAGTTCCCCGGAAGGTGCTAAAACGCTGGCACTTGACGGTCCGACGTTTCGTACGAGTCGGTAGTCGGTGGCAGCGTAGACCCTCGGATCGTTACGAACGTCGCCTAGCTTTAGAGCGCCTAAAAAAAGGCAA
>CAIWVL010000058.1 GCA_903916085.1 uncultured Spartobacteria bacterium
CTCCGCCACTGTCAGCTTACGCCCCGCCGCTGTGCTCACCAACTCCAACGCCTTGGCGCCGGTGGTCCCAGCCTTGAGCGCCTTGGCGATTTCATCCGCCTGACTCGCCTGCGAGTATAACACCTCCGCTTCCGCATGTGCTTTCTCCAAGGCCTCGCCCGCCGCCTGTAGCACTGGAGCGAAGACTTCCCCAAACTTCTCGGCCTCGGGGCTTGCAGGTGCCGCCTTCTGGGAATAAAGGACCTTTGTCTGCCGCCACGCGCGCGCCAATTTCCGCAACAGCTCCTCTTTCTCTGGAATCAGCTCGCCGCGCTCCGAATACATGAACCGCTTCTCAAGCGGGATCACTCGCCCCTTTGAGTCTCTCAGTATAGCCTCAGAACTGCGCGGAGATTCCACGAGCCCTCCCGCGCCCCGGACTACGCTCCGGCCTTCATCAGCCACTGCGGAGGTTCCGGGGACATGAGCTCCTTGAGCGCCACCATCTCCTCCCCCGCCTCCGTCGTTAGCCTCACGAACTCTGCCAAGTCCCTCGGCACTGCGCCCGGAAGGAACTTCGGAATCTCCGCCTCCAGCTCGGGCGGCCACGGCAACGTAAGGTTCTCGGGATCGTACGCCGCCATCCATGACGCTTTCGTCGGCATAGCGCATGGGAGTATCAGCCCAATCTGGCTTTCCAATTCCCTTGGCAACATCCCAAATTGTTCCGCGAAGTGATTCAATAGGTCTTCCGAGCTGACTGTATTCACTCCAGAGTCCGGCAATGTGTTTTTTGAATTCATCGGTCTTTTGGCCCTCAGTAAAAAGTAGTCGAATCGCCTCCCAAGTCACGCTTTGAACCTCGCGAGCGGTCAAATGCCTCCCCTCCTCCTTGCTCAGTTCTTGAGCCAGCTCATGCAACGCTTGCCAGTGCACCGGGTAAGACCCGCTCACGCCCGTGCCAGTGCTTGATCCTGTCTTTCCAAAATTGTGAACCACTTCAAAATCAGAGGCCGCTAATGGAGACAGCACCGACGCTGCCACCGCATGCGTGTCAACCGTTGCGTAGTTGTCGGGGTTGTGCGGGTCGTTGATGTTGTTGAAAAAACTGCGCACCTTGTGTTGCTCGCCCAGTTGCCGCGAAATATTGCCGGGGGAGCCATCCTCCAACACGCTCAACGCCTTCTCAATCGTGTTGTACCCTCCCCACGCCACCTGATTCTTCCCGCCTTTAAGGGTCAGCGCAAAATCACCACGCCCGCCCTCTGGCAACACAACCCGGTAGCTGCGATCCAGCGTTGTTTCATCCAACGCCCTCAACAAGACCGCACGCATGGACGGACTTAATTCGCTCCATCGTTTTCCTACAAACGCGGCACCCCGATAGCCCCACACCTCCTTTGCCTCAGCCATTTTCGCCTTGCGCTCTTTTTTTGTCAGCCCGGGGGTCGCATCGATAGCTGCAACAACGCGCTTAAAGGCGTGCTCATGCAAGCCAGCCGTATACTCGAAATTCTCGGTTTTTGCTCTGCTCCAAAAATGCAGAATGCGTTCCGCAAGCGACACATTCTGAAACCAATCTTTCTGTGGCGATAGCACCGCCAGCACCGCACTCGCCTGCTCTTGGGCGATACTGTAGTGTCCTGCCAAGCTCTTTGAGATGCCTTGTGCGCCAACATACCACTGTTTCGCCCGTTCCCTGTACGCCTCTGGAAACTGGTTCCAGAGCCAGCGCAGGTTCGCCTTTTGCAACTCAAGGAAATGCCGCACCACAGACGCAGGCGTACCAGCCTTCTGCTTCTCGGTGAGGAAAGGCGTCTCCTTCAAATAGTCAGCCAGCTTATCGAGAAGCGGCGCGTTGCCATTTATCCCCGGCGACGCTTCCACCGCCTTCAAATCTGTGCGCAGTGGGAGCAAGGCATCTTCCGCAGCCTCGCCGCTCGGGACGCGAGTGCTCACCACGAGGTTGCCGTCCCGCCACTCCGCCGGGGCCAAATCCAGTGGAGGTCTTCACAAAATCGGC
>CAIWVL010000059.1 GCA_903916085.1 uncultured Spartobacteria bacterium
CTACCACGCTCCCAGGAGACGTTGCCGGAATCGGGTGGCTCAGTGCCTAGGATTACGGAGAGGAGCGTGGATTTCCCGGCACCATTCGGACCGACTAAACCGATCCGATCGCCCCGATTGACTTGGAGGGAGGCTTCCTGGAAAAGCGTGCGACCGCCGAAAGATTTTGTGATTTGAGAGAGCGTCAGCATGAGCGGGGCGGGTTTTGGACGGCCTACGGGGCCGGGTGCAATGCCGGGGTGCCGGCATGGGGTGAAAGGAGTGTGATAAGAGAGTCTAGGTCGCCGATACGCCGGAGCACACTCAAGAGCCTGGGCAGGGCGACGGCGATGTGGGCGAGAAAATGAGGGCGGCCCTTTTCGTGTCCCAGGAAGCCATAAGCACCCAGGGCCTGCATGAGCCTTTGAGCGGCGCATAGCAGATAAATGCGCTCAAAGTCGGGGGCGATGCTCTCGCCTTGGGCGTGAGCTTCGTCACCATAAAAGGCCAGTAGCGCGTTTTGTTCGGTTTCGGTGAGGGCGACATAGGGATCCAGAAGGAGTGAGGCCAGGTCGTATTGCGGCAGGCCAAAGCGCATGCCTTGGAAGTCGATCAAACAGGGAGCACCTTCTCGGATAACGATGTTCTGGGACTGGAAATCCCGGTGCACGAGGGTGCGTGGTAGGGCTTCGAGTTCCGCTGCGATGGAATGCAGACGGGCTCTGGCAGGTGCGAGTGCAGTTGGGGAGATCCCTAAATGACGGATGGCGCAGTGGTTAAAAAAGTAGTCCTGCTCCCACCGGTAGAGCGTTGCATCAAAGGCGGGCTGCAGGCCGAGCGGTAGGGTTTGTTCCGGCAAACGTGCGGCTGCAGTGTGTAGACGGCGTACTTCGCGCAGCACCGCTTCGTACAGTGAGCGTCGCACGGGCCAAGGTTCGCTTCGGAAGCTCCAAAGGTCAGTTTCCCCCATGTCCTCCATCCAGATCCGTCCGCTATCTGGTTCGTGGAGGTGCATTTGTGGCACACGAACGCCAGCTTTTTGCAAAAAGGCTCCGATTTCCACGTAATGCGCGTTTTCTTCCTTTTGTTGGCCGTATTGAACAAAAATTAGGGAATCTCCGGCCTGAGTGCTCACGCGGTAAAACTTGCGGTCGGACCCGCCTTTTTCCAGGGGCACGAGTTGGAGGGAGGCCTGAGAGTAGGCAGGAAAGCGAGCCCGAGTGAGGGCTTCGATAGTTTGCAAAGTGGGGTCGGTCATGCCTGGTTAGCGCGCAAGGACGGCGAATGTAGTCCAAAAGCGGGCAAAGATCTCAGCTAAATCCATGTCTGTTTCAAAGGTCGGCGTCCACATGCACGCCTTCGACGCGAGCGTTTGCGGTGAGGATGCACCGCCTGAGTTTGCTGCCGGCCGCGACAACCGCCCCTTCCCAGATAACGCAGTCTTCCAACACCGCGTCTGCTCCAATGGAAGCACGATTGCCAATCGCCGTGGCACCCAGAATTGACGCGCTTGAATCTATAAATGCGCTGGGCGAAATCCAGGGAGCGCCCTCCGCTACACGCGCCTGATGGACAGCGAGGATCTGTTCGCGAGTTCCCAAGTCCCACCAGTCGCCTGAATCAATCACGACCCCTCCCAGAGACGCGCCGGTGCGGATCATGTCGAGAAAAACGGGAACGACGCCTAATTTCGCTCCAGGCGGAATTCTCTGCAAAAAAGAGGGTTCCACCAAATAAATGCCTGTAAAAAGATACTCCGGTTTGCGTTCCGGCAAAAGTCGGCGGCCCAGATCGGCGATGCGTTTCGTGTCGGGATCAAAGCTGACTTGTAAGGGGCCGTCTTTGGAGCGGAGCACGAGTGTGACCTCGTTTTTATCGCGGCAGTGGGCTTCCCAAGCTTCCTCCAAAGGGAGGGTGGCGAGAATGTCGCCATTGTACACCCAGAAGGGCTGCGACTTTGGGAGGTGTGCCTCTGCATGTTTGAGGCCGCCGGCGGTTTCGAGTACTTCAGGAGATTCATGGTTGAGGGTGAGCGGTAGGTCTTCCCAAGAGTTTTGGGGAAACGCAGCCACGTATGCCTCGGCGCACCAGTGGGTATTGATGACGAAGCGCTGCACCCCGGCAGCCCGTAAGTGACTAAAAGCGCGAGTGATAAGGGGTGAGTTGCAGACTGGGATGAGGGGTTTGGGAAGGCGGGCAGTCAGGGCTTTCAGGCGGGTGCCGAGGCCTGCGCCTAAGACGAAGGCGGTAGCGGGTTGGGGGCGCATGGATAGATGTCTAGCGTGAACGATGAACGTGAAATGAACCGTTAGCCGAGGATTCATTAGGGTTCTCTGGACATCGCCGCTTGCCAAACTCAGAATGCACCGTCTCGGTGTTCTCACCTCCGCGACTTCCCCTCGCCTGGTTCATTAAAAGCACAGCAGGAAAGCCCTACTCGCCTAGTCACATGTTAAAACGCATCCTTTTCGCCGTTAGCATCTTAATGCTAGGTTTTGTGATTGTTGTCGGTTTTGTGAACTTCCAGTTGGGGGTGATTTCAAAGTCGATCTCGCAATTGGGCGACGTGGTGCTTCCCCTTTCGCGGACTGGAGTGGAAGCGAGATCCCACACTCGGCAGACGATGCTGTTCATCAATGATGCCGTTTTGGCGGATGGCGACTTGAAGCGAGACGAGGCGCGGGAAGCGACTGTTGGTGCCTTGAACAGCTTGGAGAAAGATTTGGCGAAGCTTTCCAGTGCCAAGTTCAAGTCACTGCATCAGCTCACGTTGTCTGTGCCGCAGGAAGCAGATGACACAGGCGCTGCGGTTAAAGATCGGGTGGAGACTGTAATCGAGCTGCTGGGTGAACTCAGTACCGAAGGCGAAAAAATCAAAACGCTGGCATTAGCCACGATTGATTCCGTGCAAAAGCAGGATGCCAATAGCAAAGAGCTGCACGAAGCGCACATAGAACTTTCCAGAGTTTACAGGGCATCTACAGCTTTAGCAGCATTGGATGCGACGGCGTTTAACACCCTGACGCGCTCCGTAATGATGATGATGTACTCTCGTTCCCTTGGGGAAACGACGATTGGCCGTTCGAAGTATGCCGAGAGCGTGAAATTGCTCAAAAAGAAGAATCCCACGCCTGAGCAAGAGGCTTCGCTCGCAGAATTGACGGCAATTTTCGAAAAAACAGACCGTCTGTTGGCAACTTCCATCGCCAATTCAGACGATTACTCACTTTTTGTGAAGTCCGCCAAGGTTCTCCTCACGCGGGTGGATGCTTTGTGCAACTTTGGCGATGAGTTTTTTGAGAAGGGCCATGAATCGCTGAAATCGAAGGTCAGTGGGATCGTAAATACGGCGTTAGCGATCTCAATCGTGGCAATGCTGCTCGGGCTCACCGTGACCGTTCTGATGGCTAAGAGCATGATCCGTCCGCTGACGCTGGCTACAGAGTTGGTTTCCCGCGTGGCCCGCAACGATCTGACTGCTCAGGTGGTTGTCACAACTACGGATGAAGCGGGGCAGATTGGCGCTGCCCTCAACGAGATGGTGGATAATCTGCGAAGCACGGTTCGCTCTTTGCATGACGACTCGTTTTCCCTTACCGCTGCCGCGACTGAACTTTCCAGAATCAGTGAGCAGGTTACGGCAAACTCCGCCCAGACGCACGGCCAGGCGGCTCGGGTGGGAGAATCCGCTGAACAGGTTACAAACGACGTGCACTCCGTTGCCGCAGCCGTGGAGGAGATGGACGCCAGCATGATGGAGATTTCGCGCAATGCGAACCAGGCGACCTTGGTGGCGAGCCGCGCCGCGCAGGCCGCAAAAGCCACGAATGCAACGGTGGCGCAGCTCGGCGAGAGCAGCGCTCAGATCAGCGATGTGATTAACGTAATCATGGGAATCGCGGCGCAAACCAATCTACTCGCGTTGAACGCCACGATTGAGGCGGCCCGCGCGGGCGAGGCTGGGCGTGGTTTTGCGGTGGTGGCTCAGGAGGTTAAGGATTTGGCTCAGCAGACTTCTAAAGCGACTGAAGAAATTGGTGTGCGTATTGCGGCGATCCAGAACGACACAGACAGCGCGGTGAAGGCGATCCTGAGCATCGGAGAGACGATTCAGGAAATCGACATGCTTCAAAGCGTGATTGCAGGGGCAGTGACGGAGCAATCGGCTGCGATTGGTGAGATCTCCCGCAATCTGAGCACGGCAACAGTGGCGACGCAGCAGATTTCGAGCAACATCGGCCAGGTGGCCACTGCTGCGCGTGATACGACTTCGGGTGCTACGGAAACGGCGGTGACGGCGGAAAGCCTAGCTCGTATTGCAGCGGGGCTCCGGACTGTGGTGGAGCGGTTCACGTTGCCTAGCTAGCGGGTTTGGATGGAAGCGAGTCGTTAGCAGTTCCAACAGATCGTTTGTCGCGGAGCCATCAACCTAAAAACGGCCAGAGAAGAACGGTCAGCAGGTCGGTGCTGGCCGTTCGGATGTGAGCTGGTCTGCAGGAAATTTGAAATTACCCGTCCGGTAGCTTCGGCGAAGTGGACGATTTTTAAGGGGCGAGTTTCAGCTTTGGCTTCAACCGATTATCCCTTTCCTCGCGCCACCGACTCGCCTGCTGCTTAACGTGCGCCCTTGAATAGCTCGTCTACGCTTGAGATGGTGCCGTCGGCGAACAGGATGTTTGGCCCGTTACCGTGTAGGGCACCGCGCTCGATAAACCACGGATGTTTGGGCCATTGCCGCGGGCTTTCTGGCCGTGAATCAAACCTGGTCGGCGTATAATCGAGTCGTTTCTGTTTGAGTGCCTCGGGATTCCCTTGAGCCTTGATCTGCTTTTCAATCGAAGGACAGCGCCACACTTTTTCGCTGATGCCGTAGGGTTCAAATGCCGCTATCCATTGTTCGGCATAAGATAGCGTCTTATCGCCGGATCCAGGAGTAAGTTGCTGGGCTGAGTTAGCCCCCGGTTTATCAGCGACGATCTGAGGCCAAGACTTGTGATCGTCGATGTAGGCTTGCGCGCCGAGTCCGAGGGCCTGGAGATTTGCTTTGCACTGGAGACCCTCTGCTCGCCCTCGAAAGCCCTTGAGAACAGGGATCGAGAGGGTCGCAAGAATCCCTAGGATCAGACAAACCCCGACGATTTCGAGGAGAGTAAATCCAGTGTTTCCAGAAGCGCGCGGGCTTGGGAGACGTGCTCTCATCATTTTGAGCGCACGTCGGCGCTGGTGGGAGTTAACCACCTGTTTTAGTGGTGCCGGTCGTACCAGTCGTCCCGGTGGCGGCAGGTGCATCCACTTGGAACGATGTTGCTGTGGAAGGTGCCGTGAATGCTGGGATGGCGGTGGTATCAGTGCCTTCCCGCACGCCGTCTGCGACCAATCTCAGGTAGTGCGAGACACTGGCTGCGATGTCCCTGTTGGGGTTTGTTGTGCCCGGATCTGTCATCGTGGTTGGATCGACGATCACATGTGTATCCGGACGCGTCCCCGGCGTCCCCGAGGTGGCGAGCGTTACATTAAACTGTTGTACGGATGTAGTCACCGAACCGCCTGAAATCGTTGTGATCGAGTCTTGAGCCACGAGGGTGTTATTCAGGGTGTAATCGGCTGTGCCCGTCGCTTCCACTAAACCGCTGAAGTAGTTCAGTGACAGATTAAGGTTGATGACCCCGCTGAGCATTGAATCAATCACCGCAATGCTCGCCTGAGAAACTCCAGTCGTCGCCACGTTGACCGAGTAGTGCGAGAGTTGTGATAATAACGAAATCTTGCCACTTCGGAAGTCAACATGGCCTTGAGCTGAACCCATGTACATGTAACCCGACTCAAAAATCAGGACACGCCCGGAAGCAAGACCTACGTTCGGTACCGTGAAAGCGAGAATCCCAGTACTCGAATCTCCGTCATTTGTTTGTTGATACTGCGACTGTCCCTGCAAAGACACACCATACGTACCGGCCAAAAAAGATTGGCTATTGCCGAAAGCGGACTCGTACGGGCCCCCATGCAAAGCCCAGGCTTGGGTGACAAGGAACGGGATGAGGAGCAGGAGGGAGAGTACTCGCTTCATAGAACGTTAAATTCAGTCACAAGTCGCCGAATGTCAACGCGTGTTTGCTTTCACCAATGACCTTCTTCTCCAGGCGCGGCTCGACTTTTTCCCCGCCACACGGCATCTCCACACTGTGCAACTGCCTTTCAGCCTGTTTCTCGCCCTCCGCTTTCTAAAGCCCAAGAGGACTTTTGTGTCTGTAATTACTGTGGTTTCCGTTCTGGGCGTCACTTTAGGGATCGCAGTGCTGATTTTAGTCATCTCCGTGATGACTGGGTTTGATCTGGAGTTACGGCGCAAAGTCCTTGGATTTGACCCACACGTGGTCCTCAGCGCCGGGGGCGCACCGCTGGCCGAGTGGCGTTCCATATCGCCCAAGCTCGCCGCTTATCGTGGGGTGAGCAATTCCGCTCCTTTCGTTCAAGGGCCCGTGCTCCTCTCCACCGCAGATGGCGCCGTGCGTTCCGCACAAATCCGCGCGATCGATCCTGTTGCTGAAGCGGCGCGTCCCGGGATGCGGGAATCCATGGTGGTAGGCGACTTCAAGCTGGAGGGTGATTCCGCGATTCTCGGACTGGATCTTGCCCGTTCGTTGGATGTCCGCGTTGGCAGTAAGATCACTATCTATCCGGCTAAGGACTTCGCTCCCGTGCTGGATGCCCTTAATGAAGCTGATGCTGCGCCGAACCCGAAGGCGGCTCTCAAAAAACTGCGGACGCTGATTTTACCCTCGGAACTGACGGTGACCGGCATTTTTGCTTCGGGCAGGTATCAGTACGATTCGGAGGTGCTGTTGGTGCCATTGCACATTGGACAGGAGTTGTATGGGTTGGGGGACATGGTGCATGGAATCAGCGTTTGGTTGAACGAGCCTTACACGGCACCGGCGTACGCTTCAAAGTTCCGTGCCAAAGCGTTCCCTGAGCTTCAGGCGCTTACGTGGATCGACCTCAATCGTGAAATCTTCGACGCGATCCGGTTGGAGAGGAACACGATGTTTTTTCTGCTGCTGTTCATTGTGATCGTGGCGGCATTCAGCATCATGAACACGCTGATCACGGTTACGGTGATGAAGACGCGTGAGATTGGCGTCATGAAGGCGTTGGGGGCAACGCGCACTCAGATTGTGTGGGTGTTTCTTACGCAGGGCATGGTTGTGGGCGCGTTTGGAAACCTGACGGGCGTCGGGTTGGGGCTCTCTATCTTGAAGTGGCGCAACGAGTTCAAGGACTGGCTGGCAGCTCGGATGGGCATCGAGATTTTCCCTCCCGGCATCTACCAGTTTCGCGACATTCCGGCGGAGCTGATCCCTTCGGATTTGGCGATTATTTGCGTGAGCGCGTTTGTGATCTGTTCGCTAGCGGCGCTGTTGCCGGCGATTGTGGCGGCGCGCTTGGAGCCGGTGAAGGCGTTGCGGCACGATTAGGCGAATGGGCTTCCCTGGGAGGGCGTTTGGCAACCCTCAGTCGCGGTGGTACGGCGTGCCTGCTTTGATCGTGTAGGCGCGGTAAAGCTGTTCTAGCACCAGGACGAACGCCATTTCGTGTTGTAGCGTCAGTTTACTCAAAGACCACATCCAGTGGGCCGTGCGGCGTAGTTCTTCGGTGTGGCCGTCGGCGCCGCCGATCAGGATGGCGATGCCTTTGACCGTGCCGGTTTGTTCCCAAGCGGAAATACGCGAGGCTAGAGCACGGCTTGTTATTTGTTCGCCGCGCTCATCTAAGATAACGCGTATAAGACCCTCGCTGCGTTCCAGAAGAGCCGCGCTCTCGGATTCACGCGTGCCTGCCTTCAGGTAATCTAGCTGACAGGTTACCCAAGGCCGAAGTCGACCGGCGTACTCCTCAACGCCTAGTTTAGCAAAGGCGAGCTTCGGTTTTCCGATCGCTAAAATCTGCAAACGCATGTCTCCTTAGCGCGGTGAGAGTTCTGGGAGAGGTTCAAAATCGACCTGTTTTTTAAAAGTATCTACGCGGCAGACCTTCACTTTCAAGGTAGCACCTAAACCAAACTTGTTCTTTCCCTTGCGGCCCCGGAACAGGAGCCGTACCGGGTCGAAAGTGTAGAAGTCGTCAGGCAGTCGACTGACGTGGATCATTCCTGTGAAGAGTACGTCAGGCAATTCTACCACCAGTCCATGACTGCGCACATCGGTGACCACCGCGCGGAAGTTTTCTGGTTGCCGCGCCCTGAGTTGCCGTTCGAAGTATTCTAGCTTCTTACGCTGCACGGAGTCTTTCTCAGCTTCGGCGGAAGTGCGTTCGGTGCGGGAAATGTGGAAGGCGGCCTCTGAGAGTTCGCCTGCACGCCCGGCGGGTTCACCGGCGAGTGCGCGGTGCACGAGTAGGTCTGCGTAGCGTCGGATGGGGCTGGTGAAGTGAGTGTAGTTGGGTTTTGCCAAGCCGTAATGGCCAAGGGGAATGACGCCGTAATTCGCTCGCTTGAGGCTTTTTAGAAACTCTAGCTTTAGCAGGTACTCCTCTGGCATCCCGCGAATGGCCGCCAAGAGCTTCTGCACTTCTGGCCGCCTGGTCAGGTCGCCTGCACGGCAACCGTACCGGGCGGCTTTCTCGCGAAACTCCATCAGTTTGTCTGGATCGGGCACTTCGTGGATGCGGTAAACGGCGGGGATTTTTGCTTTTTTCAAGGCTGTGGCAACGGCCTCATTAGCGGCTAGCATGCACTCTTCGACCAACTGATGGGATGGGTCGTTTTCGATCTTTTCCAACCGCTCTGGGTGACCGTCGGCATCGAGCCACACTTTGACTTCGGGAAAGTCGAGATCCAGAGAGCCCTCTGCAAACCGCTTTGCACGCAGGATTACTGCCAAATCCCAAGCGGCTTTCACGCGCTCTTGCACTGCGGGATTAGTGTAGCACAGGGAGCCCTCAGGGGTGGCGGGAAGATCCTGTCTATTTTCGGTTTTGCCTTCGAGAATGGCGAACGCTTGCCGGTACGTGAGCCGTGCGACACTACGAATGACGGTCCGTGCAAAACGCGCAGAGCGGACGCGACCTTGGGCGTTGAACTCGAGGAACACGGAAAACGCGAGGCGATCTACCCCGGGTTTGAGCGAGCACACGCCATTGGAAAGGCGTTCGGGGAGCATGGGAATGACGCGTCCGGCGAGATAGGTCGAGTTGCCGCGGTGAAGCGCTTCTTTGTCGAGAGGCCCATCGCGTTTTACGTAGTGAGCGACATCGGCAATGTGCACGGCGAGGCGCCAACCCGTCCCTTTGCGTTCGACGTAGATGGCGTCGTCGTAGTCTTTGGCGTCATCGGGGTCGATGGTGATAACGGGTAGAGCGCGTAAATCTTCGCGGTCAACGCAGTCTGCCTCTTGGATGCGCTCGGGAATGGACTCGGCTTCTGCGAGGACGGCTGGGGGAAAACCCTCGGGCAGATTGTAGCGGCGCATCAGGGCCACCAAATCCACGCCGGCGGAGCGGGCTGGGCCGAGCACCTCGATGAGTTCGCCGGCGGGGTTGACGTGGCGTGATTCCCAAGGGTCCAGGCGTACGACGACTTTGTCACCGTCTTTCGCCGTAGAGAGAGTTGGCGTGATGAGCGGAGAACTCGATGGGTCTGCGCGGCGTTTGGAACGTGCGCGTGCGGGGGGCTCGGTGCGGCGGAGATAAATGTCGTGCGTCAACCGGGGATCGTCCGGGATGACGTACTGGGTGCCTTTGGTGGAGGCCACCGTGCCGACGACCGTGACATTGACGGCTTCCAAGATTCGAACCACGCGCGCCTCCGGGCTGCCGCGTCCCTGGGGTTGTTCGCGGCCTTCGTGGACCTGGCGAACCAAGACACGGTCTCCATGCATGGCGGTGCCGAGGTTTTCGGCAGAAATGAAGAAGTCTCCGGCTCCGGCCTCGGTTTCGATGAGTTTGGCGTTGCCGCCGGGGAACGCGAGAATGGTACCGGTCACCAGATTGGCGGTGGCGGGGAGGACGAAGTAATTGCGGCGGATCCGGGCAATGCGTCCTTCGTTTTCGAGTTGTGCGAGGGCATCGCGCACCTGGCGGCGGTGAGCGGCGGGCAGGCCGAGCTGGCGGGAGAGGCCGACTTTTTCTAAGGGCTGGTAGTCTGGCCTCGCCAGGAGACGGAGGATGTCTTTTTTAAGGTCACGCATGAGCCATGCCTGTCAGTGAAGGGTTTGTGATAAGCGCCTGGGGGCTCATTGAGATCACAAAAAAGGCCCGCCACGAGGGGCGGGCCTTTTCAAAAACGGAGGAAGGAGAAACGGGAGAAACCAGGGGAGGCTCAGATTAGGATTTCCAGTCCAAGGCACCTTTTTTGACTGCGTAAACGTAGCCTAGGGTGAGGATGGAAACGAAGCTCAGCATACTCCAGAAAATCGAGGCACCGTACTGGACGATCGCGTCTTTGTAGATAACGGCCCAAGGGTACATGAAAACGATCTCCAGATCGAACAGGATGAAGAGCATTGCTACTAGGTAGAACTTCACACTGAAGCGAGGCTGGCCTTCGCCCTGGGCGATCATGCCGCACTCGTAAGCGGTGTCCTTAGTGGCGTTGCGTTTGGTGGCCTTGCCTAAAAGAAGGCTGACCAAGAGGGCGCTACAGGCAAAGCCAATGGCGATGAGCACCTGAAGCAGGATAGGAAGATAATCAGTCTTCATGGAAATAAAGTGAGAAAGAAAACCACCGGAAACGCTCACTTGATATCAAGGAGCAGTTCCGGCTGAGAGCTTTTTAATCGAGCCGAGGCCGGATTGAGTCCGGATTACGATCGAAAATCAAGCTTATCAGGCTTCTACCGGCTGGGGTGCTGGGAGAGGCGGTGGGGTTGTCTGAAGCGTGGCTAATTGCTTGGGGATGCCTTTGTATTTTTTGACATCCTTCTTCACCATGCCCCGGGAGACGAGGTTTTGGAGCTTTTCATAAGCTCGAAGCCGCAGCATCTCTTCGCCACCACTGGCTGCGTTGCGAGCCTTGAGACGCTCATAGACCTTGTCGAATAGATCTTTGCCCATAATAAAATCAAATTTAATTTATTTAAATAAAGAAAAATTCTCGAAAAAGAAGTTTATACTATCAGTCTAAGTCTATGTAATTATAGCATAAAGTGATAAGTAAAAAAATAAGTCATATGGTTATTAAAGTACTAATGTTAGATAATGAATATACATTTTCGTTGATAACAAAAAAATATTTTGTGGATAAACAGATTAAAATTATACCTAGTACAACAAGCTCCAAAGCATGGTTAGAATTATTAAAAGTTACTCCTGATTTAA
>CAIWVL010000060.1 GCA_903916085.1 uncultured Spartobacteria bacterium
AGTTGGCTCAATATCGCCGAGATTGAGTTGAGTGCGTTGAATACGCAATGCCTCAAACGACGAATCCCTGATATAGATTTCATGCGTTCGGAGGTCGCAATTTGGGAAAGCGAGCGTAACGGCAGGGGTGTTCCCATCAACTGGCAATTCAATACGCCTGAAGCGCGGATAAAACTTAATCATCTTTATCCGAAACTTTAAGTGATTTGAGGTACTAGTTCAGCAGGACTTCGAGAATCATGTTGCTGACGCGAAGATCGCGGAGTTTGGCTATCGCGAGATTTTTCGGACCATCCACGCCAGCGACATTTGGAAAAAATCACCACCGGAGCAGGCTTGGGGAATTCTTCTGAGGACTGAACGCGAGTTCGCATTTGTCAAAAGTGAAGTCGACAAGGAATTAACAAAAATAGCTACAGCAAAAAACGAATCGTTCGACGCACGACAGGTAAGAATTGGAACTGAGAGTGGAGATGTGGTTCGTCCGGACGCTGTTATCAGCGGACTCGTGAAGGACGCCGGAGATACTTTGGTCACTCTCGCTTACGCACACAAATGGTTCGAGAAAGATACCAACGCGATTGTGATTCCTGCCAAGGTGCAAATCCAAGAAGACATAGCATTCAAAGCGGGAAATTTTTCCCGCGCAGCGTCTCAATGGAGATGCTTGGAAAATGCTTGGGATCGTTCTCGCCTTTACAAAACGAGGTTTCTAATCCGCGAGCAGGAATTCCCCGACAAGGGAAGCGGCATGCATCTTTGCAAGGTATTGGAAGTAAGTTCTGTTGAGAACGTCGAACTAATGGACCGCATTGCACAACTCCGCCTTGAACAGGTCTTTTTTCAAAGCCAAATATATCTGGACCGGGCAGAGCTGAGCAAAACAACACCTTCGGTATCTGGCGATGCGATTCCGTTGGCAAAGGCCGGATATCTTTCCTTGGTGGAGCGGGTTGCAGTCGATATTCTCGACGCCTATTTCCATCTTCCGATTGACGACGATTCGGTCGTAATTGGGGAGCTTCCATTAAAGGCTTGGGTCCGTGGCTACGCTCATTACGAGCGATTGGCACACAATGCTGCCGGGGATCCGATTTTCTCCTACCTTCGATTGTCCGAAGCAGACTTGCTGAACGGCTTGATGAAATCCGGACTTTTGCTGGAGCAAGCGACAGCGTTTGTTCGACTCTCAACCTTCAGCCGGGGCGTTGCTGACCTTTTCGACGCGCCGCTCTTGAAGGTGGAAGATGGTTCATACCTTTTCTTCGCCCCGGCTTTCCATGCGCCAGTTCTGGGCGTGCTCGTGCTTTCAAGGATTTCATGGCTTAATCGACGACGTGACGAACAGGGAGTTCCAGCAAATGACAGTATTTTTGAGAACAAAGGCAAATTCTTTGAGAAGCGCGTGGTACAGCTATTCACTGAAGCCGGCATTCCGGCGCGTAGTTTTAAATACAAGGTGGCCAGCACAGAATACGATTGTGACGCTGCGGTTCTGATTGAAGATGCGTTGTTTGTTTTCGAGTGCAAGAACCGCAGCCTGCCGATGGGGCATCTCCCTTCAATTCATTACTTCATACTGGCGCTGGATGAAGGTCGGAGACAGGTAAAGCGAATTGTTCAACAGTTCACGGCCGATCCCGAGCTTGTGCGTGCCAAGTTCGGAGTAAACGCTACGTGGAATCGTATCGTTCCCATCGTGCTGCACGCCTTGCCGTGGAGCTTCGGCTGTTCTGATGGGGTTTATGTTTATGACTGGTCGGCCCTGTCTCATTTGGTGAGCAAAGGCTTCACGAGGTAAGCGGTACGCCTAGCACCTCTAGCGGGCAACGGTGAAATGTCAGACACCTGTCTGTATGACATTTCCAGATACAGCGGTCGACGGGGCCTTAAAGAGTGACACACCTAGGCGGGGCCGCGTTCCGCGCGAGCGCAGGGAGCAACTGCTTCGGGAGTTTGCAGCCAGCGGCATCTCAGCCAAACGCTTTGCCCAGTTCGCAGGCGTTAATCCAGTCACGTTCTACTCCTGGGTGCACAAGGAGCGAACTCTCGGACATAGCACCTCTGTGCGAAAAGATGAAAACCCTGTATCTTTTGTGGAGGCTGTACTCAATGACCCGCCAGTGTGCCAAACAGGCGCAGAGGCGGCGCTTGTCGTCCATTTGTGTGGCGGAGCCCGTGCCGAGGTTGTGCATAAGCACGGCGTTCCACTTTTAGCGCAGTTGCTATTGGAGCTCTCTCGAAGCAAATCCGGAGGGCTCACTCATGCTTAACTTCACAGGCAGCCTGCGTGTATTTTTGGGCGTGGAACCCATTGATCTGCGCAAGAGCTTTAGTGGCCTGCTTTCGGTGGTCACGCATCGTCTGGAGGAGGATCCTTTGCAGGGGGCGTTGTTTGTATTTTCAAACCGAAGTCGTTCCCGGTTGAAAATGTTGTACTGGGATGGCACTGGGCTTTGGGTGCTCGTGAAACGCTTGGAAAAGGGCACGTTTGCGTGGCCTTCGCCTACGAATGCGGGGGCTGTGAAGTTATGTTTAAGCCCGGAGGCGTTCTCGCTTTTGACCTCTGGTGTGGACATGCGAGGGGCGCGTTTTCGGGCTTGGTTCGAGCGGCAATAATTTTTTCATCAATACCACTAAGCTATCGCGGGCTAGAGAGTTGTTCTATTTGAAATGTCTCGGCCATCAGCCACCAAAAAAGAACTGTACACGCAATTAGCATCTGCGCGTGGAGAGGTGGATGGACTGCGCCAACAACTGGAGGGTGCCCAGATTGAAATCCGTTTGCTGCGTGCAAAACTGGACGCGCTGGCGAGGCGTATGTTTGGAAAAAAGAGCGAGCAGTTGAGCGAGGCTCAGTTGCAGCTTCTCTTGCAGGAGCAAACGGCACCGGGGCCAGCGCTGGGAAAAGAATCCGGCCCACAGGCATTTGAGACGCAGCCTTTGAGGTCGGAAAGAGAAGTGCGTCGCAAAGCCAAGCGCGGCCCTCGTGTGCCGGAGCATTTGCCTGTGGTGGAGGAGGTGCTCGTCCCTGAGGCTGTGAAAAACGAGCCTGCGCTCTGGCGCAAGATTGGTGAAGAGGTGAGTGAGCTGATTGATTTTGAGCCTGCGCGTTTTTGGCGTCGGCGTTTGGTGCGGCCAAAGTACGTGCATCGTCAGGAGGTGGACGCGGTGCCAGTGGTTGCGCCACTGCCGGACTCGCTACAGGCACGCTGTCTGGCGGCACCCGTACTGCTCGCTCAAATCCTTGTGGCGAAGTATGCGGATCACTTGCCTCTTTACCGGCAGGAATCCATTTACTGGAGTCGGCATCAGGTGTGGTTACCTAGGCAAACTATGGTGAGGTGGGTAGAGTTGGCTGCCGACTGGCTGGAACCCATTTACAAAGAGATCCGCCGTGAAGTGTTTTCGAAGGGTTATGTGCAGGTGGATGAGACGCCGGTGCGGTATCTGGATCCAGGCTACGGCAAAGCGCGGCAGGGGTACTTGTGGAC
>CAIWVL010000061.1 GCA_903916085.1 uncultured Spartobacteria bacterium
CGTTGCAGAGAAGGTGTTACGTAGTGCGCTGGAGGAGGAGATTTTTGACTTCACCTCTAAGCTCAACCGCTCCATCGGTAAGCGGGGCTTTCAGCTTAGCGAATCGATCGATTTCCCAACCCGAATCGCCATAGATAACAGCACGCACCCGACTTATACGGTGGTCGACATACAGACGGCTGACCGTCTGGGATTGTTGCATTCACTGCTCAAGGCCTTTGGTGACGAGGATTTGGAGATCGCCTTATCGCGTGTTAACACCGAGAAAGGCGCGGCAATCGACAGCTTCTACATTACCGACGAGTTGGGCCAGAAGGTGCTCGATTCGGAGCGCCTAACGCAGCTGCAACAGGCGCTATGGAAGGCCACAGAGTCGGCTCCTGCGCCTGTGGCGAAGTAGGCCTGTTCTCTAGCGTGCCCATGCTCTCGCGCCTAACTCAGCGTATCTCCAGCGTCGCCTTCAACTGCGCCACAACCTCCTCCAGCGCCACTTTGCGGCGAGCCTCAAGCTCTGTGCGAAGAGATTGGTCGATCTTGCGTCGCTCCTCGCGATAGCGCTTTGCAAAAAACTCACGCTGTTCCTGCGTGGGGCTCGTGTTGGCCAAAGCCGCTTCAATCTCTTCCGCGAGGCTTTTTCTGAGCATTTTCTCCCTCGCTCTCAAGGCCTGTTGCACCTCGGGCGTGAGCTCTTTCCACGCTTTGATGCTCTCGATAAGCTTACTTTTTTGCTCGGCTGATAGCGACTTTACCAACTGCACCAGAGGATCTTGCTCCTTCTTACCGGGATGTATTGGTTCAGAGACTGCGTCTTGGGCTGAGGCGACAAACCCACCGGCACCAAGTCCGAGCGCCGCCAGAGCTATCGTTACGGAAAGAGTGGTGCCTAGGGATGTTCTAGCCATACAGAATTGTTCGCTGTGAGTTCAGCCTCAAGCACCTCCCCGAGTTGCGCTACCACTAAAAGGTCATCATCCACAAGGCCTGGCGAACGCAGAGCACTCACAAGGGGGTCTTCGTCCGGAACAACAGTTTTCGGCGGGGTGCACAAAAATGCGGCCCCAAAGCACAGAGCGATTGCTGCGGCGAGGGCGGTGCAGATGCGCCAGAGCTCGGTGCTCGGTGTGCCTGATTGAACTGCTGGCGATGTACCTAGACGGGTTACGTCCTCGGGCTGAACCGCGGCTATGACTCGCTCACTAAAACCCGCGCGCAGGATAGGACGAGCGGCTCTGCCCAGAAGTGCGTCAAGCGCTTCAACGCCCTCAATCATCTCCTGCTCATCCGCCCCAGACGTAGCCTCCGGACTGTGGCACTTTTCCAGGCAAGGTTCGGTTTCCCTCGGCAGTCGGGGGTCGCGCTGCGGCGGATCTGTTGGATGTGGATTTTCCCCCGACATGGAAGGTTGATTGAGCATCACACCAAGTTAAACGCCGGACGGGGCTGGAAGTTGCGCCAACCCCGTCACGAATGATTGTTTTTCTCTCTCTAGCGAAATTAGATTCAACACACGTTCAAATCTAATTGCTGGTCAAGAAAACGGACCGGTTTCCTACATCTCCGAGGCGTCCAAAAACCCTTCCAATTGGCGGATCCGGGTCGGATGACGCATCTTGCGCAACGCCTTGGCTTCAATCTGCCGGATGCGTTCGCGAGTGACGCGGAATTGACGGCCCACTTCTTCCAGGGTACGGCTGTAGCCATCCACCAGACCAAAACGCTGTTCCAACACTTGGCGTTCTCGCTCGGTGAGGGATTCCAGAACGTCGCGGATTTTTTCCTTCAACAGAGCGATTGCGGTGACGTCCGAGGGATCTTCCGCTGTGGTATCCGGAATAAAGTCGCCGAAGCTGGTGTCATCGCTTTCTCCCACAGGGGATTGCAATGAAATGGGCTGTTGCGCCATTTTGAGCACTGCCCGAACGCGTTCTACAGGAAGATTGATTTCTTCTGCGACCTCTTCTGGGGTGGGTTCACGGCCGAAATCCTGCACCAACTGCTTCTGCACGCGCATCAGCTTGTTGATGGTTTCAATCATGTGCACCGGGATACGGATAGTTCGAGCCTGATCCGCGATGGAGCGGGTGATGGCCTGACGGATCCACCAAGTGGCGTAGGTTGAAAATTTGTAACCCCGACGGTATTCAAATTTTTCGACAGCCTTCATGAGTCCCATGTTGCCTTCCTGAATGAGATCTAGGAAAGAGAGGCCCCTGTTGGTGTATTTTTTGGCAATGGAGATCACCAAACGCAGGTTGGCCTCGACCATTTCAGTCTTGGCACGGAGCGCGCGGCGCATCCAAAGGCGGAGTTCCTGATAATCAGCCAGGAATTCGTCGGTGCTCATCCAGCAGGCAGCCTGTTGGGCTCTGAGCTGGCTATTGGCGTCCTTGGCTTCGGCTGCGCCTTTGTTTGCATCCTCGCGAAGACGGTTCACGAGTTTGGCGGAATCTTCCGCTAACTGTACAAACTCTTCAGTGACCTTCTGCTTGAAGAAGAACTTGGGATAAAGCTTCTGAATGGCCGCGTGCGCCTTTTTGAAGTCTGGATAAACCTTGGATACGGTGTCGGCCTCGCCGCTTTTGAGGAAGCGCTGGTAGAGTTCAGTCGTTTCGTCTGTGGCCTCTTGGAGGGAGGTGATCATTTTGGGCAGCAACTTTTCGTAGCGCTCCCGGCTTTCGATCTTTTTGTCCTGAATGACTCGGTCAAAACGTTCTTCCTTTTGGTCAAGCTTTTGGGCGAGATCCAGATAAAGGGGAGCCACAAATCCGTACCGGTTGATGTGCTTGAGCACATTCATTTCGGCATCTTCGATGCGCTTGGAGATTTCAACTTCCTGCTCACGGGTGAGCAAGGGGACTTGTCCCATCTGCTTCAGATACATCCGGACAGGATCGTCCAGAATGTCTGCGCGTTGATCGGCGGTCTTATCTTCCTCTTCCTCGTCGCTATCCTTTTTGCCGTCCTTAAACCGGTCGACATCGGACGCCTCAATGACCTGGATTTCCATGCCATTAAGACGCGAGAGGATTATTTCAAGTTCCTCTGGGTCGTTGATGGCTTCTGGCAGGGCCTCATGGAGATCATCAAAAGTGAGGTAGCCCTGTTCCTTGGCAAGACGGATGAGCTCTCGCAGCTTTTCCGTCACGTCGAACTCCGCAGTCAGGATACTGTTTGGCGGTGTCTGAACCGCAGGGGCGGGGGCCGCCTTGGCCTCCTCTTTAAGGGCTGTTGGCTTCTGTGCCGCCGCGGGCTTCGGATCGGCAACTGGCTTGGCAGACTTTGGGGCCTTTGAACCCTTGGGCGCCGTTGGCTCCACGACGACAGGAGCCGCTTTCACGGGGGCAGCCTTCGGAGTCGTCGGTGCCTTGGCTTCTTTGGTGACTTTAGCCTGCTTTACGGGTGCCGCAACCGGCGCAGTTTTTGGTGCCACCTTTCCCTTCGAAGCAGGTGGAACCTTCGTCGCTGGCTTAGCCGTTACCTTGGGGGCTGGCTGAGCCTTGGCCGCTGGTTTAGCACCCGCCTTCGGGGCAGATGAAACCTGAGGAGCTGGTTTGGCGCTCGCCTTGGAAGCCGGAGGAACCTTTGCCGCCGGTTTAGCGCTCGTTTTGGGGGCTGGGGTGGCCGGTTTTGCGGTCGTTTTGGCTACTAGCTTTGGCGCAGTCTTTTTTTGGTCCGCAGCCTTTTTTTGAGGCGTGGCTGTCTTGGGGACGGCTTGGGCTGGGGTTTTAGTCGGAGTTTTGGCGGATGTGGGCGCTGCTTTGGGCGCAGGGGTAGCTTTGACGGCTTTCAAGGGTTTGTCAGTGATGGCCGCTTTTGCGGGCTGCTTGGGCGCACTGGAAAGGGGCGCCTTGGTTTTTTTTACAGTCGCTTTCGATTTGGCGGAAGACATTGAGGATGAACCCTTCGGGTGAGAATTGGAGATGTCCGTAGCAATGGCGGCGCGCTGTTTCGGGGGCGCAATTTTCGAGGGAATTGCGGAAGCACGCTGCGAGGTTTTGGATGACATGCCCGGTTAACAGGGGTGGAAAAGAATCCCGATTTGCGGCTAGGTGTTTAAGCTAACGCAAAGGGGAAAAAGGCCGTGCAATATCAGAGACGCGGCGCTGTAGGTCAAGAATTTGTTGATGTAATGCGCCAGCTTCTTCCAGCGTTAAAGCCGGATTGCGCTGGCGCGCCTTTATCGCATCCATGCGTCGCCTAAGTTGGCGGCGTTCCAACTCGTTCCAGCAATCTTGGGCGACGGCGACTGGGTGTTCGGGCGAGTTTTTGTCGAGCAAGGTGACAAAAAACGACTCCTGCTCTGGGGGCAGGTCTGCGAGGAAACAGTGGAGAGTCTCCGGATTTTCGAGTTGTTGTGCTCTCAAGAGGATGGCTTCTACCAGATCGCCCTGAGGTTCCGCCGCGAGCCGCGTGTGCCAGTCTTCTTCGAGCATCCATTGTCGGGCTTCATCGGAGTGGAGGAGCACTAGGCACATAAGTTCGGTGGTTGGATCCGTCTTGATTTGTTCAAGGGCGGGCTGGTGATTGGCGGTGGCGTCTTCGGGGGTGCTGCGTTCGTTTTGGGAACGGTTGCGTTGCGCGGCGTCGGCGACGAGTTTGGTGAGTTCCAATGGGGCGAGTTCCAGTCGGGTGGCCAGGTGCTGGACATGTTGCTCGCGCAAGACTGGGTCTGTCACCCAGCCTAGGGACTCGGCCACCTTGCGGGCGGCGGCCGTGCGCCCACGCGGGGAGTCGAACCCGGGTTGGGCCGCGAGGCGATCCACCTGAACGTCGAAGAACTCGCGGGCGGCGTTCATTTGAGCGCGAAAGGCATCTGCGCCTTGGGTGCGGATCAGGGAATCGGGATCCTCGCCCTTGGGAAGCGCGGCAACGCGCACGGAGAGTTTTTCGGCGAGAAGCGCCGGCAGAGAGCGTTCGGCAGCCTTTTCGCCTGCGGCATCGGAGTCGAAGCAGAGGATGACTTCCTCCACATAACGTTTGAGGATGCGGGCCTGTTTGGGGGTGAAGGCGGTGCCTTGGGGGGCGATGACGTTTTGTATGCCCGCCTCGAAGGCGGTGATCAAATCCAGTTGTCCTTCGCAGACAATGGCGCTGCTTTTGTCAATGAGCGCTCGTTTGGAGCGGTGCAGACCGAAGAGCACCGCCCCTTTGGTGAAGAGCATGGTTTCGGGTGAATTGACGTATTTGGCCGCCTTGGCGTCTGCTTGTAAGATGCGTCCAGAGAAGGCGATGACCTCGCCAGTATCGTTACAAATGGGGAACATCACCCGCCCACGAAATCGGTCGTAGCACTCGCTGTGAGGGTTTTCAGGGTCCCGAAAGGAGACGAGTCCGCTCGCGGCTATTTCCTCGTCAGAGTAGCGTTGGGCATGGGCCCAGCGCAGGAAATGGTCCCAGCCGTCTGGAGCGTAGCCGAGGTTCCACGATTTAGCGGTGGCGGCGTGAATGCCTCGAGACTTGAGATAGTCGCGGGCGCTTTGGGCTGAGGGGCTGCGTAGGAGTTGGAGATGAAAAAAGCTCGCAGCCTCGGCATGCAGCGAGAGAAGGCGGCCGCGCATGTTCATGCGATGGCGATCTTCGGCGGATAACTCCTGTTTCTCGATTCGGATACCGACACGGTCGGCGAGTTTGCGCACCGCCGCAGTGAACTCTATGTGTTCATAATCCATCACAAACCGGAACACCGAGCCGCCCGCTCCGCAACCGAAGCATTTGAAAATTTGGCGTGCCGAGTTAACGGTGAACGAGGGGGAACGCTCTTGGTGAAATGGGCAAAGCGCTTTGTACGCGGGGCCGGCGCGCTTGAGCGGAAAGTAGCCGCCGATCACCTCGACGATGTCGTTGGCGGCGGCTACCTGCTGGATGAGTTCCTCGGGGATCAGGGACATTGGGTGGTGGGCCCCATTAGCGTACCACAATCCGTGCCAGAGTGGTGGCAGCGTGCCCCGAGGGACGAGAAATCGTGATGTCACTCCGAGCCCCCCCGGCTCGGTGACTCGTTTAGCGGCGCGCTTATTCTGGACGCGGGTCCCGCGCGAGCAGTGCGGCGAGGGCGTCGGCTGGGGAAATGAGGCCTTCTAAAATGAGGCGGACGTGGTCGATGATCGGAGTTTCCACATTGAGCCGTCGGGCGCACTCGTAGGCGCTGTAGGTGGTTGGAACGCCCTCCGCGACCATGCGCATTGAGCTGACGATCTGGCCCAGACTTTCCCCCTGGCCTAATCTTTCTCCGACGGCTCGATTGCGACTATGTTGGGAAAAACACGTCACCATCAAATCGCCAATGCCGCTGAGGCCGTGGAAAGTCTCGACCCGCCCGCCCAGCGCGCCTCCGAGTCGGATAAGTTCGGCGAGGGAGCGTGTCACAAGGGCGGCCTTGGTGTTGTCGCCCAAGTGCAATCCATCGCAGACGCCGGCAGCGAGCGCGAAGATGTTTTTTAAGGCACCGCCGAGTTCAATTCCGGTCACATCTCCGCTTGTGTAAGCGCGGAAGCTCGGGCAGCTAAACGCCGCTTGTAGTCGACTCAGTACGCCTGCCTCTACGCAGCCCAGCACCACGGCCGTGGGTGCCATGCGAGCCACTTCCTCAGCATGGCTCGGCCCAGAGAGCACCGCCAAGGGGTGGCCCGGCAGCGTTTCAGCTAAAATTTCGCTCATGCGTAGACCGCTGCCGCGTTCCACGCCCTTGGTGCACGATAACAGAACTGCCTCGGGCTTGAGTGAAAGGGTGCTCAAGCGTGCGGCGACCTCACGGAGCGCCCTTGAGGGCGTCACGATCAGGACAAGGTCGGACTTCGCGATTTCCTGAAGCTCAGCAGTGAACTGGATCGTTTCGGGTAGGGGAACTCCCGGAAGGTACGGCCGGTTTTCTCGGGTTGCGCAAATACGCGAGACGGCCTGTTGCTCGTTCCCCCAAACCGTGACGTCGAGGCCGTTATGGTGAAGGGTCAGGGCCAATGCAGTGCCCCAACTGCCGGCCCCAATCACGCCCACTTTTCTGAATACGGCTTCCATGAGAATCAGGCTTTTGGTTTTCCAAACCTGTTTTCGGTTCCGGCAAACAGCCGACTGATGTTTTCCCGATGTCGCCGCACCACCAGGAACGCCGCCGCGCAGGAGAACGCAAAGTAGGCGCTACCGTCCATTTCACCCAGTTTCAGGAGGATTCCGACAGTGAGAGGGAGTGCGAGAGCTGCCAGGATGGAGGCTAGGGAAACGTATTTGGAGAAGGCAAATACGGAGCACCAAACTAAGAGAACGACACCTGTGGCGAGGGGCGGAATTAGGGCGATCAGAACGCCTAGGGAGGTGGCCACACCCTTGCCTCCCTTAAAGCGCAACCAGATGGGAAAGCTATGTCCGAGGATGCAGGCGAGCGCGGCAAACACCCCTGCATACGCCATGTACTGATCTTCCAACGCGGGCGGGGCTGCCTGCCTCCAAGCGATCTGCTGGGCGAGGCTGACGGCGAAGAATCCTTTAGCTGCGTCCAGTAAAAAAGTGGAGGCGCCCCATTTAGGCCCCAAGACGCGCCAGACATTTGTCGCCCCAATGTTGCCGCTCCCGTGCTGGCGCACGTCCAGGCCCCGCATCCTGCCAAGGATGAGTCCAAAGGGAATCGATCCCAGTAGATAAGCGGGCAGGATGAGTAGGCTCAGACTGATTACAAGGGCGTTCATGCGACTGAAAATAGAGGGGAGCGTCCGCCCTATTTGAGAGGGAGGGATTCGAGTGCTTCCAAAATGAGGGAGGGCGTCAGGAGCTCGGGGAAAATCTGAGGCGCAGCTTCTTTGGGCGAGTACAAAAGATAGAAGGGAACGCCTACGCGTTGGAACTTGTTTAACTCGGCGGTGACAGCGGGGTCTCCGTTTGTCCAATCGGCCTTAAGCATGACAACTCCATGGCGCTGAAACGCCGCCTGTACCTCTGGTCGCGACAGCGTGACGCGTTCGTTGACTTTGCAATTCAGGCACCAATCTGCGGTGAAATCCACAAAGATGGCTTTCCCGGCCGCTCGTTCCGCCTCCAGACGGGCTGGGGTAAAAGGCGCCCAGCCTTCGGCGGAAGCGCGGGAATTTGTGTCGGCACTTTGGACGGCTTGGCGGAGGACGTCGTGGAGGAAGACATGGTAGCCAACGGACAACAAGGCGATGGCTATCACAAGTGCCCAAAGGCGTGAGCGCAAGGTACCTAGCAGCCAGCAGGCGAAGCTTAGTACGAGAAGGAAAGCGGTTGCTCCTGCGACAGCCTCCGCACCGCGAGCTTGCCCGAGAACCGAGAGCATCCAGACGGCGACGCTGATGATGATGAACCCCATCACTTGCTTAAGCCGTTCCATCCAAGCACCGGGTTTGGGCAGAAAACGGAGTAGGGCCGGGTTCGAGGTCAGTACGAGGTAGGGCAAGCTCATGCCGGCCGCGATGGTGAGAAAAATGGCGATGACCACAGGTGCCGACTGACCCACCGCGAATCCCAAGGTCACCCCCAGGTACGGGGCCGTGCAGGAAGTGCCAAGCAAGGTGGTGAAAGCACCGTGCAGAAAAGCGCCGCCGAGGCCTTGCTTACTTGAAAGGGCACTCAACTTGGCGCTGGCCTCGCCACCCAGCGTGATTTCGAAAACGCCCAAAAGATTGAGGCCAAACACAAAAACCGCAGCGATGAGGCTGACTAGAATGAACGGATTTTGAAACTGAAAGCCCCAATTTAAACCGCCACCTGCCGCCTTTAGTCCGATCACTGCGAGGGCCAAGCCTAGAAAGAAAGTGCACACTCCAGCGCAGAAGGCCAAGCCGAGCCGGAATACGCGCTTGGGTTCTTCACCCGCTTGCTGGGTAAACCCAAAGATTTTCAGAGCGATTACTGGGAGCACGCAGGGCATCAGGTTGAGTAGAAGTCCGCCCAAAAAAGCGGCCCACAAGACCCCGGCCAGCCCGCCTTTAGGGGAGGTTGTTGCAGGGACAGACGGGACAGGGGAAGTGGATTCAGGCGAGTCTACGGTCGGGGGTGCTGTCTGCGCGACGGGCGCAGTTTCGCGCACGGGTGCGACTGGCAGAGCGGGCGGCGTCTTGGTGACGGGCGATGTTTTCGTTGGCGCAGACGGGGCGTTCAATTGCCAGCCGCGCCGTTGTCCTGCGCTCCCTTCGAGAACGACGAGCGCTTTCCAACCCTCCGCGTTGAGCGCTCCGGGAGCCACGGGAATGCGAAAGGTGCGCTTCATCGTTTCCGGATGGTCTGCAGTGGCACCTGCAGGAGGGATTACGAATACTTCCACTTTTTCGCCTGCAGGTGCTTCATTAACAGACAGAAGCAAAGCGTCGGCCGAGCGGCTCCATTCGAGACCAAACGGGGCGGCGGTATTTTGCGGCAGACGCCCCCGCCAGAGGTCAAATAGTTGGACATTAGCCGGAGTAGGGGTGCCGGAGGTGAGTTGTAAAGAAACGTCGCCCTCGCCCGGTAGACAGGTTTCCGCGCAAACGTACCACTTTAACCGGGCCTTGAGTGTAAACGGCCCGGGCGGCAGTTTCGCCGGGGGGCGTATTTCCACCGGCAACAGGACTTCGCCTTCATAAACATTCGTGAAAAGATCGCCCTCGGACTTTAGGGAGTGTGGGAGCGGCCATTGAATGGGGCCGGGTTCGAAGCCGGGCGGCAGCTCCCATTCGACTTGAGGGGCGGCTCCGGAATCGCCCGGCGCTTGCCAGTAGAGGTGCCAGCGATCTGCCAGCACGAAGCGGATGCCCACGGTGAAGGGCTTTGCGGGGGCAATGGCTGTGGTGTCCGCTACCAGAGAGGGGACGGCTTTGGGCGGACCGCTTAAGAACTGGGCACTCGCGCTTTGAAGGAAGGCGACGAGCAGAAGAAGGGAAAGGGGGATTTTCAGGAAACGCATGGCGTGAAGTCTGAATTACAGGGAAGTACGTTACCTGAAAAGCCATGCAAGCGCAGGAGTTTCCAGGGACCCGTTCTTACCGGCCGGGTGGGCATCCTGCCTGCCCCACGTTCACGCTAACTTCACTTAAAAGAGTAAGGATCCAAGGAAGCCAGACGTTATCTTAATGCTCCCCCTGCTTACTTAGGTGGAACGCCTCGTGCACTAGATTGGCGGCTTCTACGATGCGACTTTCTTCAATAATAACGGCTGTCTTGATCTCGCTTGTGGAGATCATCTGAATGTTGATGCCGCCGGCACCGAGAGATTCAAACAGTTTGGCAGCGACACCCGAATGTGAGCGCATCCCGATGCCGACGATGGAAAGCTTGGCGATACCGTCCTGCGCGTGGAGCCCGCTTGCGCCGACTTCAAGCACGACAGGGGCCAGGGCCGCCTGTGCCTTGGGGAGTTCGTCCTTGGAAAGCGTAAAGGAAATGTCGGTCGAGCCTGCGACACTGACGTTTTGGACGATCATGTCGATGATCACCCCAGAACTCGCCAGGGTCGTAAACAACCGGGCCGCCCTGCCAGGATGATCCGGCACATGGGTGATGGTGACCTTTGCCTGGTTCTTCTCGATGCTGACACCTCGCACCACGACGGCTTCCATGCTCACGGTTTCTTCTTTCACGATGGTTCCTGGGTTGTAGTTAAAGCTGGAGCGTACTTCAAAGATGACGCCAAATTTTTTGGCAAACTCCACGGAACGGCTCTGCATCACCTTGGAGCCGCTGGAGGCCATTTCGAGCATTTCGTCGTAAGAGATTTCCTGGATTTTGGTCGCTGAGGGGACGATGCGCGGGTCGCAGGTGTAGACGCCATCGACGTCCGTAAAGATTTGGCACAGATCGGCCTGAATGGCGGCGGCGATGGCGATGGCTGTGAGGTCTGAACCGCCGCGTCCCAGGGTGGTGATTGAGCCGTCGGCGGTTTCGCCCTGAAAGCCAGCGATAACCACGATGTTGTCCTCGGCGAGCGCTTCTAGCACGCGCTCGGGAGCGATGGTGGAAATCTTTGCCTTGGTGTGGGTTTCGCTGGTAACGATGCCTGCTTGGGCACCTGTCAGCGAGATCGCTTTTTTGCCAAGCCCAGCAATTGCCATGGCAGTGAGGGCAATGGTGGTCTGCTCGCCGGTGGCGAGGAGGACATCCATCTCGCGCTCGCAAGGGGCCGATGAAACATCGCGGGCCAATTTGATGAGGTTGTCAGTGACGCCGCTCATGGCGGAAACAACAACAACAACGCGATGGCCTTGAGCCTGGGTTTCAATCACTCGCCGAGCCACATTCAGAATGCGTTCCGGGCTGCCAACGGAGGTGCCGCCGTATTTTTGGACAATCAGTGCCATGGGGAAAGGGGAGCGGAGTGTCTGTCAGGCGACGGGGCGCGGGAAGCAAAAAGACGCAATCAGAGGGAATGGGAGGGAATGGGGGAGCCCATGCTTTTCTGTTCTTTCCTTAAATCCGCTGTACTCCCTCGAAAACCCAAGGTTGGGTTGAGCTACTTCTTTGGTTGAAAATCCACCACAAAGGCGTCTTCCAAGCTTGGTTTGAGCAGTTTCACAAATGCTTGGTGCTCTGGGTGATCTAGGTAAATCTGGCGTGCGGCTGTGTCGGCAAAGCTCAAAACCCACATGTGCGTGAAGCCTTTGTCGAGGTTCTCGGCGCTCATGTTTGTACCCCACTCTAGGGACTGTACTTGGGGGATCTTGGTTTTGAGGGCGACGAACGCTTCTTCCACCTTTTTCACGTCCTCTGGAGTCGCTTCCTTCTTGAACTTGAAAGAAACAACGTGGCGGATGGGTTCATCTGCGAGAGAGATTGTGGCGGTCATCAGGAGTACGGCGAGAATAGGGAGTAGACGCATGGGACCAGTTTGAAAGTGTCGTGGTGGAGGTGGAAGCTGGAATTGCGGAGGAAAGGCGAGTTTTTCACCTAAGAATCGGGGTTGATCCGTTCACCAACCTGCTCTTCCCTCTCAGCTAGTGACCTGTCCACCCACCCCTAGTTCGCCTGTCCTGGATGACCCCCGGTTTGGGGGCATCGTGCGCCTGTTTGGAAGTCGTGGGCTGGAACGGCTTGCGCGTGCGCACGTGTGCGTGGTCGGGGTCGGAGGTGTGGGCTCGTGGACGGTCGAGGCCCTGGCTCGTTCAGGGGTGGGCACTCTCACTTTGATCGACTTGGACGAAGTCTGCGTGACGAACATCAACCGCCAACTGCCAGCCTTGGGCGACACCATTGGTCGGGCAAAGGTGGATGTCCTCGCTGAACGCGTACGACTCATCAGTCCACACTGTGAAGTGCTTGCGGAACAGGAGTTTTTTACTTCGGCAACTGCTGAGCGGTTTCTGGCACAGTCCTTCGATTGGGTGGTGGATGCCATCGATGTTCCCACCAACAAGTGTTTGTTGATCGCGTCCTGTGTGAAACGGGGATTGCCCATCTTAACGGTCGGCGGCGCAGGTGGTAAACGCGACGGTACCGCAGTGCGTGTGTCGGACCTTTCGCTAAGCGGCCGCGATCCTCTCCTAAAAGTGGTGCGGCGCGATCTGCGCCGAGAGTACGGTTTCTTTCAAAACGCAGAAACCAAGCCTGAGGTTCCCTGCGTCTATTCGCCCGAAGATCCCGTTTATCCTTGGGCAGATGGGCGGGTTTGCGAGGCCAAGGAGGAAGGCAGTGCGTTGAGTATGGATTGTGCGAGTGGTTTTGGGGCGGCGACTTTTGTAACCGGCGTTTTTGGGTTTGTCGCGGCGGGTGAAGTCGTGCGGCGGATAGCGCAACCTACAACTCAACTGGAGGAGGTTCGGTGAGTTGCGTTCAGCGCGGCAGAAGGAGTTGGGCGCCTACTTGGTTTGTGATGGTGGCCCTAGTTTGGGGCGGATGTTCGCGTCCGCAGCCGCCACTTCTTGTGAATCTCGTGCCAGCTCTGGAACATTTGGAGCGTGCGGGCGCGCGCATCGTTTACTTCAACGGCGCGGCCTATCCAGAGTTGCTGAAGCGTAAGCCGGTGTGGCTCGTCGAGTCCGATCGGGAGGCAGGTTCGGAACGGGTGCGTTCGCTTGCGCAAGCGGCTTTGAATCCGAAATTGTTTCGGCAAATGGATAGGCAGGAGCATTTTGAGATGCTTTTGCTGGCGGGCGATCCGGTGCAGTATCGTCCTCTGATGGAACACCTGATTAAGACTCAGGACTGGGCGTTGGATCGGGTGGATCCATGGAGTTTGGTGTATCGTCGCGGTGGCGTCGAAACGATTAACCCAAAGGCGATTATGGACGTTGCGGCGCAGTGGGATGCCGCTGCGCCCGAGGTGCGGGCTCAGGCGCTCGCCGCCATGGCTGAGCGTCTGGTTGTGGCTGGGCGCCTCGAGGTTGCGGGCCAACTTGTGGCCGCCGCCACTCAAGCTGACCCGCACAGCTCGGCGGCTTGGATTGCGGAGGGGTGGTATCGGTTGGCCCGAGGCGAATGGGCCCAGGCCATGGCTGCGGCAAATAAAGCGTTGGCTCAGGAAAAGCGCAATCGAGCGGCTTTGTCAGTGAAGGCGCAGGGGTTGTATTTTTCCAAGCACTTTGAGGAGGCGTACGAACTCTCGCGTGGCCTGCTCGCGGATGCGCCGGAAGATCCTGTAATGTTGTTCACGCACGCTAAGATTGCACACGAGGTACGGGCGTTTCAGGAAGAGATCAGGCTGTTGCGCAAACTCATCGGAATCGCGGAGCGCGAAAAGCGGTCTACCTCTTGGTACAGGGTCTTTCTCGGGCAGGCTCTTGCGATGACGGGAGAGGGAACGGAAGCCGTGCAGTCCTTTAATCAGGCGCTGGCCGACCCTGAATTGCCAGCGGACCAAAGAGATTTCGCCCGAAGCGCTCAAGCCCGAGTCGAGTTGCGGATCCGGCCCCCATCGGAAAACGGGACTCCAAGGGAAAGTAACAAATGAATCGTAACAAAAGAGGTTTGGCTGAATGCGACTCTTGGGGAAGATAGAAGAAGTATGGATAACCTGGCCCTTACCGTGAGCGGAGCTGCCTTCGCCCTGCTTGGCGGGGTGATCGTTTGGCAGCGCGCCCGCATTTTTGCTCTGCAAAAAGCTCAGGAAAAAGTAGTTACTGAAG
>CAIWVL010000062.1 GCA_903916085.1 uncultured Spartobacteria bacterium
AACAGCTCACCGCTTACTCTGCCGGTCAACTTTGTGCCACTGGCATCGGTGACTTCGACCAACACAGTTTTTGTGGCGGAAAGCTCTCCAAGTGGCGGCTGCACACTCAACTGCCCAGCGGTAGTAACGTTCACCCAGCTCGGCAAGTTTTGTCCCGCAGATACGGCCCAAGACGTGGTGCCTACCAGATTCGCTGTCGCAGGCAGAATCGTGTTCAAGTCAAGCACCGCAGCAGAAGTCCCACCAATGAGCGCCTGCATGGTGCCAGTGAAAGCAATGGTAGGCGCAACAACTGACGTCCCGCTTCCCGATGCCGTAAATGCAACCCCGCTGGCCGTGGACAAGACCGGCGAGCTCAACGTCAAACTCGTCGGCCCGTTCAAGGACGCAATAGTCGTTCCGGGAGTCACAGGGAGACCGCTCACGGTCATCCCGGAGGAAAGCCCCTGAGTAGACGCCACGTTTACGATCGTGCTCCCGTTGGTGACAGTCGCGCCCTTGACAAGTAGCGAAGTACCACCACTGAGCGTCACGTCAATACGCCCCACGACGGGCGCACTGTACATCCCGCCCGTCGTTACTTGGCGCATGACATAGAGCGAGTACACACCAGAGGCTGAAGTCAGCGTCGGCTGTACGCTAAGCACGCCAGCAGTGCTGAGTGTCGTGCCGCTCGGACGCGGGGCCCCTGAGCCTAAAAACATCCACTGCACCGTCGAACCGTCAGCCGGAGCGGAGCTCGAAGTATTAGCAAGAGGCGTCAAATCTAAAGTGCCTGCGACCGTTTGGCCCGCAACGGCGCTCAGGATCCCCGTGAATTGCGGAGAGACGATTTGGAAGTTCACGGCACCGTAAACGGTCTTCGGTACGGTAAGACTTGAATCCGTCGCCTGTACAATGAGGGCACCGCTGCTGATACCCGAGATCATGCCACTGTACCAATTTAAGGCACCATTCGGGCTCAAGCTCCAACCGTTTGTCAGGTAATACGGTTGCCCGGACACGATGCTCCAATTCACAGGTGCGGCCATCCCGAGTGTGGAAGGGATGGACGTAGACAAATCTAGGTTCACACCACCCATGTTCGTCGTGTCTGCAGAGACATAAGCTGAGAACTGCGCCACAAGCCATGTCACTTTGACGGTCTGCGTGTTCAGCGTGTTAGACGGCTGCATTGTCTCCGTGTAATCCACCCAGATGACATGCAACCCAGCGTTGAGGTCTGTGGGTGCCGGGAAATTCAGCACCCCAGTGGTGGCATTGAAAGTGACGCCCTCAGGCAAAGCGGGAGCGCCTGTGGTTAGCGCGTAGGTTCGTGTGCCTGTCGGAGGCGGCAAATATTGCCCGGAAGACAAATTCACGGTGCTCGCTGCCCCCTGTCCCACCACCGAAGTGAGGGACACAGTCATGGGATAAACAGCCTTGAGGCTCACCTTGCCAACCGAAGTTAGCCCAGCACCGTTGTCGACTTGCACCAGCAAATCCTTGGGGGAACCACCGTATCCACCGCTGCTAATGCTCAGCGTGCCGTCTGCGCTCATGCTGACACCCTGTATGACAGAGTAGTCCTGACCAGGTACGATCGTCCAACGACGCACCGTTTCAAATCCAGGAAGCGAGCTCACCAGCGAGTTCAGATTCAAAGTCGCAGGTGCCGACGGCGTGACCGAAGACATGTCAGCCAGGAAAGACGTGCCGAAGGCCACGGGCGAGCAGGTTACCTTGATCGTGCTCGTCATCAGGTTGCCGTTGGTATCCGTGCTCGTTGCCGTAACGAGAATCGTGGCAGCCGTGCTCGTCAACGTAGGATTGAGAGTCACCACTCCAGCTGAAGACAAGGTCACCCAGCTAGGTAGACTCACTCCCCCAAACACGGACCATGTCCGAGTCGATGCCGAGCCCGGAATGTAAAAGTTAGTAAACGAATTAAGATTTACGCTCGTCGGAACCAACTGTCCAGTGACCGCGCTCAAGGACGCAGAGCCGTTGGTATAAACAGTCGCGACAAATACACTCCCCAACGCCGTGTGCCCGGCAGCATCCACGGCACTGACCAAGACGGTCTGTTGCGTGGGCATACCTGAGCTCAGCGAAAGAATGCCGGTTGCAGAAAGTTGAAGTCCGTAAGGAGTATTTATATTGCCATCAGTCACTAACGACCAAGTCACCCCTGCGCCCAAGCCGGAGTTGGCAGGCAATTTAGTGCTCAAATCAAGATTGAGCCCGCCCATTTGATTCACGTCCCCAACCAGGGCGCTCGTGAAGGTAACCGGCGTGCAGGTCACCTTGACGGTGAAACTCGACTTGTAGCCGTTGGCATCCGTCCCGGTCTGAGTCAAAAGCAGCGTCGCAGGCGTGTCGTTCACGCCAGGATTCAGGGTCAAAACTCCAGCGGTCGTAAGCGTCACCCAGCTTGGTAGATTCACACCGCCCAACACCGACCACGTCCGGTTCGCAGCCAGGCCCGCCAAGGGCAGGCTGTTCTGTGTGTTAAGATCAACCGTGGTTCCTCCAACTTTTCCAATGACAGCCCCCAACGACGCCGACCCATTCGTGTAAACAGCAGCCACAAACACGCTGCCCAATACCGAATGACCCGCCGCATCCACTGCGTTGACCAAGACGGTCTGCTGAATCTGCTGCCCCCCGCTCAGGGAAAGAACACCTGCCTCGGTCAGTTGTAGCCCATACGGGATACCCACGCTGCTGTTACCCACGAAAGTCCAAGTCACACCCGAGCCCAAACCAGAGTTGGCCGGCAATTTACTGCTCAAATTCAAACTAAGCCCGCCAAATTGATTCACGTCGCCCACCAGCGACGCACTGAATCCCACCAAACTCAAAGTTACCGTGCCGTACGCCTTCGTCGCATCTGGCGCGTTCACATCACCGATTTGGACAATGTAATCCGTCGCCCCAAGAACGGCGTTCGCTGGCGGTGCAGCGCTGAGCACGCCGCCCGAGCTCAAAGTTAGCCAGGAAGGGATCGTCTGTCCGGGAACAAACGCCCAGGCACGGCTCTCCACCAAACTGGGAATCAGACCGTTACCGAAATTTTGAAGCCCCTGAGTATCGTTAAGGTTCGAGGTTATTGGGGGCACCTGCGCAGGCACGGCACTGAGCGAAGCGCTAAACTGCGTAGCGAAGATGTTGACAGAAACGACTCCCTTGAAGCTTGTCCCTTGAGCATCAGTGGCCGTGAGCGCGAGCCCGAGCGTGTGGGTCGGCTGCGGTCCGGTAAGATCCAATGCCAAGGTCCCGTCCGCTGCCACGATGCTGTACGGTCCCTCTGGGGTAGTGAGCGCCCAAGTCACAGGTGCCACAGCACCAAGACCGGCAGGCAAAGTGCTGCTCACATTCAAAACTTGGTTCGGCTTGTTCGTAATGCCCGTGAGCGATCCCGTAAAATCAACGAGACTCACCACCAAACTTCCGTAGGTTTTGGGAGCGTCCACCCCCAAAGCACTGTCATACTCTTCAACAAACAGCTCAAAGCTCGATTTCGGCGTCGCAGCCGGCGGCGCAACACTGAAAACGCCTTGGTTTGTTAAAGTGACCCAGGTAGGAACCGTCTGCCCCGCAGTAATAGACCAAACCTGCGTCGCGCTCGTTCCGGAAAGGGGCATCTGCATTTCGGAAGCGAGCGAGTTCAGATTGAGAGTCTTAGGAGCTTGCCCGGGAATCGCCCCGAGATTGGCACCAAACATGGGCTGGACCAAATTCACCGTAATCGTCCCACTCACGGAGTGCCCCTGCGTGTCAGAGACCGTCACGTTCACCGTCTTTGTGTCCGTGGCGTACGGTGGAGATGGCTGCACAGACAAGTTCCCGCCGGTGGTCAGGCTCACCCCCTCCAAGCTGATCGAATCGGGCGCAAGCGCCCAGCTTGTCGTCCCAACAAGGCCGCTATCCGCAGGAAGCTTGGCACTAAGGTCAAACACAGTGCCGTCCGGTCCCTTGGGATAAGCGGAGGTCACCACACTGCTTGTAAACGGTGCTCCAATGGCCAACGCCCCACACTCCGAAAACATGAGCGCCAGCAAAGCGAGCAACCCAAGAACTGGGGCGAACCCCACGAGGCGCTTGCTGGAAAGGCACATGCGGACAAAAGAAAATGTATTCATACAGGATAGGAGCCGCCCGAGAGCAAAACTCGCGGAGTCATGAGAGCAGGAATCACGCCAAAGCTGCACCCTGCTCCCGCTGGCCGCTTTTTTGCCGAGATAACGGCTTCGCAGTGGCGTTAGATTGCTGACGCACTTTCTAAAAACACTCGCTGTAAACCGACGGCAACGGTTGTATCTGTACTTCCAAGGCCGGAGGGGAGGCGTTCTCCCACTTCCGTGCTGCTCTCTTTTTATGTGGAAACGAATGCTTCTGATGCTGTTCTGCGTCGCGCTAGCGATAGCGGGAATCGGCTACGCCAAGTACCAACAAATACAGGCGGCCATCGCCATGGGCAAGTCGTTCGCACCACCGCCGGCCGCCGTCACCACACTGGTGGTCCAACCCCAAGAGTGGGAACCCACCATCCGCGTTATCGGAACACTCAAAGCAGTACAGGGCGGCAACATCAGCACGGATCTGGCGGGAATCGTCTCCGAGATCGCCTTTGACTCAGGCAGAGCTGTCCACAAAGGCGACCTCTTGGTTCAACTGAACGCAGACCAGGAAAAAGCACAGCTCGCCGCCGCGCAAGCTCGCCGCGATCTCGCTCGCCTAGACGCCGGTCGCAAGCGTGAACTCCAAGCCCAGAGTGCCGCCCCGGTTTCAGAACGGGACGCCGCCGAAGCCGAGTTGCGACGGGCAGAAGCCGCATGCAACGAGGTGGAAGCGGTGCTTGCTCGGAAACGGATCGTGGCCCCATTTGATGGCGTGGTAGGCATCCGCCTAGTCAGCCTTGGGCAGTATCTAACGCCGGGGGCACCCATCGCCACCATGCACTCATTAGACCCCATTCAGGTGCTTTTTAATCTGCCCCAACAGCAGATTTCCTTCGCCACCCCCGGAAAGGCCCTCCGCGTTTTTCTGGAGGATGAATCCGCATCAGCTCGCTCTGGAACTATCTCAGCCCTAGACTCTCGCGTGAACGAAGCTTCTCGGGCCATCACCGTGGAAGGACTCCTCCCCAATCCTGAGCAAACCCTGCGCCCGGGAATGTTTGTAAACGTCGAACTCCCCCGCCCCACGGAGGAAGGCGTCCTTGTGGTGCCCGCTTCCGCAATCAGCTACGCTCCGTATGGCGACTCCGTGTTTGTTGTCAAGTCAGGCACCAACGCCGAGGGCAAATCCAACAAATCTGTGTCCCAGCAATTTGTGAAGCTGGGCCAAAATCGTGGGGATCAAGTTCGCATCCTGAGCGGACTCAATGCGGGCGATGAAGTGGTTAGTTCAGGCGTGTTCAAGCTACGCCCAGGTGCCGAGGTGCAGGTGAATAACAGTGTGCAACCAAGCAACGAAGCTGCGCCCAAGCCGAACAACAGCTAAGGATGAAGGTTGCGTGTGTCAAAAAGCGCGCACGATGCCTGCACCACCGCGGGAGGCACCTCAAACGCCGCTGATTCCAGCATCCACCCATGATCATTCGGCCTTCCGCTTCGCATTCTATACCTTTCATTTCCCGTGCGATTTACTGATTTATTCATCCGACGCCCCGTCGTCTCTACGGTTGTTAGCCTAGTGCTATTACTGGCTGGGATTCAGGCGTATTTCACGCTCAACGTCCGTCAGTTTCCCAAGAGCGACATCGCCGTCATCAACATCAAAACGCGTTACATAGGCGCAAATCCCGACCTCGTCCGGGGCTTCGTCACTACGCCTCTGGAGCGAATCATCGCTAGTGCCGATGGCATCGACTACATCGAAAGCCAGAGCGCCCAGTCTCTGAGCATCATCACAGCTCATCTCAAGCTCAACTTCGACACCAACGCCGCCCTCACTCAAGTCCAAGCCAAGATCGCCCAGATCCGCAACGAACTGCCCCCCGAAGCCGAGTCGCCCTCCATCGAACTGACCACTTCCGACAGTCAGTTCGCGCTCATGTACATCTCCTTTTACTCGGAGACCATGGAGTCCAACCAGATCACCGACTACCTCACCCGCGCCGTCCAACCGCGAATCACAGCCATCAACGGCGTCCAAAAAGCCGACATCCTCGGAGCCCGTACTTTTGCCATGCGCATCTGGCTCAAGCCCGACCGAATGGCGGCCCTAAACCTTACCCCGGCAGATGTCCGTAACGCACTCTCCGCGAACAATTACCTCTCTGCACTCGGCGGCACTAAAGGTTCCCTAATCACCGTCAATCTTGTAGCAAACACAAACCTGAAGTCCGCCGCCGAGTTCCAAGACCTCGTCCTGCGGGAGAGTAACGGCTCCATCATCCGCCTCAAAGACGTGGCCAATGTCGTGCTCGGCGCAGAAAACTACGATACAGACGTCCGTTTCTCCGGGCAAAAAGCGATCTTCATGGGGGTCTGGGTTCTCCCCACCTCCAACAGCCTCGACGTCATCACCGCAGTGCGCAACGAACTGCCGCAGATAGAAAAACAGCTCCCCGCCGGAATGCACGTCCACCTGTCGTACGATGCCACGGGCTACATCCGGGACTCGCTCCACGAGGTGCTTCATACTCTCGCCGAGACATTGTTGATCGTCATCTGCGTAATCTTTCTCTTTTTGGGCAACTGGCGCTCGATTCTGGTGCCGGTCGTCGCCATTCCCCTGTCACTAGCAGGTGCTCTTTTCCTCATCCAAACGCTGAGATTCACCCTCAACCTACTCACGCTTCTCGCCATCGTTCTCTCCGTAGGGTTAGTCGTGGATGACGCCATCGTGGTAGTGGAAAACGTTGAACGTCATCTTCAGGAGGGACTGTCCCCGTTTGATTCAGCCATCAAAGCCGCCCGCGAACTTGTGGGCCCCCTCATCGCGATGACCATCACACTCGCCGCGGTGTATGCACCCATCGGGCTGCAAGGCGGTTTGACTGGAACGCTATTCCGCGAGTTCGCCTTCACGCTAGCAGGGGCGGTCGTGGTGTCCGGCGTCGTCGCCCTGACGCTCTCGCCCATGATGTCCTCCAAACTGTTGCGAGCCGAGGACTCGCACGCTGGCTTCGGCGGCTGGGTAAATCGGCGCTTTGATGGGCTGCGGAATTTGTACAAACGAATACTCACAGCAACGATGCGTTGGCGGGCAGTCACTGTGACCTTGGCGCTGATTATCATGGCGCTTGGGGTGCCGTTCTACATGTTGTCGATGAAAGAACTCGCCCCAAAGGAGGATCAGGGCGTGATTTTGGGAGTCATTCAGGCTTCGCCGAACAACACGATTGATCAGACGAGCATCTACACTTCACTCGTAAACGACGTGTATTTTTCGTTACCAGAAACAGAGACTAGCTTTCAAATCACCGAGGCTTTCGGTGGCTTCTCGGGGCTCGTTGCGAAACCATGGAGTCAGCGCAAACGTTCCACAGAACAAATGGTCGGCGAGGTTTTTGGAAAAACTGCCGCCATTCCCGGGGTGCGGGTGATTGCGTTCACCCCGGCGCCACTGCCTGGTGGAGGTAATTACCCGGTGGAGTTCGTCATCGCCTCGACGGCCGAACCACGCGAGCTACTCGAATTCGCTAATGCACTCGTTGCCAAAGCGTTTCAAAGCGGTCTCTTCGTTTTTGCGGATACCGACCTTAAGTTCGACTTTCCCCAGACCGAGGTCGTCTTCGACAAAGATAAAGTCGCCTCGATGGGGCTGAACCTGTCTCAAGTCGGAGCGGATCTCAGCACGTTCCTGGGAGGCGGTTACATCAACCGTTTTTCCATCGAGGGCCGCTCCTACAAAGTTATCCCGCAATTGGAGCGCACCAGTCGGCTAAACCCAGATCAGCTCCTCGATCTGTATGTGAGCGGACCGGAAAACAAGCTAGTGCAGCTCTCCACCTTCGCCACGCTGCGTAACACCACCGAACCCCGCACGCTGAACCGTTTCCAGCAGCTCAACAGCGCCCGCATCCAAGGCGTCATCCCGCCTAATGTCACAATCGATCAGGCGCTCAAGGTGCTCGAGGCCGAAGCCGCCAGGATCCTGCCTGTCGGGTACTCGGTGGATTACGCTGGGGAAGCCCGGCAGCTGCGCGTTGAGGGGAATAAACTGCTACTTACTCTGGCGGTGTCGGGCGTGCTCATTTTCCTGGTGCTTGCCGCCCAATTCGAGAGCTTCCGTGACCCGCTGGTGATCCTGGCGGGCTCGGTGCCACTCGCGCTTTCAGGCGCCCTGCTCTTCTCGTTCCTCGGCTTCACCACGCTCAACATCTACAGCCAAGTCGGGCTTATCACCTTGGTGGGGTTGGTTTCCAAGAACGGCATCCTGATTGTGGAATTCGCCAACACCCTGCGCGAGGAAGGCATTCCAAAGCTTCAAGCCGTCATCGACGCTTCTGCCACCCGCCTGCGCCCAATTTTGATGACCTCGGTAGCGACCGTGTTCGGGCATTTCCCGCTCGTGTTAGCCAAAGGCCCCGGCGCGGGGGCACGTAATAGCATTGGGATTGTACTGGTGACCGGGATGATTATCGGCACCATTTTGACGCTGTTTGTCGTGCCGGCCGTGTACATGGCGCTCTCGAAGCGGGACAAGACGGCGTAGGTACCCCTTATTCCAAGGCTGAGTTGCGGGGTCCTCCGACGCCCTGCGGGGGCCGCCTAAACCGTGGCATACACTTCGGACACCACCTTCAGGCTTTCCGCACTCTAACCAGCGCCCCCACGGCGCTGCCATGGGCTGGCAATAGGCCGCCCCTCTGGGGCTGCTGTCGCTGCCACTGCGCAGGATTTACGACCACTATCCCACCGATTCCATCGCCATCCTCGCCTTAAATTCCACAGCAACCGAGGAGAAACTAGCACGGAACCGCCCTCTGGAGGCAGCTTTCACCTCGCCCCAAGCTTCCCACTGCATGGCCCACTCACAGTTTGCCAAAGAAACAGACATCAAATGGCCAATGCACATTGCATATTGACATGTCCCCACCAACATCATATTCATTTTAGTCGGCTCACTGGCTCCCCATTCGGGGTGACGCTGGCTGAATAATCCACCCAAACTCATGTCTAACTACATGATTACCAGCCAGTTACACAGCCCCCCCCCCAGGTAAGGGTAGTACAGTAGAAGTCCTCGCCTGCATTAGACGCAGGTGGCTTTCCAAGACAGATGACACTCCATGGGTTTGTAGCTTTAACCTGAACCCTTGGTTAATTAGCGCGAATCAGACTGGACTCGCAGCACGCACCATTCCACTCGGAATGGCTGCCGAAACACGCCGTTCGCGGACACCTCGTCCCCATAGAGAGCGATCCTGTAGCGCTTCTACCGGGATTCTTAGCCCGAACCCGCCGCCGAGGGAGTTCAACACCTCAGCAGCCAACCGCACTGGGCGAACGCAATGCCAGTTAACGAGCGGCAATTTTGGTTGCCCGCCAAACACAGCAACGGTGCGGCCCTTTCTGCCTTCCCAAAAAACACCCACTCACCTCAGGCAACTCAACATTAACACCACCCGAAAATGAATACATTTATCTCCAAAGATGGCCAGCAGCTCGGCCCATTCAGCGAGGCTGAAGTTAGAGAAAAGCTTAAATCAGCTGAAATCGCGTATACAGATTATTGTTATCAAGAAGGTTGGACCGACTGGAGATTCGTTAAAGATGTATTCCCGCCCGCGGTACTCCCACCGCCGCCGGCTCCCGCACTTCCGCCGACGCCTCAAGCACAGCAAACGCTTCAGCCGATAGCCCCTGCCGCTTCAACCCCGACCAACAAGGCCCGCCGCATTGCGTATGTGATTATGGGCATCTGCGTACTCGACTTTTTACTCGCGTACGCACACCTGAACTTCCTACCTCAGCTTATAATTTTTGCAAATAAAGACTGGACGAACGCCACTGCCTGCCTCGCTTGCCTTTGCTTCATAAACATTAGCAAGACTAGGGAGTCCCGGATGAAAGTGACTGAATTGATCACTCAACTTCTTCAGCAAAACGAAGCAATCATTCTCGTTTTAAAAGATGGAGCAAGGATCAAAATTGGCAAGTTGACCAATGAATTTGGAACCCTTGTCGCAACCAATCAGCGGCTTCTATTTATCAAAGCTGGTGAAATTTCCGGTCTGACAGAAAAAACCACTACATGGCTAGAACAACCCGAGCTTAAATTCTCCCTACCTATTTGCACCTTAAAAAATATCACAAAGGGCTTTAATCACATAACCTTTTCCGACGCCGAAGGGATTACGAGAAATATAAAGGTAGGTTTACGGCACGCATCAAAATGGGCATCCATACTCAAAAGCAACACCTCAAAATAATTCACAACATTAAAAACACACATTAAAGCATCATGCCTAATCCAATAACCATCAGATCTGCCAATGGCACCGTTGCCACCGGGATTTGCGCATATGACCCTCATCACACGAGACGGTCGAAAGTCACAATAAAAGCGGGAAGCATTCTAACAATTGATCTGAACTCGGTTCCGGGACGCAACATCCAACAAAACTACGATACGGCAGCTGCCGCCCTTAAATCTGGCAAGTTGAAACAGATTGGAAATGGAACTTATGAGGTAGTGAGAGATCTTGACGAATTGTCCGTATCAGGCTCGGCGGTAATCGTCACAGGTAAGCCTGGTAGCGGTTGGAAGAAATGGAGGCTATCGGATGGCCGTCTCCTTGACGCCCTGCGCCACGAGCATTCTAAAAGCAAAGTTTAAAAATAAGTTCACCTTCTATATCGAACCGACGCAGTCCGACCGGTCAACACTCCCGCATTTCAAGCACGTCAAAATCACAGATTCAGCAAAAAACACACCTATCAAAATGAAAAAACTCACAACCTTAATTTCACTGCTACTCCTAACTGCACAAGGCCAAGCACAGTGGGCCGAGTACATGAATCAGCTGAAGATCAAAAGCGAGAAGGGCGACTTAGATTCTACAGGAATTTACACGTACTTCACTTCAAAACTAGGAAAGCAACCAATCTTAAAAGAAATACAAAACAATAACCCCTTTTGTGAATACACACTTGGCGCTATTTACGAAGAAGGACTAAGTGTAGATAAATCTTCTGAGAAAGCTGCGTCTTTCTATCGAGATTCCTTATCCCAACTTAACCAGCACCCGGAGAATACCACTCGGCCAGAAACACAATTTTTCTTGGCCCGGCTGTATGGTTCAAGCATAGCTGGTTCAAAAGATCCTGAAAAGGAAATCAAATGGCTGAAGAAGTCTGCGGCTCAGGGCTACGCGCCCGCTCAGAGTACGTTGGGAATTCTCTACCAATGGGGTGAGGGTGTTGCAAAAGATGTCACTGAGGCCGTTAAATGGTCACGCATGGCTGCCGATCAAGGCTACGCAAACGCTCAAAATAACTTAGGTTTTTTCTACCGCAACGGTATAGGCGTAACAAAAGACGACGCTGAGGCCGCTAAATGGTTTCGCAAAGCAGCCGAACAGGGCCAGAAGCAGGCGCAAGCTGTATTAGGGGGTATGTACTACAAAGGGGTGGGTGTTGTTAAAGACCTTCCAAAGGCTGCTGAATGGCTCACCAAAGCAGCCGAACAGGGCGATACCGAGGCTCAATCCAGCTTGGGGTTTCAATACCTGAATGGAGAAGGCGTCACGAAAGACCTCGTTAAGGCCGCTGAATGGTTTCGTAAAGCGGCCGAACAGGGCGATCCCCATGCTCAATTTAATTTAGCGGTATGCTACAATAATGGTGACGGTTTAGCAAAAGACCTCGCTAAGGCGGCTGAATGGTTCTGCAAAGCCGCTGAACTGGGAGATGCCGATGCTCAACTTAATTTGGCATTATGCTACGAGAATGGTGACGGCTTAACAAAAGACCTCAAGAAGGCCGCTGAATGGTACCGCAAAGCCGCTGAACAAG
>CAIWVL010000063.1 GCA_903916085.1 uncultured Spartobacteria bacterium
TAGCGCGATTCCTTGACGCATCATCTCGTCATGTTCCTGTCGGAAGGCCGACGAGGCGTTGAGGTGTTGCTGTTGTAGCTGTAGCATATCTCTCTACGCAACCTGTCGTCGCACATACCCATCGGGTACCCTTTCTTCCTGCGATACCTGTGAGCTACTTGGTCGCGGTGGCAAACTAAAGGAAGTTCACCAGTTCACGGACCCGCAGGACGGGTGGTTCTACACGCGCATGGAGATTGAGACGCATACCCTCCGAGGCGATGTGGCAGGCCTTCAGGCCGCAGTGGAACCGCTCGCCCTCGAATTGCAGGCCGAATGGACGGTGCGCCCTGCCGAGGTTCGGCCAAAGGTTGTTTTGATGGTGAGCAAGCTGGGTCATTGCCTCGCCGATTTGCTCTGGCGTTGGCGCTCAGGCGAACTCGCCTTCGACATTCCTTGCGTCATCTCTAATCACGAAACGCTCCGTCCCCTTGCCGAGCGTGAGGGCATCCCTTTTCACTGGATCCCCATCACGCCCGAATCCCGGAGGAAGGCGTTTGCTGAAATGGAGACTATTTGGCGCTCCGTAAACGCTGATCTCGTGGTCCTCGCACGCTACATGCAGATCCTCCCAGCCGACGTCTGTACGCGCTGGCCTGCCCGTGTGATGAACATTCATCACAGCTTTCTCCCGTCCTTCGTAGGGGCCAACCCTTACCAGCGCGCCCATCAGCGCGGAGTGAAGCTCATCGGTGCCACCTGCCACTATGCAACGGCGGATCTGGATGAAGGCCCCATCATCGAACAGGAAGTCGTGCGGGTGGAGCATTCCCACTCGGAGGAGGACCTCCTCCGACTCGGCCGAGACTGCGAGCGCCTCGCCCTCGCGCGTGGTTTGCGTTATCACTTGGCCGAGCGGGTGCTCGTGCGTGGCAACCGCACGACCGTGTTCCGGGACTAAGGACCCCTAAATGAACTTAAAAAAATAGGCGTCACGCGAAGGCGCGGGCAGCGCGGAGAATTGACGGAATAAACCTAAAAATAAGGGTTTTATAAAAGCTCCGCGTTCTCCGCGTCCCCGCGTGAGATTGCCTTTTTTCAGGCGCACTAAGCCCGCCGCCCAGGGCGAAAGCGGTCTTAACCCAATTCCGACGCCCGCCCGCTGGAAGACTCGGTGGCGGCCGACATGTTTTCACTCAGTTTTTCCTGGATGCTCTTCGCAATCCGCTGAAACTCAGGCCGCTTTTCGCCTTCCTCATGCTGGCGGTACGCTTCAGCGAGTTTGCGGGTAATTTCTGCTTCTTCTTCAGGGGAGAGGGCCTCTGTGGGTTGTCTAAAAAGGGGATCACTCATAGGTAGTACTCGTTCTGGTATTCAGGTTTGCCTGCAGTTTCTTTCAGTCGGCGCATGACTTTGTAGACCGTATTGTCGACCACCCCGCGCGACACCCCTAGCTCCTCGGCGACGGTCTCTGGGGACTGGCCCTTAAGCTTGACCATTTCAAAAATCTGGAAATGGCGCATGGGAATGTTCTCACGCAGATCCTCAATGAGTGTCGCTAGAAGGGATTGTTGGAAGGAAAGAGTTTCTTCCGGGGTCTCTTCGGGTACGGATTCAGGGAGGCTCGTTCCATCGGCGTCCAAGGAAAGGTGGTTGAGGGGGCGCTGCTTGCGCAACATGTCAACCATTCTCCGGTTAGTCAGGGTACGCAAATAGGTACGAAGCCGTCCGCGCTCTCGGTCGAAGCGATTTTTGGTGAAGAAATCTACCACCACCGTGGAAACGACGTCCTCTAGTACCGACTGCGGAGGAGTGGCGTTGCCGGTGTGGTGTCGGTAAATGCCTGCAGCCATGGCAAGCAAAGGGCCGTTGTAGAGCTCCAGAAAACGTCTCCAGGAGGCTTGCCACGCCAACTGGTTCTCCTCGTTTCGAAGCACGCTAATCAGACTGATTGGCGTGTTGGGCATGGGTTGTGTCATAAAATGCAGGAATTGACTTTCATGGATTACTCCGGGTGAAGCTGGGCAAAGGCGAGTGTTTTTCCAAACTACGCGGCACCAGGTGTGGTGCGCCAGAAGTTGTATGCAGAAAGAGAGTGTTGGCCACGTCCCCCAGTTCGCAGGGAAGTGGGAAATCTCTCGCTAAAACGGAATGTTTGCCCCTGAACGCCACGCCGCGCTTTCCACCGGCGTACGCGAGCGAGGCCTAAAAAATACGGCTCTCGCGAGAGATCCCCGCAATGCGACCGAACGGGGACATGGAACGGAAATCTACACCATGTCTAAACTTCAATTCACCCTGAGGCAAACAGTCAAACGTCTTGCTATTAATGGCCTATTTGCGGCCTTGTTTGCCGCATCTGCCGTAGCTCAGCCTGTGCCGCTAACTCCAGGCGGCATTTTTCTGGAGAAAGGCTGGGACACGTCCATGAGCGACGGGGTGACCACTATGAAGGAACTCAAATCTCTTCTTTCAAGTGGTTCCTCGCCTGCGCCAAACACAGCGCCCGCTCCGGAGATTAGTATTTTTGGCAACGTGACCTACCTCATGCCGTTAAAAGACGCGATTGCGGCTCTTGGCCTCACGCAGCAGGTCGCCTCCAAAGCTCAGGTCGCCTGTCCTGGTTTCCCTTATCACTCGCTACGCACCTATAGCTTTAACGGCAACTTTGATGGTGGCTTCAATACACTCTGTATGCTCGCCGATGAGGTCAACCAAGTTGTCGCTATCCAATTTGTCACGGCCACGCCGGAAAAAGTGCGTATCGAGGCACCTCACACTAACAAGAAATGGGTCACGTTTGATTTCGCAAATACCCGAGTTAAGGCGTTGTCTATTGCGGATGTTTATCACGGTGTTGAATCAGGGGGGCGAGGCGGAACTCGGGGCGGAACTCGAGGTGTGGTGCGCATTGACAGTTTACTTCGGGTGGACGGGAAGGCCGTCAACGCCACCCGTATCTATCTACCGCGCCCGATGGTGGAATTGATTCTTTATCGGATTAGCAAAGCGGGCGTATAAGCAGGCTGAGCTGTGAGTAATCGAGCGGGAGGCTCGTAGAACATTAGATGCCTCCGAGCTTTGATTTCTCTGCTACCAGCTGTTAATCCATCTCCACGTAATAGCTTATTTAGCGTAAATCTGTTGCGTCATTCCGAATGGTAGGCACCCACTCAAACCCCGGGCCGCGTGGGCCCGAGGTTCGTTTGTCAATGTCCCATGATGATCCGCACTTCAGGGACGTTTTTTAACCCCACAAATCCAACCCAATGCCTTGGGTGTCGGCACGCTCTTTCGCTTTACGCACTCTTGTTTACGAATAATCCCGCAGCCTGTCCCGCAGGCGTACCGGTGGGACTGTAGCCAGCGGATTGCATCTCCTTAAGAAGCGCAGCAAAAAGCTCTTGCGGCGTTTTTGGCGCGCCAGTGCTTGTCGTCTGCGAGCTTGGTGTTGACGTTGTTGAACCGTCATCGTCGCTATCACTACCGCCGATTTGTGTGCCTGTTGCGGAGGTCGCCGATGGCCTGTGCCCATGGTGGCCGCGGTGGGTGCCGCGGGCCGCTTGCATGTCGGTTTTTAGCTGCGCAAAGGCCTTCTGCGCGTCGCCGATGTTACCCGATTTCAGCGCCGCCCCAAGTGCCTGCACGTCTGCGCTGATCGCGCTGTTTGTTGCTGGCTTCTGTGCGTTCGTTCCCTGAGCATTGCTGAGGGCTTGCTGATCCTTCTGCCACTGGGCGAACGCGGTCTGGGCGGCATCAAGATTTCCAGACTGTAGTGACGCTGACAAAGACTGCAAATCACTGCGTTGCTGCTGAAACTGCGTTCGAAGGTCCGCAGCCGAAGTTGATGAATTAATGGGCGAAATAGCCATAGATGGATTTAGTTAGGTGGTTTGACGGGAAAAATTCCCGTGCCCGATCTGGGGGTCAATGGCAACCAATCCCAAGCCCTGCGGGATGAAGCGCCTGGTTTTTGGAGCCAATCTTGGTTTCCCGCACACAAACTCCAGTGCAGGCGATGCGTACGGTCACGTAGCGTTCTCCTGAGCACCAGTGCGAAACTTCAGCCCGCCTCGCTCCAAAAAAAGTCCGATTGATCCCCGATAACTGGGACTCCGTGGAAAACGTGGAAAAGTTCTTACGTCGGGCATTTCAATTCCCGGCGCATTTGGAACCCCCTAATCCTCACATGAGAAAACTACTCACGATCCTTACGCTATCTATTGCAACCTTAGGAGCGGTGTCACACGTGCTTTTAGCCGAGGATACAAGTACTCCGGAATGCCGTGGGCACTCCTCGCACCATGACCCTACCGCTCGCTTGAACTGGATGACAGAAAAACTGGGTCTATCTCCAGCTCAGCAAGACGCCATCAAATTGGTGCTTGAAGAGGACGCTCCAAAGTTCAAGGCCATTCTGGCGAAAGGTAGGGAGAATCTAGTTGCAGAAGACAAAGCGGCACTCAAAGACCTCATGGAAAAACAGGGTGAGGCCATTAAGTCCGTGCTCACTCCAGAACAGCGTGCAAAAATGAAGGAAGGCTGGGCACACCATTCCGCGGGCGAAAAACTCGACGACTAAGCTCGGTCTTTGTCTCAGTATTAGATTTCAAAACGCCTTCACATAAATCCATGTCCCAGTCACAAGGGACATGGACGTTGTGTACAAATTTGGAATCAAACGCCCGTCCTTTTTATGAAAATTGATCTTTTGAAAAATCGGCATCTTTGCACCTCAGCACTGGTACTGGCTCTATCCCTCGGACTGCATGCAACAGCTCAAGCTCGTGACAGAGTAACTATCGGTGTCGGCCTGGGTGTAGGACCGTATTGGGGACCTAGGTATTACTACGACGCACCTTATGGCTATTATCCCCCGCCGGTCTACGTCGCACCGCCGCCGGTGTGGTATGGGCGGCCTGTTCCCGAGCCAGGCATTTACCCGCCGCCTCCCGCGGCGCTTCCCGCTCCAGTAGTCAATGTCACTCTGGTGCGCGTTCAGGATGCGTTGCGCGTCCGCAAATACTACCAAGGAAGTGTAGACGGAGTAAACGGCCCGCTGACTGAAGCTGCCATTCGCGCTTATCAAACGGACCGAAACCTTCCAGTGACTGGAAAAGTCGATGGAAGCCTGCTCGCAGATCTTGGAATCTAAGCGATTTTGTAGATTGTAGAATTACAGGCCCTTCGCCATTCTTTGTAATAATCCCTTCAATCCCCGCGTAATAGCCAGTTCTTCGCCTGAAACTAATTGGGCGAAATGTTCATGACTGGCGTTGGCTCTCAATTGCCGGATACTCGAGTGGCGAACAATCGCCGACCGGTTAATACGGGTGAATTGTTCTGGACACAGCCGTTTCTCAAACGCTCCAAGCGTGTCTCTAATAATCTCGCTCGTTCCCTCGGCATGGACAAGCACGTAGTTGCTCGCTGCTTCGATCCAGTGGATCCGCTCAGTTTCAATAAAAATAGTACGATCGCCTTTACGTATTGGAATCCGTTTTAACCATGAATGAATTTGCGGAACAGGACCATCCTCAGGTGCCTTGCACAGACGCATCCGCACTCGTGTGAGGCTCTCATTGAGTCTTTCACGAGAGGTCGGTTTAAGTAAATAATCCAAGGCGGCAACCTCAAAGGCTTTCAGAGAAAAATTGGGGTAAGCCGTTTTGAAAATTAACTCTGGCATGGGAACGATCGGCAGCGCCTTAAGAGCTGCCACCAGTGCAAACCCGTTCATTGCTGGCATTTCAACATCCAGGATAAGAAGGTTGGGGCGATGCCGTTGCACTGCTTCAAGTGCCTCTGCGCCACTGCTACATTCCTGTGCCAGTTCAACGTCCGGGTTTTCTAACAACAGACGCTTGAGCCGTTTGAGCGCCAGTGGCTCATCATCCACAGTTACGGTTCTCAGGATCATATCAAGCGAAGTGGGATTTTGAGTTCCACGGTATAAAAAGCGCCGGCCTTTACATTTAGCTGGGCTCTCTGTGCGTAAAGCGAGTTCAAACGAGCGCGGCTATTGCGCAAACCTGTTCCTTCAACTGGCGTGCTGGCTGTCGTCGGAGCGTCGTTTTGAACGCGTATCAACAGGAAGTCGCCTGCCTGTTTTCCTTGAATCCTCAAGGCACAGGGACCGGACAAGTTACTAAATCCATGCTGAAACGCATTTTCCAGAAGCGGTTGAAGTAGCAGCGTGGGAATCGCCGCACGTTGGACATCGTCGTCAATCTCAATGTCCACCATGATACGTTCTTCAAAACGGATTTTCTCAAGTGCAAGATAGAGCCTCGCAAACTGTAGCTCTTCTTGCATAGGTAGTTCCTGAATGTGTGGAAGATTGATCGTCATGCGAAGAAAATCCGAAAGCGTTACGATCATGGAATCGGCTTTTTCGACATCTTCATGGATGAGTTCAGCAATGCTATTCAATGCATTGAAGATAAAATGTGGCTGTAATTGCATCGAAAGCGCCTGCAAGCGCGATTCTGTCAATTGGGCGTTTAATTCTAGGCTCCTAGACTTTTCATTCTGCGCGATTTTGTAGAAATGGGCGGCGTGAGTGCACGAAATGAGTGCAACCAATACGATCACGTTGTGGAGCAAGAAGAAGAATTGACGCCGCTGCTCCTGCATGTGCTTGTCTTCGGCGCTCCGCTCAAATCTGGGAACGTGCTCCTGACGAGTCGCAGAATGCACGGAGTATGAGAAAGTCACTGCTAGAATAGATAACGCGAGATGTGCTCCAATGCTTCTCCAGCCCTTTTCGCGGGTTATCGGAAAGCTACGAGTTGCGAGAAAAAAAAGTGGGGCAACGAGTGCCCAGGAAATCCAAAAGCCGCCCGTTTGGATCAGTGCCAAATTCCAGGGCATGGCGTTTGAATGTGCCATTTGTAACGCGAGCCCAAACGTTATAATGCACCAAGCCAGAAGCGAGACAAACCACATAAGGGCCAGTCTGGATAGATTGAATCCATACATACCGGTGGTCAATGAAAGCCATAGCAAGCCATTTGGCAACATGTGAAAGAAACGTTTAAGCCCCAATCCACCCGCCAAGGAGGTTGGCGCGTAGTCTTGGTGCGGGATTCATTTCTATTATCATGCTGCAGCCGTGATTTTTGCGGGACCTTACATTTCAATAAATTTGATCCTCGCAACTAGGAATCCGGTCGTAGCCTCCGACCGGATTCCCTGTCGCGTCATGGGGATGACGTGACTCTGTTGCCAGACCGGATCCCCCCCCGCCGAGTGATCCGAACGCCACAATGTTGGCGAATGCGTCGAGGTGCCGCGAGGTTTGTGGGATGAACTCGGGTAAGCGTGGAGTGAGCGCCGCCTTTTTTACCGGTACCAGTCGGATTGACTTAGTTCTCCTCCCTCAGTCAGCGTGCCCCGCTGACTGCCGACTATCCAACGGGGTATCCCGAGGAATTTTGTAAGCTTTAGCGGGATAAGCGGCGCGATCAGTGCGAAATTCCCGCTCGGCGCACTAAGAGCGCCTAAAAAAGACAACTTCACGCGGAGACGCGGAAAACGCGGAGCGTTTATAAAAACCACATTTTGAAGTTTATTCAGTAATTTCTCCGCGCGCTCTGCGCCTTCGCGTGACCCTCTTTTTTGAGTTAATTTAAGCGTTCTTAATCCGGAGTCGCATAAGAAATTAAAATCAGACCTCCGATTTCTCTCATGTCTTCTGTAAACTCATCCCTGCGCGAAGGTGATGCTGATTTTTAACAAGGGGACGCAAATGTATCAGGGGGTTGCAACTACCGCCGCTTCACTTTCGGCACCACCCACTCCCCAGATCTTGAGTTTTCCCGGAGACGCGACAAGCTCTCCCTTCCGCTGAACTTCAATCCGGATCCGATGCTGCCCCTTGCTGAGCGCGGTCGCAATCGGGCGACGGTGAGCGTCTTCTTTGAGTGGTTGCGCCTCACCCCCGTCGATGCTGAACACGGCCTGCGGCGGTTGTTCCTTATCGAAGTCGTATCCCACAAAAAGCGACTGCCCGGTGAAGGTGAACTCAATCCAACTGCCGGCTTCGCTGCCGATCCAGAATTTTTGATCCGCAGAACGCTCCCATCCAGATTGGGCTGAGATATTTAACTTCTCGTTACTCGAAAACTGACAGTGCGCATACAAATCCGAAATGGCAGGGGCCGGGAGGGCGGTTGGGGCAAGTGAACTTTCCTTATCCTGTAAGGCACTGTCCAAGAACTTGGTGAGAAATTTGCTCACTAGCAAATGTCCTGCATCCTTAGGATGGACCACGTCTGCGTAGTAATCCTCCCATTTGGTGCGACCGCTGATGAATTCGGGCCATAGGGCATCCCGGAAACTGACCATGGGGAGTTGATAGTGCCGGCCAAGAATTTCCTGCCACATTTGGGCATTCGCACCGTCCTTGTGCATGAAAAACAGCTCTATAACGGCAACGTTCCTCGGCGCACTCAGAAGTTGACGCAGTGCGCCTTCGTAACTTTCCGCGATTTCTCGCCCTGCATCATTATTAACGGCCCATTCTACAATCACTAAATCAGGATTTTTGGCCAGCACATCGGCTTGTAGACGCATTGCGCCGTAATAGGAGTTAGTGCCCCCAATACCCGCATTTATAAAATTAATCTTGGTGCCTGGAAAGTTAACTTCAAACCACTGCGCCACCTGCTGAATGTAACGATTTTTAGGATCCTGCGTCTGAACACCACCTGCGGTAATGGAACCGCCGACGGCGGCCACTGTAAGGGCTTCGCCACGGCGCGCTTTTTCAAAGACGGCTTTTAGACGGCTTGTATCGCCCTGACTGACAAGGCTTCTCCGAATCATGGAATCCATCTGGGCGGGGTCTTGGGCCGCTGCATTGCCGCTGAGGAAGTGCGCTAGATACGCAAGGCAACCCAGCGTTCCGAAATGTGCTTTCATAATAAAAGTAAAGTAAGTGTCTTTCGTTGAGGGAAGGTAGCAATGTGGGGTCTAAAGATTAAACCTCTGACATGATTCCTGTGCTGGCACCAAAAGTCTGAGATTCAACACCGAGTTGCTGGAGCATTCGCATGTATAGGTTGCTGAGCGGCTTGTTGTTTTCTCGATCATGCAATACGTGTCCCTGATGTTTGTACCCTCCGCCTGCGAGAAGAATCGGCAGGTTCTGGCAGGTATGGGCAGACGCATTGCTGAGATTACTCGCGTTTAAGATGGTCGTTTGATCAAACAGTGTTGAGGCCCCTTCTTTTGCACCTTTCATACTCGTTAAGAAGCGGCTGAACTGGCGCAGTTCGGCCTCTTCAATCATGGCAAGCTGATCGATCTTTTTCTCATCTTTGCCGTGATGCGAGGCATCGTGGTGTCCCATCGAAAGCCCCTCGATGTTTGCCCGGCCAGCGTCGCCTAAGGTGAGTAAAATAACGCGGGTCGAGTCGGTCTGGAAGGCGAGTCTGGCGATGTCGTACCAAAGCGTTTCACGCTCATTTATCGCGGCGAAATCCGGATCTTTGTCGGGCATGGAATACTGCACCTGTGCCTTGGGTGAGTTGGTCCACGCTTCAGCACGGTGGAGATTTTGTTCCGCTTCACGGACGGAGGTGAACATGAGGTCAATCCGGCTTTTGTCCTCTGCTCCCAACCGGTTTGCCATGGCTTTAGACTCCTGCACAAAGCCGTCGAGAATACTTTTCCCTTCGTGGAGACGCTGGATTTCGCGTTCGACTTCATTTTTGGAACCATTGATGAACAGTTGTTTGAACGTCTCTGTGGGTCGCTTTTCTGTAGGGACGGGGACGCCGTTTTCGGTCCACGAGAGATGCCACTGGACAGGATTGCCGATTACTAGGTTCCGATAACGCGTTGAGCCCCCTATTTTTTCAGCGACGAACTGGTCTAAGGAAATGCTGTTATGGTGTTCACGCGTTGGATCTTTAATTTTATCCCAGCGGACGCCTGTGAATAGGCCTGGTTCGCTTTTGTGATCGTTATATCCGATGTGAGAGACACCTGAGAAAAGAGTGAACGAGCCCCGATGTTCTTCCAATAAGTCCAGATAACGCGTGTTTTCGTATTTTAATCCCGCCGTTTCTGGAAAAAGGAAAGGAGCGTGGAGACCGAGATTTCGGGCAATAAGAATGAGACGTTTTGGCCCCGACTCTGCATCAGGCTCAGTTGCGCGCAGAGAGCGCGGCAGCATTCCATTTAGAAATGGAAGCGCCAATGAGATGGCGCCGGCACGTAGAAAGGTGCGGCGTTGCATGGGGGAACGGAGGTTGAGGTTCATGGTGTGTTCTGTTTTTAACGACTCACTTCTCTAAAAATACACGGCTCTCGACAACTTGATGAACTAGTGTGCGGAAGCCAAATCCGTGGGAGCTGAGATTTTTGACGATCTCTTCGACGAGTGGCCTGTCTGCAAACTGAATGGCGGCTCCGGTAGCGTATGTGATTAGTTTAATGGTAAGATTACGGGCAAGGGCGTCTGGATCAGAAAGGAGAAGACTTTTATATTCATCGACATTAGCGAAATAGCGGCCATCTGGGATGTTATAGCCTTCTTCGACGTCGAGTCCTTTGAATACCGTATGTTTAGACTGTGGGAGCTGTATTTTTGGAGCTTTGGAATCCGGTGTGCGATAAAAGGTCCTCCATCCTCCGATCACATCAAAGCTTTCCAAAGCGAACCCTGGAGGATCCATTACAGTGTGGCAACTCGCGCAAGCTTCTGACGAGCGATGTTTATCGAGTTGCTCACGGATTGTGGTAGCGCCGCGAATGTCGGGTTCGATTTTTTTGACGTCCTCGGGCGGAGGCGGCGGGGTGATTCCCAGTAGTCGTTCACAAATCCATTTACCCCTCAGGATTGGGGAAGTCTTGGCACCGTCCGCAGTGACCTTGAGGACACTTGTCTGAGTGAGGACGCCTCCACGGTGGCTGTTTGCCGGTAGGGAGACTTTACGCAGTTCGAAGCCTGTGACATCGGGCAGGTCGTAATGCCTCGCGAGACGTTCATTCAAAAACGTCCAGTCGCTTTTAACGAACTCAAGCAGGCTCCGGTTATCCGTCAAAATCTCATGTACAAACTGCTCGGTCTCAACCAAAGCAGAATCTTGCAGAATACGATCGAACTCCGGATACAGCTTGGAGTCGGGGGATGTGGCTGTGATTTTATTGAGATCTAGCCATTGCCCGGCGAACGCGCGCTCAAAGCGAGTCGCTTTTGGATCCTTGAGGAGTCGTTCTACTTCACGGTGGAGGACTTCAGGGTTGGATAGGTCGTGGCTGGTCGCATGTGAGAGAAGGATGTCGTCAGGCGGACCATTCCATAGAAACTGCGCGAGCCTTGTGGCTAGCGCGTAATCATCTAGTTTACCTGGTTGTTCATCGAGAAAGATCAAA
>CAIWVL010000064.1 GCA_903916085.1 uncultured Spartobacteria bacterium
ACTACCTATTACTAATACCCTGCTCTGTCGCGTGACATCCTCCAGAAGGAGAGGCGCTCGGTATTTCCAAAAAAGATGGCGGAAGGGGCGGGATTCGAACCCGCGGTGAGAATTACCCCACGTTCGATTTCGAGTCGAGTGCCTTAAACCGGACTCAGCCACCCTTCCGTTGAGATGCGCAAACATTAGCCACTCGGCGTACGGGCACAAACTAAAAAACGTTCTGGGCCGAAATTTTGCGAACAGCAGCTCCCCTACCCCCGTTTAAGCCGACGCCGGACCGCCACCATCAAATCCTCCATCTCCTCCACCTTCAACAATGTAGCCGCCACGAAGAAAACAACTCCCGCAACAGCGATGACACCCGCTAATTCCAAGGCGCGCACTAGCTTACCCAGGTTCGCCCAATCGCCTTCCATCCAGCGTCCACCCCAGAAACACACGGCCCCAAGCGCTGCCCCAGCGACCAGTAACTTCGCCAAGCCCGCCAGTAACCGGCCCGTTTCAAGTGACCCCGTGGCCGAACGCATCAGAGCGTAAAGTGCTAGAAAATTTCCGATGGCAACACAGCCCGTGGACAGCGCGAGCCCCCGATGCCCCATGCCAAGGTGAAAGGTGAAAAACCAGTTCATCACCAAGTTCACCCCTATAGCCCCAAAGCTCACCAACATAGGAGTGGTGCGTCGATCAATCGCGTAAAACGCCGGTGCCAACACCTTGATGCCAGAGTAAGCCGCCAAACCGACCGCGTAAAACTGGAGCGCCGCAGCTGTCTGCCGGGTGGCCTCCGCATCAAATTTGCCGGACTCGTAGATGAGCGAAATGATGGGATTGGCTAGGAAAACGAGCCCCAGAGTAGAGGGTACTGTGAGTAAAAGGCCTAGGCGCAGTCCCTTGGCCAAAGTGCCCCGAAGCGCCATGTTATCGCCCGTAGCGGCGTGTCGAGCCACAAGCGGCAGAGTGACCGTCCCGATGGCGACACCGAACAGTCCCAGTGGCAACTGCATGAGACGGAAAGCGTAGTCGAGCCAGCTCACCGGACCATCGCCAGGAATGTGCGAGGCGAACTTGCTGTTGATCATCACGTTGACCTGAACGGCGCTGGCTGCGATCACTGCCGGCCCCATGAGGCGTAACACATGGCGCACCCCCTCGTCATTCCAGCGGAAGTCGGGCCGGAATCGGTAGCCGACCTTGTACAAGGCGGGAAACTGGGCCACGAGCTGGGCCAGGCCGCCGATCAAGGTACCGATGGAGAGGCCGATAAGTGCCTTGGGGCCAAAGGTCGGATCCAGCCACCAGGCGAGGCCGACGCCCCCGGCAATGGAGCCGATGTTGAAAAAGCTGGAGGCCATGGCAGGTGCTCCAAAAACGTCCTTGGAATTGAGGAGTCCCATCGCCAGGGCGGCAAGCGACACCAACAAAATGAACGGGAACATGATCTGCGTGAGCAACACGGTCAGAGCCGCTTTCTCGGGAGCAAACCCGCCGGCCAACGTGCCCACCAATAGAGGCGCGAGAAAGACGCCCGTCATAACCAAAAGGCTGAGCACCACTACGGCGAGAGTCGCCACTTTGTTTGCCAAGGCCCACGCCGACTGATCGTCGCCGGTGGCTGTTTTTTTTGAAAACACGGTTACAAAAGCCGTTGAAAGCGCGCCCTCAGCGAAGAGATCTCGCAACAAATTCGGGATCCGGAAGGCGACTTTGAAAGCGTCCATCGCGAGGCCGGCACCGAAGAGACGGGCCAGAATCAATTCACGGGCGAGGCCGAGGAGGCGGCTGCACAAAACGGCTAGGCCCACTATTCCTGCGGCACGGGTATTTAACTCACGTCGGGGTGTACTCACTGCGAGAACAGTGAAGGTGGTCGCGAAAAACGCCAAGCTTGCACGTGAAATTGTTGGGTGCGCCGGAGGGACGGAGGAGCGTGCACTTTTTTCAAATAAATTGTGCGCTTGTATGCTTATGCTTTGCAGTAAACCTGCTGCGCTTTTCCCCTAATTTCCCTCCATGTCACCCCTACCCTTCTCCGTCCGCCACCTAGGTTCGGTGGCGCTCACCGCATTGAGCCTAGGCGCTGTCACGCTTCAGGCCGCGCCCAAACCGCTACGCATCGCCTATCTGGATGTGGCCGGGATTGAACGTACCACCCCCGGTCCGCTCCACTCAGCCATGAAAGAAAACGGACGCGACGCCCTTTACTTTGATTACTTCGGCGCCCCCGCAGATCTCACCTCCGAACTCGCCGCGCAATACGACGCGATTCTGGTGCGGGGTGACGCGGCTAACCTGCCCGCGCTGGCGGCCCAAACCGCAGCAAAACGCGTGTTGAGCGTCGATGCCACCGCATCGGGCGCGGGACTCCGCGAGCAAGTGCTCAAGGCCGTTTCCTCCGAGGCCCGCAAAGATTGGGAAGCGTTTTTGGCCCAACGCGAACCGGAAGTACGCGAGCCCAACGAAAACGTGGCGAACTACGAAAAACGCCCGGAGCCCCTCACCTTTCAAAAGCCCTTCAGCGTGAAGGGTTCGATGGAACGCATCCAAGTCCCGGTGGACATGCACCTCGAACTCTTTGCTAATGACCCTCAAATCGGCAAGCCCATCGCTATGGCATGGGATGCGCGTGGCCGGTGTTGGGTCGCCTGCACCTCGGATTATCCCCACGGCGTTTCTCCCGACAACATCGGCAACGACAAAATCATCATCTGCGAAGACACGGATGGGGACGGCAAGGCGGACAAATTCACAGTCTTTGCCGACAAACTGAACATCCCAACGGGCCTCGTTTTTGCAAACGGCGGCCTGATCGTTTCGCAGCCGCCCAACTTTGTGTTTCTCAAGGACACCAACGGCGACGACAAGGCCGATGTGCGTGAGGTACTAATGACCGGATGGGGCATCGGAGATACCCATGCCCAAGCTAGTAATCTACACTACGGCTACGATAACTGGTTGCACGGTGCTGTAGGTTACTCTGGGTTTAAGGGGAACGTCGGAGGCAAGGATCTGGACTTCCGCATGGGAAACTACCGCTTCAAGGCGGATGGCTCGCAGTTGGAATTCCTCCATCTCTTCAGCAACAACACTTGGGGACAGAGCTTCAATGCCGCCGGAGACGCCTTTGGGGGAACAGCCAACAACGCCCCTATTTTTTATGGGGGCATCCCTGCCACAGCTCTCCCAAATGGCAAGGGCATGAGCGCAAAGAAGATCAACGTTGTCAGCGAAGCGCACACCATCACGCCCAACTACCGCCAGGTCGACGTGTTCAACGGCTACACGGC
>CAIWVL010000065.1 GCA_903916085.1 uncultured Spartobacteria bacterium
AGGGGCATTTTTCGAAAGCTGTAGAGATTTCCCATCTGCTTTATCGTAAGGCTTTTAATTAGCCTTGCATACTGGACTCAGTTTAGGAAAGGAGCCTCAAGATCATGTCTCTATTTAAATTGTTTGCTTGTGTGAGCATGCTTGAAGCACTTTGCATCAGGATGTTTGTCCGGCTTAACTCTCCAACAGCTTTTGCAACATCCGTGTCTTGAATTTCCGAGCGAGCATGATCGAGGCCAACAATCCTCGATTGCATCGAATCAATGCGACTCTGAATTCCACTCTCTTCAGCCCCATTTTTTGAGCGCATCTCTGAGAGGCTTTGCAGAGCCAATGAAGCCACAGCACCCATTTCTTTTGCCGTATTAGACGTCAAGGTGGCAGTTGAAACATTTGCTGACGTTCCCGAAATTGGATTTCCTGCGTAAGGCTCTAGTGTTTCGATCCACGATCCTGATTGCGTTGAAGAATTTAGGGTTGCAAGAGGATTGCTGGAGACAAGATTAAAGGTATTTGGAACAATATTTGTTGTCCCAAGGTACAAAGGGTCAATGACTTGTCCGGTGCGAATGTTTTCCGCGAATTGCCTGTAAGTGGGATTCGTAACATAGGGGGACAAGACGGGTTGTGGGTTCGAACCCACAGGAACTAAGGCATTAACTATTGTTGGGTTGCCTCCAATTGTAGCGGGAAGTGCTTGGGTGTTTACGTTAGCTACGCTGGTCCAGTGTTGAGTAACTGTGGCGGATTGGTCCAAATCAAACTCTGATCCATCCGCTAAATAACCCTTCAAATCTTGAGGTGGATTCGGCACAAAAATGCGTCTTTGCGAATTTGATGGATCATCAAAAGAAACAAAGCCTTTCAAGATCATGTTCATCCACGGGTTTGTGATGAGTGGGGCTCTCGACAGGTTTATGTTTTGTGAAGTATCGTCAGATACAGGAATACTTAAAAGCTCCTCTGAGATCGATGCTGCTGTTGAGTTTTCAGGTGCTTCGACGAAAAGCCTAATGGAATTAAACTTCTCGTCATTTAAGCTCTTTAATTGACTTGAAAGTTGTTGGAACTCAAGATTGTACGTAGAGATGTCAGATGAGTTTTTTGTTACATCTTGAGCTAGAGTTGTGAGCTCTATCATTCTGCTCAATACTGAGGTCGCAGTATTGAAAGCTCCCTCTTGTGTTTGAAGAAAAGACTTTGCATTTTGCAAATTATTAACAGCCCCGTCCAGTCTCTTGATTTCGCTGCCAAATTTGAAAGCAACCGCAAATCCCGCAGAGTCGTCTTGAGTCTCCGTTATTCGTGACCCAGACGAAAGTTGAGATAGGACCCTCTGGTGTTGCTGTGAGGCCTTGTTCAGGAAGTATGCAGCAGAGGAGGAACCAAGAAAGTCGTTGAGACGAATACTCATCAGAGTAGTACACAGGGTGAGAGGAAATAGGGGACAGTCACTATCCCCCTTCGTCAGGCGTAGCGGAAAGTTATTTGTCTGCGATACACAATGCGACTGCTGCCCCGCAATGCGAGATTTTCACTTCTGAGGGTCTCGCGAGCAGTTAACCCGAGTTCGAGAGTTCAGCAGTTTGGAGCGAGGATGAAAAAATTCACAGCGGGAAATAGGGGACAGACACTTTCCCCATTCCCCATTGTCATTGGGGTAAGGCGTTATCTGCGAGACGCCATGGTGGAATCTAGAGTAAAGCTCTGAAAGTGAAGCCCTCGCCGTCTGCATAGCCTCGCGGCCGACATGGGGGTAATGGGCGCTCATCTGCTTGCTGTCGTGTCCAAGCAGTTCCATCACCACGGCCTCCGGGATACCCGTATCTTTCATTAACGATACCGCCGTGTGGCGTATGGCATGGAAGCAAAGAGCCGAAGAAACCTAGGGTGGGATGGGCTGAGTGAGGATGAAGTCTAAGTTGAATCACAGATGACGTCAGGTTAGGCGTCGCCTTCCTCGTGGCTTGTCCTGCGTCGGCTTGGTAAATGAGCGAAAAGATTGGAAATCCCGGTGCCAATGTGGCACTATGAAACATGCGCCAAACAATTGCAAGGCAACCAAGGAATGGGCGAGCTGCTCGAGGTTCGGAGAAAACGAACCAATCGGGAGCCGTGGGAGCAGGGGATGGCGGCCCAAACCGGACCAGAATCACCGCTCGTATCCCAGATGAAATGCGGGAAACACTGGAGCAGGCCGCGGAACTTTTGGGGGCTACGGTGAACCAGTTCGTGGTGCAAATTGCTTATGTCGAGGCGCAGAGGGTCATCGAAAGAGAGACTATGATTCGTCTTTCCCAGAAAAACGCCCAGCATGTGCTGGCTCTGATGGAGGCTCCGCCGAGGCCCACTGACTCCCTGAAAGAGGCGGTTAAAGCGTTCAAAAATTCTGTGCGTGTGCAAGCTTGAATCTCTGAGTGCCGACCATGACCGGTTGGGTTTTGATTGCGGGAGTGAGCCCTTAAATTCCTACCTCCGGCAAACCGCGCGGCAGCACCAGACGAGAGGGATCTCGACGACTTACGTGTTGGTCGAGGAAGCGGCTGCGATTACCAAGGCCATCATTGGTTTTTTCACGTTAAACATTTGCCAAGTGGCGGCCGAGTTTCTTTCGGAACGGGAGGCCAAGAGGCTGCCTCGGAATGTGCCTGCTGTGAAATTGGGGCGGTTGGCAGTGGCCACCGATTCGCAAAAGAGCGGTGTGGGGAAAATACTGATCGCCGCAGTGATGCAAACTGTTTTGTCGGTCTTTGATAAAGTGGGGGGAATTGGCCTATTCGTAGATGCCAAGGATGAGTACGCCGCAGATTATTATAAACCATTCGGCTTCGTTCCTTTGCCCGAAAGGCCGCTTGAACTGTTTTTGCCGATAAAAACAATTCAGGATTCCTGGAAGTAATGCCGGTCCACATACATCTCTAAAACGTGAAGTCCTTGCAGTGCTCATAATGTTTTGGGGAAACCCAGGGCATTTGGCTTTCATGAATTGGTTTCCTTTCACTCATAGTTGGAATTGAAAAAGAGCTGATTTTTCCCCAAGGTGCATTTTTCCTGTCTAGGCGTTATTGACCCAATCCTTTATGCCGACTCTGTTCCGCGACATTATTGATATCGTCTAGTAGGCAGTTCGGTGAGAAATGACGCATCGGTTCGTTTCCGAAGCCCCAAAGGGGCGAGTTATGACAGCCTAGGGCAAAGCCCTAGGTTTTGGATGAAAAAATCCACAGCCCTATAGGGGCGTCCTAGATCAAAGCATGTTTTGGGACGCCCTTACAGGGCTGATTTCACATGACCGGTAATCCTAGGGCGTTGCCCTAGGCTGTCATAACTCGCCCCGTTTGGGCTTAAGAGGTCCGCCTCGCATGCCTCATTTATTGCCGAAATGCCTAATAGTAAGCAGTACGGCCACAAACGACGGATCTTTTGATCCCAAATAAGCGCTCCCAGGGTTAGTGGCCGCCTCTGTCAGATTGAGGGAAATCCGTCCTTCACACCGCAATTGAAATCAGGTTTGAGCAGGATTGGTAGGCTGGACCTGCATGTGATTGCGAACAGGACTTGTGAGGGGCCTTAAACTTGAAGAGATCAAGGTCAAGTTGGTAGAAGCTTTCCAATGGTACGAATCACGGAAAGCAGGGTTGGAGCATGAGTCCTTGCGCGCCTTCTCGGCAATTTTAGGCCCCGCCGCTTACTTGCGAAATTTGTGGCGCCGCTGTTATTGTTTCATTGGCTCTTTATCCGGGAACGATACGTCAATGGTCGTGGCCTTGAGTTCGCGCCAGATTTTGACTTTCACGTTTTTGCTGGGTGTCAGTGCGCTTGTGACACCGAGAAACTCCCCGATGTTATGCACTGCCTTGTCGTCGACGATTTGGATGAAATCCTTGGCGCGGATGCCCATCTTGTAGGCGGCGCTATTCGCGGGACACTCCGCGACTATCACCCCTTTGTCGCTCTCCGAGATCTGGAGCGCGGAGAACTCCATTTCCTCTAACTCCCGTAACTTGGCGCCCTGCCAGTCGCGCAGCTTCTGGGCCGCTGATGGAGCAGGGGCTATCTTCTCCTTACTCGGGAACGCGGGCACGCGCGCCAGTGCTCTAAGGCGTGGTGAAGTGACGCCGAATTGATCCATCGGGAAGTTCTTGAACCCAAGCTTTAATGCCGGTGAGCCATCTTTTACGCGATAATCTCCTTTGAGCGGATCCACAAACAGGGGATCGCCAACGAGCGAATTGGCATCACAACCGTTGGCCGCGAATTTGATGCGATCCGCCTCGGTTGTTGTGAACAGGTTCCGGTCGACTTCCTTGCCCCATTTATTCCGATCCTCCGGCTTGCCCCAAAGGTGCGTCTGCATGGCGGCGGGTAGATAGGGGCGCATCACGATGTTTTGTGTAAAAACATCTTCGCTAGATGGATACCAGCAATGGGGATGCATGCCGTTGTTCACGATGATGTTGTTCCGCACGATTCTGCGGAAACCTTCACGGAGTTTGAGGCCGCGTCCTAACAGCAAGTTATTGCTGATTTCATAATTTGTGGCGCCGTCATCCAGATCGACATCAAAGCCGTAGTCGCAGCGCCACCGATTATTACGCAAAATGATCGGCTTAACCACGTCCGCAAAAGCCAGCTCCGAAATGGGCATGGCGGTATTCAGCTTCCTTAGAAAAGTCTCCGAACCCGTCCAATAACGATCCCGTCCCCACGCGTTAAAGCTCCCGTGATCACCGGTCTCGCACACGGTGTCGAAGACATCACAGAACTCGATTACATGACCGCCCCAGCAGCCGTCCCCGATGTTGATTCCAGCGCGCGGCACCTCATACGCCGAACAATGTCTCACGGTAATGTCCTGCGCCATAGCGATTTCGACACAGGCAGACTGCTTCTCTAACTGACCAATCCGCGTGATTAAACAGTCCTCGACCAAACACTTTGCCGGATAGTCTTCCGTGAGCGGCCCTGGCGTGCGGTCAATCGCCTCCAGTTCGAGTTGAGGCTTGCCGCCGCTGTACGGATTCCCCGGGCCCCACGAGAACATGGCGCTACGCACCGCTTTCGGTTCGCCGACGATGGCCACGCCATTCGCCCCGCAGTCCTGAATCAAGCAGCCGCGTACAGAGACGTTGCGGTTGTAACCACTGATGAAAATGGCGTTCCCCCCGAGTTGCTCGAAGTCGCAATTCTCCACGGAACAATCTTCCGCGCCCTTCACAAATACCGCGCCGCCGCGATAGATCGTCCAGTCCGAACGGAGCAACGATTCCTTGTTTTCCATGAACGAACGACCTGCCGCCGTAAAGGTGAGCCCGCGCAGCGAGACAGATTTGACCGGGTGATCTTTTGTCCCCGCAAACTCGATGAGATGGCGGAGATGGCCCACCTCGACGCGAGCGGTTTTCAAATCCACGTCCTTGGGCGGATAGAAATAGAGAGTGTTGGTTTTGGTGTTGTGGAACCATTCGCCGGGCGCGTCCAGTTCCTCAAAGATATTTTCGACAAACCGGAAATCCTTGTGAGCGCCTTTGTCTGGACGATTGTTTTGCCAACCGCCTTCCAATTCCAGCGTGCCATCTGCTTTTTTGCCGAGGATCCGGTAGTGCATACTGCCCCAGAGTGCTCCCTGAATGGCGTGGAGATAGCCTCCCTCCGGATCCGCCCAATGGGCCACGCGTTCTGGTGAAGTCGACTCGCGTGAAGCGCCATTAAACTTCGGCGCATCGGGTTCGCCATTGGCACCTGCTCCGAAGCGTTTTGGTTTTATCGCACTTGGATCGTAGTTCGGGAAGCGGGCCATGTGCTGGCGTTGGCCGTTCACGAACAGTTGATCGAACTGCACGCCCGGTTGCGTTTTCGCCTGAAGAATGCCGTCTTTGTACGGCTCCCACGCTAGTTCAACGCGGTTCGCTCCGCTGATGACAACCTTCTCGCCCTCGGCTGCGCGATACTCTGTACCCGAGTCCTCGCTGGTAAACACCAGCGGCTCTTGGAGGTTATAGGTGCCTGCGTGGACAACGACGTTGGCTTTCTGGCGGCGTGCTTCGCGGAGGGCATCCGCGAGTGTGCGAATCGGACCTTCCGGGCGGACGTGGATTTCAGCGGCAGTCGCTGTCCAGGCAAACAAAAAGGCGGTCAGCAGTGTAAGGGGGAGTTTCATGCTAAGAGAGGCTAAGAAGGCAACCTCACGCGGAGATACGGAGAACGCGGAGCTTTTATAAAAATTTATTTCGAAGGTTATTCCGTGATTTCTCTGCGCTCTCTGCGCCTCCGCGTGACCCTTCTTTTTTGAGTTAATTTAGGCGCTCTAAAAGGAGGGCAGCAATGGGAGTCTCAAACTTCCGTTGCTGCGCACCTCAGCAAGAACAATGCAGAAAATAAAAGTGACTCCATTCTCTGACGTTTCAAACCTGTCAGTGACTAACTGATAACAAGTTGCCTTGAAATTTATCGAAATGAGTCTGTGTGGCACTCAATAATGGGGCGGAGTGCGAGAATGTGATGGATTGAACGGAGGTGTTTGCGAGTTTGCGTAGAGCCCGTGCCAATCGAGCTGGAGTACCGCCGCGCGAAGCCATAATTTGTAGCCCGTTTTTATCGTGTTCCACTGCGTCTCCAAAATGAAGGTGCCCCGACTCGCGGTAGAGGGCGACTTCTCCTGGCGCAGCACCTTCAATCTCGATTACTTGCAGGTTACCGGCAATTTTGCGGGCCGGCCTGAGAGAGCCGTCTGCCGAAACGTTTAATTCGTCAAGTGAACCATGATGCGCGAGTATGGGCGCAGAGAATCTTTCTCGATAAATAGATGCGGCGCGGCCGTGATGTGCACTGGTAAGGATGATCGCGGAGACTTGCCCGATTGCATGAATACGATGTAAATCATCTTCATGTAGCTCGACTGGATCGATGATGACGAGCCCGTCTTGGCACTGTAGCATAGCACTATAAAGCGAAAGCTTGATTTCCAAGTTATAGGAATACCAAACCCAAATCCCAGATGCTACATCCGTGAGTTTTGTAGTTTTTAACATAAAATTGTGAGGCCATAAATCGATTAAACGAATCGGTGTAGAAAAATTGATTGTGACGCGAAGAGGATCTCCCCAGATGACACCAGGGCAAGTATTTCGCTAAACCGGCACAAGCTCACTCACATGCAGTAGGGCTGCCTGTACTTTACCAAACAAATGGGGGATCGATTGTGCCGCCTCTGCCACTGTCGACAAATCTCCTTTACCCGCGGCTTTCTCTGCCTCGGCACAAACGGCAACCAGTTCATGTGCCCCGAAATTAACGGCGCTTCCCCTGAGCGTATGAACGGCGCGTTTTGCCAAAATGGAATCCCCAGACTCAAGAGCGTATTGCAAATCTTGGATAAGTTTGAGTCCGGACTCAATGAACTGTTGCACGAGCATTTCTAACAATTGATCGCCCTCATTACCGCCAAGTTCGCGTAAGTTAGCAATGGATGCAGGACTGATCACAGACACATCCACACTGCTGTCGTTCACTGGTGAGGCTAGGCTTAAGGAAACGGCAGTGGAAGAGAAGGCGGGAAGATTGAGTCTGTCTGATAACGATCGGGGATACTGCTTGGGGACGCTGCCCAGGGCCTTGCGTAAATCGCTTTCTTTTAGTGGTTTGCTCACGTAGCAATCCATTCCGATTTCGAGACACCTTTCGCGGTCGCCCTCCATCGTATTTGCCGTCATTGCGATGATCCACTGTTTACAATCACCCCAAGGCGCTGAGCCTTGCATTTCTAGTTGGCGGATCTGTTTAGTGGCCTCCCAGCCATCAAGCTCTGGCATTTGGCAATCCATGAGAATCGCATCCACTTCGACGCGAGCCAACGCCTCGATCGCTTCTCTACCGTTGGCAGCTAGATAGGTTAGTTCGTGCCCTAGTTTTGCAAGTTGGTGACGAATTACAGACTGATTCACTTCATTATCTTCGGCTACTAGCAGACGTAATCGCTCGCTCTTGATGGGCTCTAACTCTTCGCGTGCCGTTTTAGCGATACTCCCTCGATCTCGATCTGAAATCCAATCTTCAATGCTTTGAGTCCGCAGCGGTTTATTGAATAGCGCTTCGCAACCAGCCGCGACTTCTTGCTCGGTAAGAACCACCCGATTGAACGGGGCTACGATTCCCACCCGCATTCCGCCTTTGGCGAGGACAGCGAACTCAGGGGCATTCATTACTTCTGGAAAAATGGAGGAGTCCAGGAGCACAAAGCATCGCCTCGCCTCGTATAGTTCCAGGGTGCCGCACCATTCCAGAAAACGTTCGCTATTAGAAAGTTCCTCCACGCGTGCGCCTCTAGATTTGAGCGCAAGCGCAACGCCCTTTCGGGCGGAAGCACTCCTTTCAACTAAGAGAAAGTGAGCGCCCCGTAAATCTAGGAAAGACTCGCTCAGTGAATCGGCGCTGGTTGCGACTAGCGTAAACTCAGCGGTAAACCAAAAGACAGATCCAGTGCCAAGGACACTTTCGACACCGATTTCACCATTCATGCGGTGAACAAGTTCCCGGCTTATGGCCAGACCTAAACCTGTGCCACCATAACGACGCGTGGTAGAGCCATCTGCCTGGCTGAATGCTTTGAATAGTCTCCGTTGAGCCTCGGTAGAAATGCCAATCCCCGTATCTCGAACGCGGAACATCAGTTTCGCTGCGTTCAGGTTTTGCTGCAATTCGTGAGACGAATCTGACGGAGCTTCGTTTCCGAAATCAGAAATGAACATCGAACATTCGAGAACAACCTCCCCAGTTTTAGTAAACTTGATCGCATTACCGAGTAAGTTCATCAGAATTTGGCGCAAGCGTCCCGGATCTCCCTTCAAGTTCAAGGGAACGGTTGGCTCCAAAACCACGGCCAGTTCGAGACCTTTTTTGGAGGCCCTCTCTGCCATCAAACTGACTGCGCCGTGAATGACCTCGCTCAGGTCAAAATCTATCTCCTCAAACGTCATCATCCCCGCCTCGATCTTAGAAAAATCGAGTACATCATTGAGGATCATAAGCAGAGCATCAGCACTACTCGAAATGGTTTGCGCAAAATCTCTCTGACGCGTGTTTAGTTCGGTATCTAACAGCAAACCAGCCATCCCTATGATTCCATTCATCGGGGTGCGTATTTCATGGCTCATGTTTGCGAGAAACTCGCTTTTAAGTTTTGCCGATTGGAGCGCAAAGTCTCGAGCCTTTTGTAATTCTGCTTCAGCGATGACTGTTCGAGATACATCGAGACCAATCGCTCCGAGCAAAGATCTTCCGGAGGACAGTCTGAGAGGGAAGCGCAAGACTCGCCAGTGCACCTGTTCGCCATCTGCAAGAGTAAATGCTTCCAGCGTGCGCCGGGGTGCACCTCTCGAAAGGACGATTTGTTCGAGGCTCTCCGTTTCACTCGAACCGGGACCAAATACCTCCCTATCTGTTTTGCCGGTTAAACTTTCTGGGACTGCATTACGAAGCTCCTCGTAAATTTTGTTAACGATTAGGTATCTTCCCTCCTCATCCTTCATGTAGACCATCGCAGGAGAAAATTCTATAAACGCAGCAAACCGGTCTTCGCTTTCTCTTAATGCCTGTTGCACGACTCTGGTCGCCGTAATGTCACGCATGATGGCAAGCAGCTTGGGTGCCGCTGTTTCGGCATTAGCTGGCACATAAATTAAAACAGATTCCCAAGACTGAACACCATTCGGTGTTTCGAGCGTGAACTCTACAATGACTCGCCTTTCGCCACTCGCCTCGACCACGGCGTTCAGTGCGTTTTGTTGACATTCAGGGCTCCACCACTCATGCCACAGATGACCGATCTCACCTCGATGCTTGACGCCTCCCAAAGACGCCTTGCCTCGTTCTGTGATAGATTGTACGCGCCCATCAAGTCCTATTAGAGCAATGCAATCTGTGGCATTTTCAAATACGAGCTTCTTAATGGCCTCCGAGGCTGCCTTCTGGGCTTCCAGAGTGCATACGTCTGCTTCAGCTTTGCTCTTTAACTGTTCGATTTCAGAACGCTTCAGCCTCAACTCGCGGTGCAGATTCAGCGTTAAAACTCCGAGCAACGCCGTGAAAATGGCCTGCACTAAACCTGATAGCTGTAGATTTTTTAGCACTGTTTTTGCATTTGCAACGTGACTATTGAAAATGTCTCCTTTCAATGAAAACTCCGTCGAAGGGAGTCCTACGGTTTGCCCCTTGGCGGTGGTTTTTACCACTTCATCAAGTTCTTTGGCAGCTCGCGCCCTCAAGACATTAAGCTGCTCCTTGACGACATCGTTCAATGGCGTCGCCGTTTTGACTGCAACAGCTTTTGCGGATGTAGTGTCTGAGTCCGGAGTTTCAACGGTGGCGGGTGACTTTTTCAGTAACTCGGTGAAGTCTTCTAAATCTGCGCGCCACTCGGGTAGGCGTTCAGTTAACTTGCCGAGCAGTTCTTGGCAGGCGTGTGCACGGTTAGACTCAATCGCGTTTTCCAGATCGGAAAGTTCGGCGACAGTCTCTTCATAAAACTCCACTTTTTGGAGTAGGCTCGTGCCCAGTTGGGCTTGGCGCGTGAAGGCCTCGCGTGCTGCTTCAGAGTATCGTTGGACGGTGCCCTGAGCGGTTAGTTGGGCTTGTTGAAGTGCGGCTTCCAGATGCAACGAGACGCCGGAAGGCGCGCTCCAGTTCCACCATAAAACAGCTCCCACAAGGAGGATAAACAAGACTGCGCGCAAGCGCTGGAGACTGGCGTTTTCCATCGAAACGGGGAGTGTGAGCGCTGCAATAACGAGCTATCAGCAGTGTTTGCGACCGATGTGCATCCGATAGCACAGAGGACGCTGGGCATGGTCTTCCATTCGCGGAGCAAGCGGATATCTAAGCTACAGGATCCTTCGCGGGTGTGGGAACCGCCGAAGCACGCGCGGGTTTGCCAAGGTCGGACCAGCCCACGGGCACGAGTGCAACGCGGAAGCCGATGGAATCGTTGCGGATACCGGGATTGCTACTGTTGCGTCCCACGGAGCGGCATCCGGCGGCGCTCACTCCCCAGGAGCCACCGCGAAAGGCTCGAAACACGCCAACTTCAGGCCCTCTTGGATCAATTCCCCCCTGGAGTTCGGCGTGCCAGTCGGCGCACCATTCCCAGACGTTTCCATGCATATCTAGCAGGTTCCAAGGATTGGCAGGGTAGCTACCCACGGGAGTGGTTCGGGCTATACGGCTTTCGTCAAAGTTGGCGTGCGCAGCAGTAAGGTGTTCCCCACAGGAGAAAGCGGTGGTCGTGCCAGCTCGGCAGGTGTACTCCCACTGGGCTTCGGTGGGGAGAGCGAACGCCATACCGGGCACTTTGACTCCGTGGCTGAGATAGTCCACAAACCGCTTCGCGTCATGCCAAGAAACGTTCTCCACAGGCAAGTTGTCACCGGAGAAATGGCTTGGGTTTGTCAACATAACGGCTTGGTATTGCTCTTGGGTAATCGGGGTTTGTCCCATGGCAAACCAGCGACTGATGGAGACAAAAGGCGCTCCCATGCGGAATGTTCCAGCTGGGCAGTAACAAAACTTGAGGGGGATTCCGCCCGGCAAAGTAAACTCGATGATGTCTCCCGGGGCTTTGGCGTCAAAGTTGGTCTCACACACCTCTAAATCTTGATCCAAACTATGGCCTGAGAGGGCGGCGATTCTTGAGAAGGCTTTGATCAGCCTTTTGCGGTCGCCCAAACGCACCACACCGAGTTGCTGAAGATCCAGTTCGCTGAGTTCAGGGAGAATCGTGTCATCGATTCCTTCCGCTTCAAAACGCGGCAGAAGAGTATTGAGATCCAGCTTACCAAGGAGAGCGCAAAGTTTGGTCGACATAGGGGCAGGCGGTTGTTGGAGAGTGTAAAAAGTCCTAAGCTACTCAGAGACAACATGTAGATCGTCTCTGTTTATAATGCTCCCCGAAGGCCACTGGGTTGGGCAGGCTTCGGTTTGACATCTAGCTGTCGAAGACTATTCGCCAATTCACCCCGACTGATTCAATACCTGAGCGGTAACAGTTCTGTGACGAGCGCCCCGTTCTTCTTGGGAGTATGGATAGCTCGCTTTTATTTCTCTCAGCGGAAGAGGCTGTTACAAATACCTACGCCTCGCACCCACGGCACTTGATGTCTCAAATCGTTACGAGCGGGATGGGGGTGGGGTACCAAACTCCCTCGTGAAACAATCAGGACAAATTCCGTGACTGAAATTGCTGCCTGTGTGCGAGTGAATGTAACTCTCCACTTGCTGCCAATAGTCGCCATCATCTCGGATGCTTTTGCAGTACATACAGATCGGCATCAGATCCTTAAGCAGCCGTATTTGACGTGCGTACTCAAGGATGCGTTCAGCAACCCGCAAGCGCATCGATATGACCTCACGGTCCAGAGGTTTAGAGAGGAAGTCATCCACCCCGGCGTCCATGGCACTGCGGAGGTTCTCTCGTCCGGTGTTGATCGCGGTTAGGAGAATAAAATAGGTGTACTCTGTCTTCGGGCGGTTTCTGACGCGTTGACAGAGCTCAAGACCGTCCATGCCGGGCATCATCCAATCGCTCACAATGACTCTGACGGGAGAGGCGTCGAACATCGACCAAGCATCTTCCCCATTCCCAGCGACAATGACCTCGTGCCCTTCGTTTTCTAAAGTTAGCTGGAGCACTTTGACTGAAACAAAATCATCTTCAGCAATCAGGATTTTCATACGCGGTCGGGGAATCTAGAGTACCGCGCGAAGTTTCCGCAAGCCAAGGCCCCTGCCATGGCGGGTGTCTTCACTCGTTTTGAGCGTAACGTGTAGCAGATGAGGAGACTGCTTCTCTTCAAGCTTTTTACGAAACGTTCATCATCTCAGGCAGTTGTTTTGTGGCAATTCCAACAGGCCGTTCAAGGGGGATACCTGCACAAGTGAGCAGGGTCGTAAGCAAATCTCCCTGGTTTCCCTGGCTTTCCGTGAGAAAACGCCCCGTTTTGATCGAACCACCGCCACGCCCGGCGATAATGAAGGGCAGGTTTTCACGTGAGTGTTTATTGCCATCCTCGAGGCCGGAACCCCACATCATAATGCAGTTATCCAGAAGGGTTCCGTCGCCCTCCTTGAGGGAGTGCATTTTTTTAATCATGTATGCAAATTGAGCCACATTGAAAGTGGTGATCTTTGCGACTTTATCAACCTTGTCCGGTTCATTGTTGTGATGTGTTGCGGAATGATGCAGGTCCGTAAAACCGAGCTCAGGGTAAGATACTCCATTTGGCGTGGAGCCAATGTAGGTACTCACACGCGTGGTATCGGTTTGGAAGGCTAACACAGTAAGATCACACATCACCTGCATGTATTCGCTCCGTTTATCGCCCGTAGGCATTTTGATTTCAATCGGAGGGGAATCTGAAGCGTACCTTTTAGCGATACTCACTCCGGCAGCTTCTAGGGCGGCTTCTTTCTGGCGAAATTCGATAGCTGCAATACGCCTCTCTAAAGAGCGTACGCTATCCAGATATTCATCAAGCTTATGCTGATCGTTATAGCTCAGCTTTTTACGCAGATCTTTAGCTCCGCCCAGGACAAGATCCAGCAAGCCTCGCTCCAACGGATCCGGCGTTGCAGCCTTTCCCGTGCGCAAGTTGACCTGACCAAGGCTGCCATTTTTAAAGAGACGATTTAGTACATTACGAGGGCTGGTTTCTGCGGGAACCGGTTGGGTGGCAGAACGAAAGCTACAGTGAGAATAATAGGCTTCGTTGAGGCCTTCCTGATTCTCTTTGTGGGTCTGCGGCATGGTCGCTAACTCCAGAGAGGGCAACGTTGTATAGCCTCCGATGTAATTAGCTGCGATTTGATCAGCCGAAATTGCGATATGAATTTGATTCCGGCGATTGGCATCGGGTAGGGAAGCCGTTAACCAAGTCGATAGTTCTAAGGCGTGGGGTGCCCCGCCTAAAGGATTTATCGGGATACCAGAAATGCCCTTCATCATCAGACATTGATTCAGGACGTGTCTTAATGGTTCGAGACAAGGAGGCGGTGTTGACAGATAGCTTTCTGAGTTCTCTGGCCAGAATTGATCCATGATAACCCCGTGCGGCATGTACATGAACCCCAGACGAACCGGTGGTTTGTAGGGAGTTGCCTTTGGTTGTTCCGCCCAACCCATGGTTTCCAATAATGGAAGTGCGAGTGAGGCTCCCAGCCCGCGCAGGCATGTCCGACGATCAATTAACCAGTTTTTTTCCATTGGATACTCCTTCCTGTTCCTGAATGCGGCGATGTGTGAATGGGTAACTCAGCACCACTTGAGTGATCAGCGTTTGCATACGGTAGCCGTCTTTTTTGATAGCGTCAGTTAATTGATCTACCACGATCTCGTCGTAGCCCTCAAGTTGACGTCCAAGGGCGTAAGCGAGCAGTTTTTCAGTCAAGTTCCGACACAGATCCTCGTTTCGTGTTGCTAGGATGCTTTTGAGTTCCTTGGGAGAGGAAAATTTCTTGTCACCCGGAAGCTGGCCGACTGCGTCGATGGCACCGCCACTGTCGTCTTGATTTCTCCAGCGTCCGATTGCGTCAAAATTTTCAAGTCCGAATCCTATGGGGTCTAATATTTTGTGACAGTTGGCGCAGGTGGCGTTCGCTCTGTGTAGTTCGGTGCGCTGGCGCAGTGTCAGATTGGCGATGTCGGTCTTATTTTGTTTTTCCAGGGCTGGAACATTCGGGGGTGCGGGTGGGACATGTTCGCCCAAGACCTGTTCCAGAACCCAGACGCCACGATTCACGGGACTGGTGCGGTTGGGGAAAGAGGTGTTGGCGAGGACGCCAGGCATTCCGAGGATGCCTCCTCGGTTCGCGTCCTTGAGGTGAATTTTGCGCATCTGTGTGCCTGTGATTTCTTTGCCAAGGCCATAAATGTGCGCGAGCGTCTCGTTTAGATAGGTGTAATCGGCGTCGATAAATGTGACGACGTTTAGGTTATCTTTAACGATGGATTCAAAGAATAAACGCGCCTCTTCGGCCATGGCGGCGCGTAGTGTATCATTCATTTCAGGAAACTTAGCGGAATCGAACGGTTTGCTTGCGAGCTTATCGATGCCTAGCCACTGGGCACCAAAGCCATCAAAAAGAGCGCGCGAACGTGGATCGTTCAAAAGTCGAGCGACTTGCGTCTTAAGAATTTGTGGCTCGTGAAGCGTTCCGTTATCAGCGAGTGCTGCGAGTTGCTGATCGGGAGGAGAAGACCACAATAAATAAGAGATGCGAGAGGCGAGTTGGTAATCATCGAGCGGCACAATGTCTGTGTCGGTCGGGGTATCACCCTCTGGGGTGATGAATAAGAACTGTGGGGAAACGAGAATCGCCTTTAACATTAAACGAAGAGAGGACGCATAGGACCTGCCATTTTTGTTGGCGAGATCGAACACCCCCAGGAGCACGTCAACTTCCGCCTCAGACGCCGGGCGGCGATACGCGGACCGAGCGAGGGTGTGCGCGACCTTCCGCGCAGCCTCTTTGGGATCGGCCCCACTGCTCGGCTGTTCACCGAAGAGTTTTTTTTCCAAAGGATTAGGAGGTTCGTCTTCTGGGGCGAGCACACGGCTGAGCACGTTATTAGCAATGCTCATGTACTGCTCCATGAGCAGGGGCGAGAACGAGTTGAGGTAACCGGCACCAAACACTTCCTCCGGCAATGCGTTGGCGATGTCTAACGGGGCTCCGAGTAAATCATGCAACGTGTTGCGGTATTCTTCTTTATTAAGACGACGAATCTCGAAGATTCCGGGATCTTTCGGACTCAGAAATTTCGTTGTCGCCACCCAATCGACGAACATCTTTGACTCTTCTTCCGAGGGTTGCTTGGCCGCATCGTCTGGGGGCATGTCATGGGCCTTGACCGTGGTTGCCGCTACCTTCCACTGTTTTCGTAAGCTACTTGCACTAGGATTTTTGAGAGCTGCGCGGAAGGTAATTCCGCCCTTTCGCTTTTTATCGCCGTGGCAATCTATGCAGTAGGTAGACAGAAAGGGGGCAATGTTCGTTTTAAACGTCTTTTCTGCGTTCACTCGGGCTGCAGCGAAGTCCGGTTCATTGAACGTTTGAGCGTTAGCAGTGAGTGCGCAGGCTGCACTTATGCAAATGATGAATGCAAGAAAAATGCCTCTCCAGAGGGAGCCAGCCATCGATTGCGTTGGGTTGCGAATAAGCGCCATTTGTCAAATAAGGCAAAGAGCTGACATGATCTTCAGAGCGCTTGAGCACGCAGAGAAAGCGTAGGCATTGGAGCTGCGGTTAGTGTCACGTTTAAGACAATCTCGACGGGCCTCGCAAGCTAGGGGCTTTTTTGGGTAAAACGGTCTGTGAATGGGGCAAGTTCAGCATTTTGGGTAAAGGAGAAGAAATTGTCTCCTAACCTGACCTTCGTGCGTTCTGATTGGTTGCTGGCACGCCTGCCGGGGTGTGTGCGGTGGGTGGCGTGGTGTCCGGTGGTATCGCCTGTGGTCAACCACCGACTGTCCGCTGGGAACCTCTCGGGTTCAGGCAGATCCGCTTATTGATGCTTGAACAAAGGTACGGGCGTTTTTTGACTCACCCCTCGTCATTTCAATTTGAGCCGCGCGTGTCAGTCCAAGGGGCGTCAGTCAAAGCGGTTGTGTAGCCACGTATAGGGGAAGTCGTTCCCGGGACAGTCTGTGGGCCAACGGGGTGGATTGATCTCTCGGTGCGCTTTGACAATCGACCATTTGCCCTCAATCTTGCCCACACGTTGGCGCAAGTAACGCAGGAGTTCGTCTAACGCATCTAATTGCTTTTGAGTCGGTTTATCCTGGTTGAAATCCCCGACCAGACAAATCCCGATGGCAATGTTGTTGAGATAATCGCTGTGAACGTGGCCCCCGTTGATTTGGCGGCGCCAGCGACTGCCCACCTCAATCTCCCCATCGCCGGAGGAGGTGCCGTTGCCGATAACAAATTGGTACGCAAGCCCATTAGGCATCTTCCGCACGTTGGTGTGGTAGTAGTCAAATGCCTTGGCGTTCCCCTGGCGCGTACCACTGTTGTGTACCACTAAATATCTCCAGCGATTCTTCTGAACCGGTGCCCGATCGATTTCTTCGCGCACCGATTTCGGGAGAAATTTCCAGCGTGAGAACCAACCGAAAAACCGAGGGGCTTGAAGACCCTCTTTGGGATCGAAGCCTGACTTTTCAATGACTAGAGGCGTCTCCTCTGGAGCGGGTGCCGGTTTTTGCGCGGATGTCGGCGTAGGGGTAGGTTTGGGCGCAACGAATGGAGGCGCAGGTGCGGTCTTTGTGGGTTCCGGAGTTGGCGCAGGAGCGTGAGACTGGGGCTTTTTGTGGACGGGAGTTGGGTGCGGTTTGGGTTTGGGCTTGGCCTTCGGCGCTGTGGTTGGTTTGGGACGGGCGGGCTGAACGGATTCTTCGCGAGATTTCAGGAATTTGCGGCGCTTATCGTCCTCGTCCGAGACTTGCGCGGGTCCCTGCTGGGAGCTGAGCAATGCAAGCGCGCAAAGGAACAGGATTTTTTTGGAACGGAAAAGCACGGGCACTTGGGCACTTAGGCAATGAAGGCTATGACGGCAGTTGGGCGGGACGAGCCTTGCCGGGATAGGCTGGGTGGCAGGCGCCGCAGTTTAGCGTGAAATGTCGGACTGCCCGAGAATTTGGAAGCCGTGCTGGTTGAGTACGGAGATGGCGCATTCGTTGTCTTCGACGTGCAAGGCGAGGGCGGAACGGCCCCGAGGGCGAGTGAGGAGAGCGTAAGACCCGAAGATGTTGACGTCGGCGGCCAGCAGGGCGGCGAGTAAACGGCCTAGTTCGGTGGGGCCTTCGGGCAGTTCCACGACAACCAGGTCGCAGACGGAGTGCGGGATTTCGTGTTCTGCAAAGATGTCCTGTACAGACTCGGGATCGCTCACAACGATGCGCACGATGGCGGAGTCGGCGGAGGCCTGGACGCTCGTGGCAACGACATGAACGTTGTGGTTATTGAGGAGATTGACGACTTCCATCAGTGCGCCCACTTTGTTGGGAAGGAACACGGAGAACTGGGTAACACGTGGCATTCCAGTCTTTTCAGCGGTGAGAGAGTCTTCGAAGGGCATGGCGGCGGTGGGTTGGCGTTAAGGGTTTAGGCGTTGGAAAATGGGTGCATGCTGGTGCTAGCGCGAGGTGATTTCCTGGAGGATCGCTGTCAGCGAATCGGCCAGTAGCCGAACCTCGTCTTGGGATAGCGAGATTTCGGGCGAGCCTCCCAGCGTTGCCTCAAGCGAGGCCAGTCGTGGACGGAGCAACGTCAGCAGAGCGTCTGCGCGTAGCTTCTCATTTAAGGGCTCAAACGCCCCCGCAAAGAGCTTGCCCAACGCCGGTTGCCTGAGCAGATGGGCGGCGGGTTCGGAGTAGTTTTCTTTTAATACGGCCGCCACAATTTCGACGCTACGCATCCATGCCCCCAAGGAAACGAGATGCGCCAGGCCGTCGTCATTGTGTTGGCGCAGTGAGGTAGCTAGATCGGCTTCCATCGCGCTGAGTTCGCGGCGTAGAACCGGCCAGTCTTTTTTTTGAGCAGAATCGGCAAAGCTCCGGCTGCGGTCGAGAAGATCGGCCTGAACGCCGAGTGTTTTTGCCAGGGCAATGAGGTCTTTGCCCACGTTCCGACATTGCTGTGCATCTTCCGCTTGGGCCGCAAGATAGCCGTCACAAAATACACTGCCAATGACCAGGGCCGTTTGTGCCCGGCTGCCTAAAGTGGTCGGAACCGGCGGACGAAACCGGGCGGTCCAGTCTGGCTTGGCATTGCGTCCCAAGGCCGCGATGAGTTCCTCTGGGGTGCGCGGATTTTGGCCCGTCGCATGGGCCTCGGAGGTGGTCACGGGAAAAGACTCTTCTGCGGCACGCGAGACGAGCGTTCCATGCAGGGCGACGAGCAAAAGCAAAACCGTGAGCCGGGTAATGGTGCGCGGCTTCATAGACGGGAAGGGTAACCCATTTCTTGGGTCTGTCAGGTTCCTTTTGACTTGGGACGCCTTCCGGTGCTGTTTTTATGGTGATCTCGCCATTGAGTGGCGCGTGCGCGCACGTTGCGCTCGGGAGGGCACGCCGCGTGTTTGCCGGTCTTTTTTAGCTGCCGGTCTTCACTTCAATGACGTCGTGTGGGGCGCTCTCGCGTTGGCCCGCCGGCGTCACGCGAATGTAGCGCGCCTTGGCGCGGAGTTCCTGTAAGTTGCGCGCGCCGAGGTACCCCATGCCGCTCTGGATCCCACCCGCCATCTGGAGGAGTACTTGATCGAGTTTCGGGGAAACTTCTTTGAGCGCTTCAATGCCTTCGGCTGCCACTTTGCGGGCTGCGTCTTTGGCGGCATGGCCATAGCGGGCGGCACTGCCTGCGCTCATGGCGGCGAGGGAGCCCATGCCGCGGTACTGTTTGTAGAGCTTTCCGTTGATCTCCATGACGCTACCCGGCGCCTCAGGGCAACCCGCAAGCAATCCGCCGCACACGACGCCATCCGCGAGAGTCAGCGCCTTGACCACGTCGCCGGATTTTGTGATGCCGCCATCTGCCAGAATGGTGACTCCCCGTTTGGCAGCGGCGCGGCTCGCCACATAGAGGGCGGTGAACTGCGGGATACCGACGCCTGCGACGATTCGCGTGGTGCAAATGGAGCCGGGCCCCTGACCGACTTTGATGATACTCGCGCCGCAGTCCGCCAGGTAATCCACTCCAGCGCCGCTTGTGACGTTGCCCGCAATAATGGGCAAGTCTTTGAACGCCTTGCGAATGAGGCAAACGGTATCGCCCACGCCTTTGGAATGACCGTGCGCTGTCGACACCGCCACCACATCGACCCCGCGTTCTACGAGGCCAGCCACATGCGCTAAGATCCGCTCGGCATCCAATTCGCCTGCGGCCGTGCGTGTCGCGGAGACGCTTGCACCGCACAACAGCCGGAAGTTGGAGTCGCGTGCGGGTTTGGTTTGAGCGTTGTGTTCCTGCCGGATCCGCTCGATGTCCGAGAGCGTGAACAACCCTCTGAGGCGGTCGTTTTTGTCCACTACCAGGAGCTTGTGTGTGCCGACGTTTTCGGTGAAGAAACGGTCAGCGCGTTCGATAGGATCGGCGCCTAGTTCGGATTCACATAGGGCAGGGGCGAGAGCCCGAGGCGTCATCACTTCGATGACTTTTTTGTTGGCATGTCGCGAGCGGACGACTTGTCCGGGCAGGAGGCCGAGGAGGCGCCCGTCTTGGTCCACGACGGGAAAGGTGCGGAAGGTAAACTCCTTTTCCTCAAGGTAAGCGAGGAGTTCGCCGATGCTCTGCTCGGGGGCTGCCTTGATGGGGTCGCTAATGAGACCATGAACGTTGTTTTTGACCCGGCTCACTTCTGAGAGCTGGTTGCGCTCGGGCATGTTGCAGTGGATGAGGCCGAGACCGCCACAGCGCGCGAGTGCGATGGCCATGTTTGCTTCCGTGACCGTGTCCATGTCGGCGGATACCACGGGTATACGCAGATTTAGGGAGTCGCTGAGGCGCGTGTCCAGTTGGGCATCGCGAGGGAGGACTTCAGAGTAGAGCGTCGCTAGGGTGACGTCGTCGTAAGTGAGCGCGGTGTGGGTGTGCTCGGCGAAAAAGGCTTCAGCCTCCTTGTAAAAAAGGCTGTCGAGAGACTGGGGCGTAGCGTCTGCCATGTCGAACCCTGAACGAAACGGCGGCCCAGTGCAAAGCCGGAAACGCATCGATGGCAGAATCTGTGCAGCGAGCTGGAGGGTGTCCTGAGCTCACCCCCAGGCTGCCGCACTGTATCTAGCTGCGATGCTTTTGATTAGGTTTTTTGACTACATCCCCACCAGCCAAAGCACTTTGCCCTGTGTGGGAGAAACTTTGCCCGAGGGAAATTCCCCATTCCATGCCGCCTGCACAATCGGTTCCTTCTTGGGATCGTTCACGAGAAACACCACCAAGCGTGCGGCATTGATGAGGGGCAGGGTGAAGGTAATCCGTTGGGGCGGGGGTTTAGGGCCCGTAGCGGGAATGACATTGCGATCCGTTTCGTCCAACGCGGGCGAGCCTGGGAAAAGGGATGCTGTGTGGCCGTCTTCGCCGAGTCCGAGCAGGAGTAGGTCGTGCACGTAACGCGCTTCGCCAAGTCTTTGGGCTACTGCATTCAGACGGGCTTCGCACTCTGTGGCGGCTTCTTCATGGTGGATTTCGCCTCGGATCCGGAAGACGTTGCCCTCAGGGATTGGGACGCGGCTCAGGAGCGCCTCTTTGGCCATCAAATAGTTGCTGTCTGCGTGGTCTGGGGGAACGCAACGTTCATCTCCGAAGGTGATCTGGACGCGATCCCAGGGGAGAGCGTTGGGAGTTTGAGCGAGGGCTGCGTAGATCGCACGGGGCGTGTTGCCCCCGGCGAGTCCCAGGCGAAAAAGGCCGGAGTCCGCGATGGCGCGGCGGCCAGTCTCGATGATGAGAGCTGCGGCGTCGGCTGTGAAGTTGGCGGTGCGCTGGAGGTCTTTATTTAGGCGATGTTGCATGGAACAAAAGAAATGAGCTCTGCGGAATGCGGTGAATCCAGATGCAGATGCATGAGGCTGGCTTTGGTGACGTTCAGACGCAGGTCATCGTCCATACCTAAGAGCCCTGCCGCAAGGACGCTTAAGTCAGGTTGGTGGCCCACCAGAAGGACCCTCCCAAAGCTGGCGTATTTTTTAAGTTCGGCTCGGGCATCCGCTGGAGACATCCCGGGAGCGGCCCATGGGCAGGGTGTAACTTCGAGTTGCAATGCCTTTGCGACGGCCGCAGCCGTTTCCATGGTACGCACTGCGGGGCTGCTAAGGATAAGTTTGGGCTTGGCGTCCGAGTCTGCAAGGGCGTTGGCTACAGCGGCCGCCTGACGATGACCGCGCTCGGAGAGTGGACGGGCGAGGTCTGTGGCGGCGTGATTCAGGGCGTCGGCGTGGCGGAGCAGAAGGAGGTCCATGGCGAATTGTTTTCCTTTAAGGATCACATGACCATACCACCGTCTACGGTCAGGCATTGACCCGTGATGTAGCCGGCCTCGGCGCTGGCCAGGAATGCGACGGCAGCGGCGATGTCCTCGGGCTTTCCAAAGGAGGCCATTGGAATCTGGCCGATCACAGCCTGCTTGATTTTGTCTGGCAAAACCTCGGTCATGTCTGTGGCAATGAAGCCGGGAGCTACCACATTGCAGGTGATGCCTCGGCTGGCGAGTTCGCGGGCAATGGTTTTGGTGAGGCCCAAGACACCGGCCTTGGAGGCGGCGTAGTTAGCCTGACCGGCATTGCCCATGAGGCCTGCCACGGAACCGATGTTGATAATCCGACCGGAGCGTTGCTTGATCATGGCGCGTTCAAACGCCTGGATGCAGTTGAAGGTGCCTTTGAGGTTGGTGTCCACGACCGTGTCCCAGTCCTCTTCGCTCATCCGCATCGACAGGCCGTCGCGAGTGACGCCGGCGTTATTCACAAGAATGTCGATTCGCGAAAAATCCGAGAGAATCTGTTCAGCAAGGGAAGCTACGGCGGCATGGTTTGCCACGTCTACGGAGTAGGCTTTGGCGAGACCGGCATGGCGCTCGTTGATTTCGTCAGCGGTGCGGAGAGCATTGTTTTCGTTTCGAGAGACGACAGCAACGCGGGCACCTTCGGAGGCAAACTTGAGTGCGATGGCATGTCCGATACCTCGACCGGCGCCGGTAACGACTGCAACCTGATTGGCAAAACGCATAAAAATTGAGGTGTGTAAAGATGAGGGGGGGGAGGAGCCTTCTCGTCCTTGATCGATTTGTCGAGATTAACGCAACGTCGTCGTCGGGCGTTGCGTGTATTCAAAAAGGCCTGAAACAGCTGCTTTGGGCGAAGCGTACCTTGGAACGTACGCCTCGCTTTCAATAAAGCGGCTAGTGTGCCGTCGCTTTTTCAGCACCCAGACCCGTTTGGGCGCGTACTTGGAGCTCTTCAAACTTGGCCTCTGCTTCCGGTTCTGGACGCAGCAGCGAGCCGAGAATGGCTGCTAGGAAGCCGATCGGAATGCTCAAAATACCGGGGTTGTTGAGCGGAAAAATTGCGTTCATCTGAATGAGATGGCGCTTGGAGGCAAGCACTTCTGGACCGTCAATGCCCATGATACTGGGGCTGACTAAGATGAGCGCGATGCTTGCCAAAAGTCCGACGGCCAGACCGGCGACTGCACCTGTGGTGCTGAAGCGCTTCCAGAAGATCGAGAGCACGATGACTGGCAAGTTCGCGCTTGCCGCCACTGCAAAGGCGAGGCCGACAAGGAAAGCGACGTTGACTGACTGGAGTTGGATGGCGAGGAAAATAGAGACCGCCCCTACAACGAAGGCAGTGATCCGAGCGACGCGGACTTCCCTGTTCGGATCGGTTTCTTTACCGTGATGAAGCACGTTGGAATAGAAGTCGTGGGCGAAAGAGGCGCTTGCGCTGATGGTTAACCCAGCGACTACGGCGAGAATGGTGGCGAAGGCCACGGCGCTAATGAAGGCAAAGAAGAGCGGGCCACCGAGGGCGTCGGCAAGCTGGGGGGCGGCCATGTTGTCGGTGGGGATGTGATCGGGCTTCAGTAAGGTGGCGGCACCGAATCCAAGGAAGGTGGTTAAGATGTAGAAGAACCCGATAATTATCATGGCCCAAACGACTGAAACACGCGCCGTCTTGGCGTCTGGCACAGTGTAGAAACGGACCAAGATGTGCGGGAGACCGGCGGTGCCGAAGAGCAAGGCGATTCCGAGCGAGATGAGGTCCCACTTGCCGACTCCATGAGTGGCGGCGTCCCCAAATTTCATGCCTGGATCCAGAAAGTTTCGGGTGACCTCGAGTTTAGTTTTGGGATCGGTGTAGGTGAGGTGGGAGATTGCGTCAAAGAAGCGTTCGAAGCTGAAGCCGAACTCTTTCATAACCAGCACGCTGAGGAAGATGGTGCCGGTGAGTAGGAGAATAGCCTTGATGATCTGCACCCAAGTGGTTGCCAGCATTCCTCCAAAAACAACGTACACCACCATGAGCACACCTACGCCGATGATGGCCATGTTGGTGGTGATGAACGGCATGTCTTTCAGAAGCAATTTGACGAGTGCGCCCGCTCCAATCATTTGAGCGACCATGTAAAAGGTGGAGACCGTGATGGTGCTCAGGGACGCCATGGCGCGCACGGGACGCGGCGTGAGACGGTAGGCCAGAAGATCGGCCATGGTGTACTTGCCGGCGTTGCGTAGCGGTTCAGCGACGACTAGCAGGACGGTCAGGTAAGCCACGAGCCAGCCCACGGAGTACATAAAGCCATCAAAGCCATACAGGGCGATCATCCCCGAAATGCCTAAAAAACTCGCAGCACTCATGTAGTCACCGGCAACGGCAAGGCCGTTTTGCCAACCTGTAATGCTGCGTCCGGCGGCGAAGTAAGCGCTGGCACCAGTGTTGCGTTTAGCGGCCCAAATGGTGATCCCGAGAGTGGCGATCACGAAGGCGAGGAACATCCAAATGGCGGAAGTCATGGGGTTTGAGGGGAAAAGAGAAAGAGGGAAAGAGGGGAAAAAAGACGGGAGGAGGCGTTAGTGCTTGGCGGAAATGCCACCGCCGAGTTCTTGCTGATCCAGAATGTATTTGGCTTGTTTGTCCCACTCGCTTGCTTTGCGGACGTAAACGAAGGCGATGCTCCAAGCCATGAAAAATTGCGAGAGCGCGAACAGGTAAGCAACGTTGACTGGGCCGAGCACCGGCTTTTTCATGAGATCAGGCCACCAGCCCACCAAAACAAGGAGAGCGAAGTAGTACGCGATGAAGAAGATGCTTGTTGGAAAAATGAAAGCGCGTTTAGAACGCAGCAGTTCTTGATACTGGGGCGTCTGCGCGATGCTGCTCCAGACGTCTTGAGCGGGGGTGTTCATGGGGTTGGGAAGATACCGACTGAGATTGCAGATTACAGAGAGACGCCCTCTGTGGGAAGGCGGGAACGCAAGCAATTAAACAAGCGCCCATGAGCCCGGGTGCTTGTCTTCCTTCAGTCAGGGGTTCAAGCCGCCAGCACAAGCCGATGCCTCATGCTGGCGTTTCCGCGAGTAAATCGCTAATCCTGAATTTGTTCCGATGCGTCAGCGCTTCGGGTGGCGATTTTGTAAACGCGCTGGATTCCTTCATCTGCTTTGACCCGATCAGGCAGGGTTTCAAATCCAGCGGGGTTATTGCGTACGAGCGGGCCCCAGTGCAGCCTCATGGCAGCCTGGATAGGTGCCTGCCCCAGAAGGCTTTCGGGCACCTCCAAAAATTGCATCTGGTCCTGCTCTACTTTTTTCGCCCAGTACGACGCACGCAGCTTGCGGATACTCGCGCTTTTGAGCTCTTTCTTGGTGAGTTCTTCGTCGCGCAACTGGGGGTTGGCCCGGAGGCGACCTTCGGCGGCGACCTGCTTAAGCTCACGTTCCACTTTGCGGTGTTTGCTGTCTTCTTTTTCTTTCCAGCGCGCTAGGGAACTCGCGGCATGAATTTCTGCTGGGATCTGTTCCCAAGTGCAGTGGCCTGCCTTGAGCGAGTCCAGCCATGCGGCTGCGGCAAGCACCAAAAGCTCCTGCTCTTCGCGGAGAGCCTTCGGGAGGACGTGGAAATAGCCGCCATCGCGTTCAAGGAAATCCAGAGCCCCGTCGTGTGCGGCCTCGAGGATCATCGGGTGGCTGCGGGCCGCTTCCGAGAGTTTGTCCAAGTGCCAGGGCTTGTTGCGAAGCTCAATCAGCATGGCTCCGGTTTTTTGCCGGTTCCAATTGTTGCTGTTGCGCCAGAGTTGCAGAGTGACTCGTGCGATGTTGGGTTGCGCGGCGATCTCAGCCATCGAGGGTTCCATCTGGGGATGGAGCATTTGCGAAGCCATCCAGGCATCGCTAATGGAGTGGAGGTGGTGCAGTTCTCTGGGCACTTCAATCCAGTCGAACGGTTCGTTTTGAATGCGCGCAATCCAAAGGGCTGCAGCCTGTTGCTGAAGGCGGTCCGAGTGCCGGAAAGCGTCGGGCATGTTTGGCCAGCCTTTCAGTCCGTTTTTGTCAAGCCAAGCCGACCAGCCGTCTGTCATGGCCTCCAGCAACTCTGGTTCTCCGTGTAGCTCCTCGGGTACGGTGCGTAACGCGGCTTCGTCGCCTTTGCATACTGCATTGCAATGGTGCTGTTTACGAGCTGCGATCGCCTGCGGATTTTGGCGCAGTTCCGGCGGGATCTTGAACGACTCGATCGGTTTGGTGGCTAGCCAAGTGAGCCACGGAGCCATCCAAGCCTCAAGGGCCTCGGCATTATTGCGCAGTTGCTCGGGGATTTTGTCGAAGGGATGGGTTTCGGCGGCGAGTAGTTTGAGCCAGGGCCGCGACCACGCATGGAACGCGTCGTCCCCTTGCTGGAGACGCTGAGGGAGGTCTTCAAAGCGGATGGGGGATTCCTCTAATCGCCGCACCTCATGCTTGCGGTGCAGGGCGCGGATTGTGGGGTCGCTTTTGAAGTCGGGGGGGATCTCGCGGTGATAGATGCCGGGATCGGCGTCGAGACGCTCGCAGTACCTCGCGACCAAACTGGCGTAGAGTTCGAGTAGATCCTTGAGTAGAGCGGTCTCTGGTTCCGTGAGCTTTTCGGACTGGAACTTGTGTAAATTGACCCAAACAACGCCCGGTACAGCTTCAAGCGTTCCACTCTCGGCTGCAACGTGAAGAAAATGCTTGGGCTGGTCAGGATCCGTTGCCGTTGCAAGAAGCGTTTTACGGGAGAACGTGGGCGCGGAAATTTCGTTGAGCGTACCCGCAGCGGCTGCGGCGTGCAGATTGAGGCTCTTTTTGGAGGCCGGCGTGCTGGGCGAAGCGGAATCGGGATGTGGGGTCTTCATCGGAAAGGTTTGGGCTGGCGAAGCGCAGCGGACTTCCTCTTTTGTTTGCCGCTTGGATTTTATCCGCAAGGGTAAAGTCGCTGCGGCTTTGGAGGAGGGTTAACAGGATGTCACAGAGAGAACAGAGGTTTGAGAAAATCCTCCTCTGAAACCGTCGGTGCCGCCCGTTAGAAATCAGCAATGGCATTTCACGCTGACTTGACGAGTGCCTGAATCATTTCACGCTGGTGCTGTTGGACAAAGGCGCGGGCCAGCGCGCGGTGTCTTGGCAGGTGAGGGGCAATGGCTACTTCTCTTGTTTCGTCAGGGCGTCGATCTCGCTCATCTTGAAGCGCACGCTCACAATGGAGCAACCGCCGTCGTCCTTCCGATAGGTGGCGTAAGTCGTGGCGACGATGGTGCCGTCGGGGAGCAGGTGTAGGCCGGGATAAAAGCCGTCCTTAAAGCTCTTGAGCAGGCTGATGCGATACTGGCCAGGCTTGCTGTTCTTGATGTCGTCGTAGGTGCCGACCCAAGCGATGAATCCGCCTTTATCTTTCGCGATCGGCGAAGTGTTGCGGGAGACGATGACCAAGCGCCCATCGGGCAACTGGATCCCGTGATGGCGGTCGCCCGTGAGGCCCCAAGGCGTGTCGAGCGGCGCGCTCCAAGTTTGGCCTTCATCCTTGCTAAACATGACGAGGCTCGTCCCGCTGCGGCGATTCTCGCGCATGATGCAGCACAGCTCCGCCCCATCAGGTGAGCGGAAAACGTACGGCTCGCAGGGGTCTTTGCGCTCCAACTGCGTGCCATCGCACACCATGACCGGCTCGGACCAGGTGAATCCGCCGTCTTTTGTGATGGATTGGAGCACCTGCAGGGTGCCGCCTTCGCCCAGACCGGTCGAGCGATGAAATACGCCCAAGGTGCTGCCGTCCTTGAGCCGTACCATGCTGGAAAAAGTCATCACATTCCGAAAGGGACTGTTAAACCAATCTTTATCGGTGGGGTTTTGAGGCATGATCCCTAGCGGCGGCACTTCGCTCCACGTTTTGCCGTCGTCTTCGCTAACGACACGAGGCATCCAGCCCTTTAACCGGCCCGCGAACTCACGGGGTTCCTTCACGAGCGTGCTCGCCGCAAACACCCATAACCGCTCTTTTCCCTGCGGGTCGGTGATGCGGTAGACGCTCGGGCAATTGCGAAAGTTGACGTAGTTTTGGGGCATCGCGCCATCCAGGCGCGACCAAGTCAGCCCGGCGTCGAGGCTACGAGCCACCGGCCCCGCATGGCCCCCGTGGCCGAGGTTCCAGACCGCGAACATCGTCTTATTATCCGCCAGCAGCGCCGTGGTTGGATGCGCGTGGTACTCCTGCGGTGTGCCCTGTGCAATAACGACTTGGCGCGCTGTCTCCTCCGAGATGTCTACACTCTTGAGCGCGTCCCGCTGCTGCTCCCAGACCGCTTTTTTCTCGGCGGGCGCAAATTCCCAGAGGGGTTTGTCGAGCTTGTTGATCGTTTGCTTCAGCTTCACCGCACCGGAGACATCTTTTTCCGCAAGCACATCTTCCTCGCGAAACTTTGCCAACAGGATGTCGCCCTGGCCATTGCGGTCCCGGTCGTAGGTGATCCAGATGAGACCGTCTTTTTCTTGGACGCCATCGGGGTACGACACGTTGTTGCGTTCATCGAGCAAAAGTCCTGGGTTCCAGGTGGCACCATCGTCGGTGGAGAGCTGGGCGGTGAGGTGGCTGCGGCCCTTGAAGTTGCGATGATTGACTAGCAAAAGATTGCCCGAAGCCAGACGGCGGATGAAGAAACGCGAATGCGGTGTGGCAATCGTGGTGGGGGTGCCATCTGTCCAGGTGCGGCCCTTGTCACTGGAATGACTTTCCCAGAGCACATTTGCCGTGCGGATGAGCATCCAAAGCCGGCCGTCGCGCAGCTCCACAATCATGTTTTCCAACGCAGCTTCGGGCGTTTTGACGGCCCCATGCAGCGTCCACGTTTTACCTTCATCCGTGGAAATGCCCACGCCCTGAACTTGTTTTGGATCAAAGCCCGCCCATGCCTTCACTGGCTCGAGGGCGTGCGTAACGGGCATGACCCATTCGCCCGTGGTAAGCACGACGGGTTTGTTCATGCGGAAGCTGAACGGCCCGCCGAAACCTACGCGGAACTCTGCGCTCCAAACGAGTGGTGAGGCATCTGGATGATCGCAGATGCGTGCATAAACGCCGTGCTGAGCGCTGTCTTTGAGGCTGCGGTTGAATAGATACCAGAGCCGTCCTTTTGGATCGATCCAAAGACAGGGATCATAACAGCGTGCCCCGTCGCTCGTTGGTAAGCCCATGGCAACAGGCGCTTTGAAGGTTTTGCCCGCATCGTCGCTGTAAGAAAGGACGACTGTATTCTCCGGTGCCGGTTCCTTCGGCCCGCCGGTGAACCAGGAGCTAAAAATGCGTCCTTTCTCAGTGTGTTCAAGACCCGGAATGCCCTGCCAAGTGCGTTTAGCGAGATCAACGGCGACCGGTTCAAGGGCGTGCAGAGTGGCGAGCGGTGCCAAAAGCAGGGCGGCCAGGAGTCTGAGGGTGGGTTTCATGCAGTGTGTTGAGCGTTGGGCACGCGAGCGGCTTAGAGCGTTTTTTCAACCAGCCTGATTTACCCCCTCTGGCTTAATGCGTGCTGGCTTCTAGCAGCTGCGTTTGAAGGCGGCGGATCGCTTCGGTTGCCAAATCGCTCTTGGGATAGAGTCGCTGGGATTTGAGGAACCACGCCAAGGCAGTCGCATTTTGAGAGCGCCGTTCATGGTCCTGCGCCGTCTGGATGGTGCGCACAAAATCTGCGGCCCTGGTTGTGTAGAGCGCTCGGGCCTGTGAAAGGGGAAGATCGTCTGGAAAACGTTGCGCTACTTTGTCCACCGCCTCCCAAGCGCCCGCTGCGTTGCCTTGGCGCTCCATTTCCTGCGCTGCCATGAGGGCGCTCTCGAGGATTTTGAAGTCTTCCAAAATGGCTTTGAGTTGCGCCTGTTTCTCGGGCGCGGAGGTCTGTGTAGCTGCAAGAAAACGACCGGATTCCTGTGCGATTCGCCGGAAATTCTTGCGTGCGACGAGTTGGTCAAACTCAACCTGGGCTTGAGCAAGAACATCCCCCGTGTTGAAGGCCTTGCTGGCGGCCTCGAGCAATTCAGGGTTATTCGGCCAAATGCTCGAGGCCTCTTTGAGCGCGGCTTCAAACCCATCTTTATCGCCCAAGTTCGCGGCGTTTCGCGCTTTCGCCAAAAGCAGCCCGGAGGAATTACGCGCTTCGTCAATGAGGGCCTTGTATTTCGCGGCGTCAAAATCCTGTGCCACCGAGTGGAGTCCGTTGGGACCTTCCAAGAGTTGTTGGGCAGTGGTGTAGTCGTGCGCCTCAATGGCGGCTTGGAGGCGGAGGGTGTTTTCGCTGAAAACCAAGATTTTGTGCTTACGCTCAAAGGGCAGGGTGCGCACTTCAGGCATGAATTCGCCTGTGCGCAGAGCATCTTTCAGGCGGTCGGTTGCGCCTCGTAATTGACTTAAGTCGTAAAGCTTATGGAAAGCCTGAACATTGGTTTGGACTTCTCGGATGGCCTCGTTGGCAAGAGACTCAAGGGTCGCCACAGACGGCGAAGTGCCCGCACCTTTTTTAAACGGGTTTTGATCGGAGTCCGGCAGGTTCAGTCTTGAGTCGCCATCGGTAAATAGGGCTCGGTAGAACCTTGTGCCGATCACTACATGATGAAAGCGGCGTTGGACAAACAGTTGTATTAGAAGGCCTTGATAAGCGATTTTAGCCTGTAGTTCCGAGAGCTCGCCTTGAGCGCTGTTGGCTTTGATTTTGAGTCCGTTTTCCGCGATGGTTTCGGCGCGCCCGGCCTGAAGGATCTTGGAGGCGGCGAGTGCCGCTGGGACGTCTTCTGCGCGACGTCCGCTCGCGGCGTTTTGGTCGCCATAAGCGGTGGTGGCCATGTTGCGGCGGGCAATGGCTTGTTCCTCGCTCAAAATCTTGTTGGCTTCGGCTAGCCGCGCTTGATTCCGCTTCGATTGCCAAACGCTGTAGATGGCACCTGAGAGGG